>JAZLKO010000096.1:0-67052 GCA_045597685.1 Prevotella sp.
AACACAAGGAATCCTCTGACCAACTACAAGCTCATAGACGACATCATCCTTGAACTGTCTAATCGCCTGAAGATACAGAATCAGCAGGAGGCACTGGCAGAAGCATGGAAGCCGTACATGAAGAATCTCGACACTCTCTAAATAAAATATAATAAAGAACATTTTTCTGCAATGTCCATTGCTGGCTTTTCCGCTTGTAGGATAAAACCAGGCTTTATCAACTTTTTCACTACCACATAACTACCCTTTACTCACAATTTGCTCACACAGACTACACTCTATGGCTACCCTATAGGAGTGAGTAAATTGTGAGTAAAGAGTGAGTAAAGGGTAGAGATAAGGAGGTTATCCCTAACCACTAACCTATAAGCTATAACCTATAAGCTACAACTCCATATCATTTAAGGAAAGGCCTTTCATTTGTATATCTTTGCCTTTGAAATAGTGGCGTTGCATCTCGGATACCTTCTCTGCCAGACGAGCAGGATTATATTTCTGAGTATTGCGTTTCACTTCATACGCTTCCACTTCGCCATCAATTGTTTCTGCCACAATGTCTATCTCGAAGTCGTCCGGATTTCCCTTACCGTTTCTGCCTCCGGATTTCCACCATCCACCCAAACGTATGTAACGGAACGATTCCATCAAGCGTTGGCGGGACCATCTTTCCAGGGCGCAACTATATCAATCCGCGCATCGTGCCGATACCATCTGGAACGAATTTGCCCAATTTTGTCCGAACTTCTTCGGCAAAAGTCTGTACCAGTACCTATTCCATCTTTCTTCCAACAAAGAAATACAGACCAAGTGCCTCCGCTTCAGTCTCCCGCATCAGCTTATATACAAGGCTGGGTTTCCCAACACGCCTTCTGCCAGTCAGTACCACAAAGCGAGAGCAGTCATCGTATGCCTGACGCTGAACCTCCTTCAACCGGGATATTTCGTGTTCTCTATCATAAAACTTCTTCATATATTCGATTTTTTACAGCCTTAAATTTTACAACTGCAATTACAACTTTTCTCTAACACAGAAGCTATTTTTAGAAATTTTCTTTATGCATTAAAGATTATTAACCAGTCTTAACGTTAAGTGAGTAGTTTCCTCGATTTGCGATGCTAATTGTTTAGACAAACCAGAATCCACCCCAGTGATTCCTATAGACCTTCTCCGTTACTTCCCCCTTCCTTCTCCGTTGCATCACGGAAAGGGTGCGACTTTAGTACAAGAACACTATTAATCTTTAAAAAGGGTTAATTTTGAGGTATCGGTATCGGTTTTTGTTTAAAAAAACATAATTATCAATTATCAATTGTCAATTATTAATTAAAAAACGAGGTTTTTTCTTACTTTTGCACTCGTTCAGTGGAATGAGGGGCTTGCAAAAGCCTCTCATTTTTATTTGAATTTTAAAAAAATGTGTGCTAATTACTCACTACAGATAACGTGATATGATTGAAAAGAATTTAGTGACAGAACTGGTAAACGAATGGTTGGAAGGAAATGACTATTTCCTGACTGATGTGAACGTGACTCCTGATTCAAAGATAGTTGTGGAGATTGACCACAAGGATGGGGTATGGATTGAAGATTGTGTGGCTCTGAGCAAATTTATTGAGCAGCATTTAGACAGGGAGAAGGAAGATTTTGAGCTTGAAGTGGGCAGTGCTGGTATAGGCCAGCCATTCAAAGTGGTTCAGCAATATGAAAACCATGTGGGAAAAATGGTTGAAGTGATGGCTGAAGGAAAGAAGATCAAAGGCATTCTGAAATCTGTGGAAGGCAGATATTTTACAGTTTCTGTTCAAGAGAAACAGAAAATTGAAGGTAAGAAGAAGGCTGTGCTGGTGGATGTTGATAAGGTGTTCAACATGGATGGAGTGGCATACGTAAAATATTCTTTTACTGTTTGAACTTGAAATTGCAAATTACAAAATATCAATATTATGGCTATTAAGAAAAGTGAAGGTACAAGCATGATTGAGACCTTTGCAGAATTTAAAGAAACGAAAAACATTGACCGCACCACCTTGGTAAGCGTCTTGGAAGACAGTTTCCGCAGCGTGTTGGCTAAAATGTTTGGCAGTGATGAGAATTTTGATGTTATCGTGAATCCTGAAAAAGGTGACTTTGAAATTCACCGCAACCGTGTTGTTGTAGAGAACGGAACCGTGAAAGACGAAAACAAAGAAATTTCGCTTGCCGATGCTCAGAAGATTGAAGCCGACTATGAAATTGGCGAAGACGTGAGTGAAGAGGTTAATTTTTCAAAGTTCGGACGGCGAGCAATTTTAACCCTGCGTCAGACTTTGGCATCAAAGATTTTGGAACTGGAACACGATAATCTGTACAATAAGTACAAGGAACGCGTTGGCGAGATTATCAGCGGTGAGGTTTATCAGGTTTGGAAACGTGAAGTGCTGCTTGTTGATGACGAGGGCAACGAACTGATGCTGCCAAAAAGTGAACAGATACCAAGCGACAACTATCGCAAGGGTGAGACTGTGCGTGCCGTTGTTCATAGTATCACAAACGACAATAACAATCCTAAGATTTATGTCAGTCGTGTGAGCCCTGTATTCCTTGAGCGTCTGCTTGAGCAGGAAGTGCCAGAAATCAATGATGGACTGATTACTATAAAAAAGGTGTCGCGTATTCCTGGTGAAAGAGCAAAGGTGGCTGTCGAAAGCTATGATGACAGAATAGACCCAGTAGGTGCTTGTGTGGGCGTAAAAGGTAGTCGTGTACATGGTATAGTAAGAGAACTGAACAACGAAAACATCGACGTAATCAACTACACATCAAACCTGAAACTGTATATCCAGCGTGCATTAAGTCCTGCTCAAATCTCTTCAATCAATATTGATGAAGAAAACAGAAAGGCAGAAGTGTATCTGAGACCAGAAGAGGTTTCATTGGCTATTGGTCGTGGCGGACAGAACATTAAACTGGCAAGTATGTTGACAGAATACACGATTGACGTATTCCGCGACATTGATGAAGATGAAGCCGACGAGGATATCTATCTCGATGAGTTTGATGATGAAATTGACCGTTGGGTGATTGATGCGGTTAAGGCTATTGGACTGGAAACGGCGAAACAAGTAATCAATGCCCCTCGCGAACTGCTTATTGAAAGAGCCGACCTTGAGGAGGAAACCGTTGAAAACATGATAAGAGTATTGAAGTCTGAATTTGAATAAGAATAGAAATAATAATAATCAATATCAATGAGCGTTAGGTTAAACAAAGCATTAAGAGAACTGAACATAGGACTTCAAACGGCAGTTGATTTCCTAAAGAAAAAGAATCTTGGTGAAGTTGAGGCCAATCCAAATGTCAAGATTTCCGATGAGCAGTATGATGCTCTGATTAAAGCTTTCAGCAATGACAAGGATTTGAAAAACAAGGCTAATAAAATTCTTGACAAGAAGAAAGAAGAAAAAGAAGAGCGTGAAGAACTGAAGCGTGAAAGTAAGGTAGAAGTGATTTCTGCCCAAGCACAAGCTGCACCATCGGCATCTGATCCTGTGAAACTGAAGGAAGTTGGCAAGATTGATTTGGCACAGTTCGAAAAAAAGCCAAAAAAAGCACAGAAGAAAGAGGTAAAAGAATCTGCCCCTCAACAGGAAAGTCCTAAAGAAGAGAAGGCAGATACAATCGCCAAGCCTCTTCGATCAGCGATTACCGAGTCAGTAGAAGTACAGGATAAGCACCACCCACAATCTGCCAAAGCAGAAGAAAAAACTGCTGCTGAGCCAGATAGAGCAGAGGTGAAGCCTGTGGTAACACTACCTGTCAGTAAGATGGAAACCAAGTTGCCACCAGCTCCGTCTGTCAATGTGGTAGGAAAGATAGACCTGGAAAATATGAACCAAAGCACTCGCCCTAAGAAAAAGTCGAAGGAAGAGAAACGCAAGGAACGCGAAGAGAAAAACCAGCAGGCTCAAGCTGCAAATACGGAAAAGAAAAAACGTAACCGTATTGTCAAAGGTCGCGTTGATATTGATGAAGCAATAAAAAAGAGCAACGTCGAAAAGAAACATGACGGCATCAATGGTAAGAAGAAAAAGAAAAAACAACTCAAGCCTTTAGAAGTCAACGAAGAAGACGTTGCACGTCAGGTAAAAGAAACTCTTGCACGACTGACAAGCAAGGGTCAAAACAAAAAAGGTGCAAAATATCGTAGAGAAAAACGCGATGCTGTTTATGAACGTCTTCAGGAAGAACTTGCTGAAGAACGGGCTGAAAGCAGCGTTTTGAAACTGACAGAGTTCGTAACTGCCAACGAACTTGCAAACATGATGAATGTACCAGTCACCAAAGTTATAGCTACATGTATGAATATTGGAATCATGGTTTCTATTAATCAGAGACTTGATGCCGAGACAATAAATATCGTGGCTGATGAATTTGGTTTCAAGACAGAATATGTTAGTGCTGAGGTCTCTCAGGCTATTACTGAAGAGGAAGATGATGAAAATGATTTGGTGACTCGCGCTCCAATTGTAACGGTTATGGGTCATGTTGACCATGGAAAGACTTCCCTGCTGGACTATATCCGCAAAACTCATGTTATTGCAGGTGAAGCTGGCGGTATCACTCAGCATATTGGTGCATATAATGTGAAGTTGGAAAATGGTGAACACATTACATTCCTCGACACTCCTGGTCATGAGGCATTTACTGCCATGCGTGCCCGTGGTGCTCAAGTCACCGACATTGCAATTATCATCATTGCTGCCGATGACAGCGTGATGCCAACCACACGCGAGGCAATTGCCCATGCTCAAGCAGCCAACGTGCCAATGGTGTTTGCTATCAATAAGATAGACAAGCCTGGAGCAAATCCAGACAAGATTCGTGAAGACCTTTCACAGATGAACTTATTAGTGGAAGAATGGGGCGGAAAATACCAATGTCAGGAGATCAGCGCAAAACAAGGCATAGGAGTTAATGAACTGCTCGAAAAAGTGCTTCTCGAAGCAGAAATGCTTGAACTGAAAGCCAACCCGAATCGAAAGGCAACAGGTAGCGTTATTGAGTCATCACTTGAAAAAGGTAGAGGTAATGTTTGTACGGTATTGGTATCAAACGGTACTCTGCATCAAGGCGACATTGTGCTTGCTGGAACATATTGGGGTAGAGTACGAGCAATGTTCAACGAGCGTAATCAGCGCGTTGATGAAGCCAAACCTGCACAAGCAGTAACCATTATCGGACTGAATGGAGCCCCTACTGCTGGCGATAGTTTCCATATCATGGATACAGAACAGGAAGCAAAGGAAATAACCAACAAGCGAAATCAGCTGCAAAGAGAACAAGGACTGCGCACTCAGACAGGACTGACACTTGAGGAAATAGGTCATCGCATTGCTCTTGGTGAATTCCATGAACTTAACCTTATTGTAAAGGGTGACACGGATGGCGCTGTTGAAGCTCTTGCCGACTCATTCATAAAACTTTCTACTGAAAAGATTCAAGTGAACGTAATCATGAAGGGAGTGGGACAGATTAGTGAAAACGACGTCATGATGGCAGCCGCAACAACAAACAATGCAATCATCATTGGTTTCCAAGTACGTCCTTCAACTGCTGCCCGCAAACTTGCCGAGCAACAAGGAGTGGAAATCAATACCTATTCCGTAATCTACGATGCACTTGATGACGTAAAGGCAGCCATGGAAGGTATGCTTGAGAAAATCAAGAAAGAAGTCTTTACTGCAACTGTTGAAGTCCGCGAAGTGTATCATATTTCTAAAGTCGGTACGGTTGCTGGTGCATACGTTGTAGAAGGAAAAGCCCACCGTTCAGACAAGGCACGTGTGTTGCGCGACGGAATAGTTGTGCATACTGGTAGCATATTGGCACTGAAGCGTTTCAAAGACGATGTGAAAGAAGTTGCAACAAATTTTGAATGCGGTATAAGCCTAAATGGGTTTAATGATATTCGGGTAGGAGACATGATTGAAACATTCACAGAAGTTGAAGTAAAACAAAAATTGTAAAGCACCAAACAACATCCGTAGTGGCAAATGATTTTATAAAACAGGTAACAGAGAAACAATACGAATACGGCTTCACGACAAATGTCCAGACCGAGATTATTGGCAAGGGACTTAATGAAGATGTAATACGGCTAATCTCATCCAAAAAAGGAGAACCAGAATGGCTTTTAGACTTCCGTCTGAAAGCCTTTCGTTACTGGCTGACCCAAAAGCAGCCTGACTGGGGTCATCTTGTATTGCCCGATATTGATTATCAAGATATTTCATACTATGCTGATCCTATGGTGAAAAAGCCGCTGAAAAAAGAACTGGATCCCGAACTGGAAAAGACGTTTGAAAAACTGGGAATCCCACTTGAAGAACGTTTAATTTTGGGTGGAGTCGCAGTAGATGCCATTATGGACTCTGTAAGTGTGAAGACTACTTTCAAGGAAAAACTGCAAGAGAAGGGAGTTATCTTCTGTTCATTTGGTGAGGCAGTAAAAACTTATCCTGACCTCGTGAGGGAATATTTGGGCACTGTTATACCCTATCGTGATAATTTCTTTGCAGCATTGAATAGTGCTGTCTTCAGCGATGGCTCGTTTGTCTATATTCCTAAAGGTGTGCGATGCCCGATGGAATTGAGTTCTTATTTCCGAATTAATGCCCGAAACATCGGACAGTTCGAGAGAACTCTGATTATAGCAGATGATGATTCTTACGTTTCGTATCTTGAAGGCTGTACGGCACCAATGCGTGATGAAAATCAACTTCATGCTGCTATCGTGGAAATAATCGTTAAGGAAAATGCCGAAGTGAAGTATTCCACAGTTCAGAATTGGTATCCTGGCGATGCAGAAGGTAAGGGCGGAGTGCTGAACTTGGTAACAAAGCGTGGTGAGCTGCGAG
The DNA here is from genome assembly GCA_045597685.1 of Prevotella sp. Classification (GTDB taxonomy): domain Bacteria; phylum Bacteroidota; class Bacteroidia; order Bacteroidales; family Bacteroidaceae; genus Prevotella. Next base: position 6,898 of record JAZLKO010000096.1, read on the forward strand.
GAAACAACAGCAAACTCTCATGGACTCAGGTTGAAACAGGAAGTGCTGTTACATGGAAATATCCATCATGTGTGTTGAGAGGCGACAATTCTATTGCAGAGTTCTATTCCGTTGCACTTACCAACAACTATCAGCAGGCTGACACAGGTACTAAAATGATTCATATCGGTAAAAATACAAAAAGTACTATTATAAGTAAAGGTATAAGTGCTGGACATAGTCAGAATTCGTATCGTGGACTTGTACGTGCTACGGCAAATGCTGACAATGCACGCAACTATAGTTCCTGTGATAGTCTGTTGCTTGGTGATAAATGTGGAGCACATACATTTCCATCAATTGATGTGAAAAATGATACCGCTGTCTTTGAACATGAGGCAACCACAAGTAAGATAAGTGAAGATCAGTTGCTTTATTGCAATCAGCGTGGAATACCCACAGAACAGGCAATAGGACTAATCGTGAATGGGTATGCAAAAGAAGTGCTGAATAAGCTACCGATGGAATTTGCTGTTGAGGCTCAAAAACTCTTGTCGGTATCCTTGGAAGGTGCTGTTGGATAAAAATGACCAATTATAAAAATGCTTGAAATAAAAAACTTACATGCTTGTATAGCAGGAAAAAAGATTCTAAAAGGAATCAATCTTACAATCAATGATGGCGAGACACATGCCATTATGGGACCTAATGGGTCAGGAAAAAGTACACTAAGTGCTGTGTTGGTGGGTAATCCGTTATACACTGTGACCGAAGGCAGCGTAGTGTTTAATGGGAAAGATTTGCTTGCAATGAAGCCTGAAGACCGTGCTCATGAAGGATTATTTCTATCGTTTCAGTATCCTGTGGAAATACCAGGTGTGTCGATGACAAACTTTATGCGTGCAGCCGTTAACGAAAAACGAAAATATAACGGTGAAACCGAACTTTCAGCAAGCGACTTCCTGAAACTGATGCGCGAAAAAAGACAACTTGTCCAGCTCGATGCAAAATTGGCAAACCGTTCAGTAAACGAAGGCTTCAGCGGTGGAGAAAAAAAACGTAATGAGATATTCCAAATGGCTGTTTTGGAACCTAAATTAAGCATTTTGGATGAAACTGATTCCGGACTTGATGTTGATGCAATGAAAATTGTTGCCGACGGAGTGAATTCTTTAAAGCGTGCTGACAACAGTTGCATAGTCATCACTCACTATGAACGATTGTTGGAATATTTGAAACCAGATGTAGTTCACATATTATATAATGGTATGATAGTAACTTCTGGCGGACCAGAATTGGCTAAGAGAATTGAAGCAGAAGGTTTTGATTGGATTCAAAAATGATTTTAAATATTGAAAATAATAGCCATAAAGTGATTAATGATGAATTCATCGATGAAAATATTGAAATAACAGTCGGTGAAAATTCATCGTTGGTTCTTTATACTATGGGTAGCAACAATTGCCCGAAAAGAAATTTTAATATCATTCTGAAGCGAAATAGTATTTTCAAGCATTTCAATATCCTGATGAATACTGCTGATATTTCAACGAAGATTCATCTGATATTTGAAGCCGAAGGTGCTGAATGCGAACTGAATGGCTGCGTTGTTGCAAATGGAAAACATCGCATAGAAAATTATACCCTTATTGAACATAGGGCAGGACATTGCACAAGCAATGAATTATATAAATATGTGCTTTCTGATGAGGCGGTTGGAGTTTTTGAAGGGCGTGTGGTAGTGCTGCCTAATGCACAAAAGACTGTTTCACAGGAGACCAACCATAATTTGTGCACAACGAAAGAATGCCGAATGTTTACTAAGCCTGAACTGGAAATTTATGCTGATGATGTGAAATGTTCGCATGGTAGCAGTGTGGGGCAGTTAAATGATGCCGCATTGTTTTATATGCAGCAGCGAGGTATCCCACTGGCTCAGGGACGGAAATTGTTGCAAGATGCTTTTATTGCAGAAGTGCTGGAAAAGGTTGAGGGTTGTGGAGTTAAGGAGTTAAGACAATTGCTTTGAACGTTTGTGTGGTTATCGTCATCGTTATCGTTATCGTTGTTCAGAGTCAGTAGTCAGAGTCATGATTAAATTTCCACGTGCCGCTGCCTACTGAATAGAAACTGCCGTTAGGCAATATGATTTCTGCATCACAACCAACAGGTATTGTAACTGTTGCCGAAGTCATCGTCTTCGTTTTCGTCATCGTTATTGATATCTTTCCATAAAGAGTTTCTGTTGATGCGGAAATATAAGTTATTCCATCTATCAGTTTGGGTTCAATGACTAAATGTTTCATTCCATACGTGCCTTCTTGCTGGCGTATTCCCGCAAGCGACATGAACAACCATTCATCCAATTGCCCCATCATAAAATGATTCCATGACGAACCATGCCGAGGATCCCATTGCTCTGTAAGGGTGGTCGCACCGAATTTCAATTGAAATCCGTACCCAGGTGCGTCGTAATGGTTGAACATCTTATATACCAGGTCATCCCTTCCATGTTTTTTTAGACTTTGAATCAGGTAGCGATTGCCTACATCACCTGTAGTCAATCGATAACCATGTTTTTCTATGTCTTTTATCAATGACTGCAACACTCCCTCAGTGTTTTCTTCACATATCTCCAAAAAGAGAGGCAGGGCATTAGCACATTGTGAATCTGTAGCGTATGAGCAAGAGTCAGGATGATAGAACTGTTTGTTAAAACTTCTGACCACCTTATCGTAGAGGGTCGCGTAATGCCGCGCGTCCTCTTCGTTTTTGACCATCTTCGCAGCCTGTTGCATCAACTGCAAGTCATAAATGTAGTGAGCCGTGGCAACAAGAGCCACTGGGGTATTCCTACTAAATCCAGCAGTCCATGGTCCGTAATCATACCAGTCGCCCAAACCAAAGTCAAGTATATTGTTTTCAGCCCGTGAGGTAAGGTAGGAAAGGTATTGCTTCATTGAAGAATAATTCCTTGTAATCAATGTGCTGTCGCCATATTGCTCATAATACATAAACGGCAGAATGATAAGCGCAGAACTCCATTCTGGCGAATCATCGAACAGATTCCCAAAGCTTACATATTGTGGGGCTGTTGTAGGAACCATGCCATTTGGTTTTTGTGTATCGGTGATGTCTCGAATGATTTTAGGAATGTAGGAGGTCATGTCGTAGTTATACAGCAGGCTCTTCCCATTCAAATGATCCTGTTCTAACCATCCTAATTTTTCTCTGTGTGGACAATCCGACAACACAGCCTGCATATTACTTCTCTCAGCACGCTCAATCAGCAGATGAGCCTTGTTGAACAGGTCGTTGCTACATTTGAATGTGCTGACTTCTTCGGCGGAATTATATACAAAACAACTGTTCAGAGCATAGATTACGGGTAGATTATCAGGATTAGGTTGTCCCTGCATCACTGCACCCTCAACCTGTATGTAGCGATAGCCATAATATGAGAAATGCGGATGCCAATAGTCTAAACCCTGACCTTTCAAAGTATATTCATAATAATGCTGTCTGCCAGTCTCACGCTGATTCACAGCCCCCTGAGGAGTAAGTTTCTCGCCTACATAAATAATAATCTTTTGTCCTCGCTTGCCAGAAAGACTTATCTCTGGAAAGCCAGACAGGTTCTGCCCCATGTCGGCAACAATGGCGGTAGGACTAACGGAATCCCGTTTCATAGCCTTTGCTGCAGCAGATAGTGAATCTGTTGGAATACGGCTCCAGTTAAAGATGTTGTAGCGTTCCATCACTTTGACAGGCGGTGCCGTCTGAGGAACCATTTTCCCGTCTGGAGCTTCAACCGTTCTTACTGGATGCAAAGGCATGTTGTTTTCAAGAGTGGCATCATAACTTTCACCACCATAGATACTATTGAATGTTATAGGCGAAAGACAATATTCCCAACCTTCAGCACTTTTTATAACTTGCGTAGAACCGTCCTTATAGTGAATCTCTAACCGCAGCAACAATTTCGGAGCACCGAAACTCATTTGCAACTTGGCGTACCTGTTACCACGCTGTACGTTGTAAAAACCATTGCCAAGCAAAACTGAAATATCGTTTTTTGAATCCCTTATTAAAGAAGTCACATCAAAGACGTTGTAATAAATGGTTTTGGAATATTCACTCCATAAAGGAGCAAATTCGCTATCGCCAACCTTCATCCCATTAAGTTCCATTTGATAATGCCCCAGTCCACATACATACACAATGGCATCGACAATATCTTTTCTCGCAGTAAAATCACGCTTCAGGATGATGCTCCTTGATGATAGCGAATCAACATTTTGCCATGCCTTTTTAAAATAGTCCTTTTTAAATTCCGTATTGGCAAACCGCCCCTCAGGAATGTTTGCATCCTTTTTGCTGATTGCTCCAATCCATTTTGCATCAATCACGGCAGGCATAATCCTGATATCCTGTGGAGAACTCCAAAACGACACATAATCATTCTTATCCCATACTCGTACTTTCCATGAGTAGCCATATTTATTCAATGGTAATTTCGGAAGAGATATAAACTGACTTTGTGAAGTCAACATTTTGTATGAGTTGTAGATTGTGTCGTGAGTTATTCGTTCTGTAATTATCAGTTGGTATGCAGTTTGTTTGTCATCATTTTTTGTTGATTTCATCTGCCACCCCACCCTTGCTTCATCGGTTACCAAAGCCAAGCCATATTGATAGTTGCATTGTGTTTTGGTAATGGTGATATGAGCATGAACACTATTAACAACGAAAACGAAGACGAAAAAGAAAACGAAAAAACGAACCATATTAATAATTTACAATTTACAAGGTACAAAGTGGAACTGACGACAAACCGAATGCAATAAAGCTCGCTTCGATTGCTAAGGTGCGAACGTTCCGAAGGAAGGTCGCGAGACGCGAAGCGCGAGTCCAAAGGATGCGAAGCACAAGGAATAACAGCCATGAAGTGGATTAATGTGAAATTCCTAATTTCATTTAAATCCCCAAACAGATGGCACGTAATTGCTTTCCAATGCAGTTTCCACATCGTCTGGAAGATTACAGAAAAAGTCAATTCCAGTTTTTGATTCAAGTTCATCAATCGAGATGGCATATTTGCTTAGGTTACTGCTTTGTTGTGCCTCTTTCAAGTGTTGTATCCAGAAAGCAACAGCTTTGTAGCCACCATTACCCGATTTATTATTTTTAATCAATATTGCCATGAAAAAATATTCAGGAATTGGCATTTTGCCAGGAGTTTCAAATTTGTCGCCGTCAATCGTACCACCTTTGCAGACATACATTGTATCTCTCGACCCAGATGCTGGCGACCATTTTCTTATCTGTGATTCCATTTCTTCCCAAACCCCTGTGTTGAAGTTAGCATATTGAGGCTGGATATTGGAAAGATAGAATGTTTGTTCATTCGCAGTTTTGGAACTCAGTCTGTCGGCAGATGGGCAGATATGCCCTCTCTGGCATCCATATTTCTGATAGTCCTTATAGTCTTGCAATTCTGTTCTGTACTGTGTAGGCAAGGACGGATCTGGCTGAAAAGGGTCAAAATCCCAGTAGTTGCGATTCCAGTTTTTCACGTTCGTGGCAGGTGTCAGTTGATAGGCAGTCCAGCGTTGTGATTTCTTGCTATTGTCCCATTCTATGCAAAAGTTCACTCCTATTTCTGGACTGGAATATACCAAAAAAGTATTGCCTTGACCTTTTAGGGCAGGAATCTCCGTGCGTCTGGCTACTACAAGAGCCTCAGATGCAAACGGCAGGTTAGTCGATTCGTCTATGGTCTTGTTTGCATTTTGATTGACATTTGAATATCTGCCGTGACCATTCGCAGAATTATCCTTTCCACATGAAATGATGGTCAAAGCAAGCAGTATAATGCAATAGATATTTTTCATTTCACATCAATAATGGTTCGTCTCTAAGTTCCGAAATACCTAATTTCCTAAAATTCTAATTCTAATTGCGTATCGCCTATCAGATTGAATGTCTTGCGATGATATGGCGATATGCCGTAATCCTTTATTGCCTGACGGTGTTTTTTTGTGGGATAGCCTTTGTTGCTCAGCCAATCATACATCGGGTATTTTTTTGCCAATTTCTTCATATAGTCATCCCTGTAGGTCTTGGCCAAAATACTTGCAGCAGCAATAGAAAGATATTTGCCATCGCCTTTGACTATGGTGGTGTATGGAAGGTTGTTGTATGGTTTGAAACGATTCCCGTCAACAATGATTGCTTGTGGTTGGACAGAGAGCCTGTCCAAAGCTCTATGCATAGCAAGGATACTTGCATTGAGGATGTTTATTTTGTCGATTTCTGCTACCGTAACTATACCAACAGCCCATGCTATAGCATCATGTTCTATAATGGTACGCAACTGATAACGTTTCTTTTCGGATAGCTGTTTGGAATCGTTCAGCAACTGGTTCTCGTAATCTTCTGGAAAGATGACGGTAGCCGCAAACACACTGCCAGCCAAGCATCCCCTGCCAGCCTCATCACATCCAGCTTCGATGCAATTACTATAAAAATGACTATCGAGCATTATTCTTTTGGTTCGTAAAACACCTTATTGGCGCCTGATGTAATATTTACTAATTCAGGATGTTGTTTGGCAAATGATTCAATGTATCGAATGCGTTTTTCTTCAAACAATTCATCAACGGCTATGAGAATTCCTGTTTCTTCAACATCGCCAAATCCGTAGTTGATGGCCGTACCGAACAGCTTCATTGTTGGACTCAGATTCATGTAGGCATTAACAAGAGGAGGAATGTTAAGTCCCATGCTGCGCACTTCATGATTGAGAATGCGGTAGTCGTCGCGGAAATTGCCTCCATTGAATATCTTAGCCAGTTCTTCTTCAGGAGTGTCTAAAGTAAGAGGCTTTGTAGGGATAACAAGGTGGTCTTTATCATCAAAATAAATCTTTAGGAAATATAGAATCATGTCTCTGCCTTTTCGCAAATACGATGGATACATGGTCATTTTACCAAAAAAATATTTACACTCAGGACAGATAATCGGCAATGCTCCAAGTCCGTCCCAAAGATTGTCCAAGGCAAAAATGCTTTTAGGATTCTGCCGTGTGTTCTGATATTCGAGCGAGACGTATGAGCGTCCGAGTTCTATTGTCTTAGGCAAATAATTTTTTATGAAATTATCAGAGAAATGGAACATGTGGCTTGTTGCAAGTATAGGCTGCCCATACTCGTTGAATTTCACATTTTTCCCAAGCAGATATCTATACCCGCCAATGATTTCTTCTTTTTCAGGATTCCAGACAATCAGTTGTTTGTAGCTGTTGTCCATCGTGTCGAATTCATCCAAATCGCAAGCCTTGCCAGTTCCCCCACCTGCAGCGCGGAAAGCAATCTCGCGCTGGCGTCCTATTTCGAGGAGAGTGTTTGGCGCATTGCGAAAAGTAACAATGTAGATTTCATTGTTGCTTTTGCTGGTCATACGCAGTTTCTTATCGTCTGTGAGTTCAGATTTCAAGACTTCGGTAGGTATTGGAGCGATAATATTTTCTTGCATAATTACAATTTATTTTCAATTTAATTTATTTACAATTTGAAATTGCACATAAAAACATCATAACCTCACCTATTCCTTAATTCATACACTTTGTCTCGAACATGCTGTGCCCATCCTTTAGGGGATTTAGACTTGTCGAAAGTTTGCCAGGTTATAGGTTTACCTATTTTTATGTTGTATGTCTTGTGCCTGTTGCGATACATCTCGTCAACAAGAAATAGCATGGCAAAGTTGAATTTCAGTTTCAGTCGTTTGCACCATAGTGCAATATTGTAGAATTTTTCAGAGTTTCTGCCATCGAAAAAGATAGGAACTACATCTCTTTGGTACTGCACGCTTTTTTGGATAAAACTTTTTGTCCATTCCAGATCTTTGATTGAGCCATTGGGCTGCTTGCGCGAGCACAGACCAGCAGGGAATATCAAAATATGGTTCTCGCTTTCGTAAGCTTCATCTATCAAGCGTTTGATGTCTCTGCTTTGTGCGCCGACTTTATTCACTGGTATGCACAAAGGGGCGAATCCTGGAATATACATTAAAAAGTCGTTTACTAACACGCGCACCTTGTTGCCATAGTGTTGGGTGAGCAAATATCCCAATGCCACACCATCGGGACCTCCGAGAGGATGATTGCTAACAAAGATGTATTGTCTTCCGTCATTGTCAGCAGGAAGATTGCCTTCACCCTCCACATTGATGCTTAAGTCCAGATAGCGCATTCCATCCATGAGCCAAATCTTGCCCTTAAGATTCTGACTCTTCATGAAATAGTCGTTCAGTTCGTCTTCATGAATAATTTTTTTCAGCCATCTTACAAGCCCACGCGGAATAAATTTAGCCTTTTTGCCAGCTTTGCTTGCAATTATTTTCTCTATATCAACGAATTTATCCATTTACATTCAGTAATACGGTGTGCAAAGTTAATGAAAGAGTAAAATTTATTCCACAAAAATTATGTATTTATAGCACGTAAATTAAAAATTGTTATTTTATTTTGTGTTTTGCTCGGTTTACACTATTTTTGCAAGCGATATGAAAAAACGTGTCTTTTATATAATATTTTATCTTCTATTGTCTGCTGTTAGTGTAGTTGCTGCCAATACATTTACATTAGTGATAGATGCTGGTCATGGTGGCAAGGATGCTGGAGCCGTTTGCGATTCTTTGAAAGAAAAAAATATCAACTTGAATGTGGCATTGATGTTCGGGAAGATGGTGGAGCAGAATTGCAAGGATGTTAAGGTAATATACACACGAACCACGGATGTGTTCATTGAGCTTGATGAGCGTGCCAATATTGCTAATCGCAACAAAGCAAACCTGTTTATTTCCATCCACACGAATGCCTTGCCTAAAGGTAGGATTGCATACGGATTTGAAACCTATACTCTTGGTATGGCACGAGCTAACGAGAATCTTGAAGTGGCAAAACGCGAAAACTCAGTTATCACCTACGAGCGCGACTATAAACAGAAATATGAGGGTTTTAACCCCAACTCTCCTGAAAGCTATATCATGTTTGAATTTATGCAAGATAAAAATATGGCGCAAAGCGTTGACCTTGCGAAAGACATTCAAAAATATGCTTGTGAAACGGCTCAAAGAAATGATATGGGCGTGCATCAGGCAGGGTTCCTCGTACTGCGAAAAACATCTATGCCAAGTTGTCTTGTGGAATTAGGTTTTATCTCAACACCTGATGAGGCAGCCTTTCTTGGGTCGGTTGAGGGACAGAGCAATTTGGCTTTAGGTATATACAAGGCTTTTCTAAGCTATCGCAATAAACATGATAAGGGGTTGACCACACCTTATCGATTACCAAAATCAGAAATCCAAACTTCACCTTTCGCGAAAGTGAGTGGTGACAATCAAGCTAATACGACTGGAAAAAAGAAAAAGGATGAAAATGGTGACAACCAGCCGCAGTCAGCGGATCAGAAACAAACAAATGATGCGCCACAACAGAAAGCCACGGAAAACACGGATTATCACCGTACCATAGAATCCGTATATGCTGGCAAAAAAGGTGTGCTGTTCAAAATTCAATTCCTTGTAGCAAGCAAATTACTACCACCTGAATCCGAAATACTGAAAGGGCTGAATAAACTGGATTATTATGAAGAAGATGGTTTGTTTAAATATACTACAGAAGAAACATCTAATTATAAAGAGATCAGCAAGAAATGCAGCAAGGTCAGATTGAAACATCCAGAAGCATTTATCATCGCGATTTCTGATGGTAGGAAAATCCCTGTTGCAGAAGCAATAAGAAAACTATAACGATAACCGCAAATAGATAAATCATAAACAAGCATATTTACATGAAAAAGTTTTTTACAAAAGAAGTAAAAATAGCTGTTATTGCAATTATTGCACTTTGTGTATTGTTTTTTGGAATGAGATTCTTAAAGGGCATGAGTCTCTTTTCTACAGATAAAACCTACTATGCCGATTTTGAGGATATTACAGGTTTGTCGGTCTCTACTCCAATATATGCAAATGGTTTCAGAATAGGAGTTGTGAAGGATATTCAGTACGACTTTAGCAGTAAAAATGATATTGTTGCAGAAATTTCATTAGACAAACACTTCAGAATGCCTAAGGATAGTAAGGCTTTCTTGGAAGCTTCAATACTTGGAGGCTCAAAAGTCAGACTCGACATAGGAAAGAGTACAGATTTCTGCCAACCAGGCGATACGATTTACGGAGATATTGACGGTGGTGCATTGTCGGAAGCAGGTGAGATGGTGCCAGAAATCACAAAAATGCTACCGAGGATAGATTCTATCATAACAAGCATCAACATACTACTTGCCAATCCTGCTCTTGTCGGTATTGAAAACAATGTTTATTACGTTACCGAACAATTGAAAGTTTCTGTTGATAAAATTAACTCCCTGTTGGCAAAAACCAACAGAGAAATACCAGAAATACTTGATAACGCAAATAAGACAATGGCTTCGGCTTCCAATGTCATGGCAAAGGTTGATGATATGGACATTAGTGCCACATTCGCCAAAATTGATGCCACATTGGAGAATGTGAAAAGCATGACCGAAAAGTTGAACGATGGTAATGGAACATTAGGAGCAATGATCAATGACAAATCATTGTATAATAATCTTAATGCTTCAGTGGTATCATTGGATTCAACTCTGAACTCAGCAACGTCATTATTGAAAGACTTACAAGCACATCCTAAACGTTATGTACATTTCTCTTTGTTTGGCAGAAAAGATAAATGATTTTTGTCGTCCCCCAAACAACTATACAAGTATTCTTTCTAATTGTTGGATTTCAGACTTGAAAGAATTGTCGGTTTTCATTCGTTGCAAAACCTTGTCACAACTATGAATAACGGTAGCATGATCGCGATTGGCAATTCTGCGACCGATATGTGAACGTGACCTGTCGGTCAGTTTGGTTGCAAAATACATTGCCACCTGACGAACTATTACAATTTCTTGCTTGCGGCTTTTTCCTGCAACATCTTCTGCCTTCACTTTATAGAATTCACAAACCTTGTCGAGAATTTCATCTATTGTGAATTCATGTTTGCTTGTGCGGACTACATTGCGGATGGCTTTCTGGGCATGCTCAATGCTGACATTACAATTATATACAAATGAGTTGGCAACCAATGAATTCAGTATGCCTTCCAAATCACGAATGCTGCCAGCTGTTCTGGCAATGTAGTCAACAATGTCAGGAGCAACGTTTATGCCAGTCCTCTTAACTTTGGTTTTGAGTATTTCCTTGCAGAGTTCTACATCTGGTTTTTCTAATTGTGCCACTAATCCACATTTCAGTCTTGTAAGCAATCTGTCGCTCATTCCCTGCAAGTCAACAGGCGGTCTGTCGCTTGCCAGTATGATTCTTTTCCCATTGCGGAAAAGATGATTGAAAATGTGGAAGAATGTTTCCTGAGTCTTGACTGCCGACATCCATTCCTGCACGTCATCAATTATCAACACATCTATCGTCTGATAGAAATTTATAAAATCATTTGGTGTCTTGTGCAGATGGGCGTCAGTGAATTGTACTTGGAAATTCCTTGCACTGATATACAACACTCGCTTCTGCGGTGCAGTCTCAGTTATTTTCATGCCTATAGCGTTAATAAGGTGTGTCTTACCTGAACCAGACGGACCAAATACGAAGAATGGATTGAATAGTGTCTGATTACAGTTTTCTGCTATCGACTCGCCGATAGACCGAGGCAACTTATTGCTCAGTCCTGCAATGAAATTGTCGAATGTGCGAGTTACGTCCAATCCTGAATCAAAACTGCTAATGCCTGTTTGTGGATCATTTGTTTCAACCGCTTTTTGTTGTTGCTCCTCTTTGATAATATAGGCCAATTTCACGTTTTTGCCAAAATAGTGAATGAGTGCCTTGCTCAGTATGCCGAGGAAATTCTCCTCGATATACTCAAGTGCATACTTGCTTGGCACCTGCAGTCGCACGGTGTTTGAACTCTCATCGTATGACGAAAAATTAAGAGACGCAAACCAAGTATCGAATTGCTGTCTCTCAAGATTGTCTTTGATGAGGTTCAAAGTTTCGTTCCAGAGTATTTTGGCGTTTTTAACCATTTATATTTTCAAAAAGCGGTGCAAAGGTATGGCTTTTTTTTAATGCTTACAAATGGCTATTTTTAAACTACTCCAAAATAATATTTATCTTATTGTTTTAGTGTGTTTTACATGTTGAAACATCGTGTTTTTTTTGCAAATATGAATAAAAAAAATAACTTGTAGCTTATCAGTACGTTACATGAAATTACAACTTGTTAACATCTTTTTTCATAGTTGCATTTCATATCGTAAAATGCAGAAAATATGCTTCTTTACGATGGTGAAACAAATGTTTAGAAAGTTCTGCTTATTTAGAAAAAACAAAAATACGGTTTTGCGGTTTTCGTTATCGTTGCGGTTTTATCTTGTCAGCGAGAATTTCATGCTTACGCCAAAATCGTAGGTTGATGTCGGGTAAGAATTGCTGCTCATCAGCGGTGTGTTTCTTTGAATATCGAGGAACGCGCTCATGGTGAGCAGTTTCGACATTGTATAGTCGGCACTGAATGCAATCTTCAATGCTTTGTTGCCACTGCTGGCAGTACTCTCCAAAGCCTTTATACTACGAGTGATGGCTGCTTGGTTTCTGAGTGAAAAGTCGCAACGCAGGTTGAGTTCATGATTCATCACATTGCTCTTTGTTCTCGACGTGGTGCTGGTTCTGGTGCTTATCTCTTCTTGATTGTTTTTGCCTTTACGGTTTGGCGTTCTCACCTTCTTGGACTTGCCATAGCCAAAGATGTTGAAGTCGTTTATCTTATAGCCCAAGCCGAATACCCAGTCTTTACTGAGGGTTTCGTTAATCTGCACACTGGTCATGCTCAGGTTGACTACTCGTGTAGTCTTGTATTCTGCCTTTAGGGTCATGTTGTTTTGAAGTGTAACGTCGATTCCTAATAGTGGTGAGAATGCTTCGTTTATGCTGACGGTGCTTACGTTGTACATGCTGCTTGGCAGCAACTGGTCTTCTGCAGTTCCTGTTACAAAGCCTATGCCGTTCATGTATTCCATGAAACTGCTGAAACTATTGTACGACCCTACGGCATAAATGCTCTTATAGGAATGATTGAGGTTCACACTCTTAAATTTATCGCTAAACCAACTCAGTTTGCTCAGTCCGCTGTATCTGAATGTCCAGTTTGGCAACAGTCGGGTGAGAGCAGGGAAAATATCTAATGATGAACCTCCTCCGCAATAGGCTGACAGGAATGCTGGTATCATTACATCACCGCTGTATTTATCAACGGCTCCGTTTGCTGGGTCGAATGTCTTTCCAGCAAAGGCTGTTCCTTCAGGATAGACGGCACCATGATATTGGGCTTCTACCCTGTCGCGGAATTCATCTAATTTGCCACAGAACTTTTCAAATGTGCTTGAGTGATATCCATTGTTGGCATTGCCCATACCTTCAAAGGCGCTGCCGATGCTTATGGTTGTCATGGTGAATGTTCCGCTGTGTGTTGTAGGCTTGCGGTCGTACATGTATTGTATGCTCTTCTGGCGAGTCATTGTGCGACTGGCGTTCAGGTCTATCTTGAAGTCGCGCACTGGTTCAAGTGTCACCTTGAATTGTATATCATCGGTGTTGCTTGTTGCCGCTGGTGTGGCTATGCTGTCTGATACGAGCAGCCAATGGTTGTCTAATGCCTTGTCGATGTATGAGTCGTCGATAAACCCGAATGCAAAGTCAAGTCCTGGGCTCATCAGTCCACCACCTGTGCGTTGCCCAAATGCTTTTCCTATTGATGGAAGGAAACCAGGAAGCGACATAGAGTAGTTGTTGCGATAGGAGATGTTTGCAGAGCGTACCATCATCAGCACTCGTGAGGCACACTGTGCCACCTTATACCACGTCTGCTCTTCAAGCGGAGTTTTTGGTGTTATGGTGAGCTTGATGTCAACGCTATCTTTGGCTGTGATTTTGATTTTATTATCATCGACAACCTTGAATTTGAGTTTATACGCCTTGCCGTCTTTCGTCTTTGCCACGACATTCAAGCGTTTGCTCTTCTTGCTGTGTGTAATTTCTATTGTTGAGTCTGGGAAGAGTTTCAGTTCCTTGACGAAGCTTTTTGATGGTTTGGTTGCGGGTTGTGTGTCCTGGATTTTGCTCTTTTGGGTTGTGTTTTTTTTGTTGGCAGCCGTTTTCGTCTTCGTTTTCGTTTTCGTTTTATTGCCGCTGAACCGCTTGTTCACACCTTCAAGGAATGGTATGAGGTTGTAGAGTTTTTCAAAAGCCAGACTACCGTTTATATTTATCGTGCGGTTGTTAACGATAGTATTTCCCAAGGTGCTACCGTCCTCCTGTTCCGTGCCACGATTCCAGCTGTATGTTGCACTATATGACGCATCTGAGTTTATCCATTCAAAAATCGGGATCTTGTTCAATGGCAACTGATATGAAGCCTGGAACGACTGATTATAAGTAAGAGGTGTGCCCCAATGCTTTATACTCTGCCAGATGGAATCTTTCCATGCCTCGCGGTCGTCGATATACAGGGCTTTGTCGTTAAGAGTATATGGTTCAACAATTTCGGCATTCGTTGCACTCTGGAAATTCATGTGCAAGGTCTTCAGTATATCCCACCGCAGGGAGAACTGGCGATTCCAAAGGAATTGTGAACTGAATGTCAACGGCAGTTTTTCGTTGAGATTTTCCATATCTCTTTCCTGCAGTTCAAAGCAGTTGCGGCTCATGTCTGTGTTGAACGATATGTTTTGCGGCAGATAGTTCAGTCCAAATTCCTTTATAATGTTCAGCCATTTGCTATTGCTCTTGATGATTTTCTTGAATGGCTCGAAAGTTTTATACACAGGAGTATAACTATAGTTCAGCGACCCTTTCCAGTTGTCCTCACGTTCATACATTGTGGTCTGACCAGTAGAATATTTATGGCTATGGCTATAGCTTATTGAGAAGTTGCCTGGGTCGTATGGCATAGGATGGGCTTTGGTTCTTATATCTACCCTTGCATTTGAAATGGCGATGCTGCGGTTGGTGACGTTTGTGACGGTGATGTTTTCAACAGAGTCTTTTTCGTGCTTATCTAACGATTCGAGGGCATCTTTCAGTTTCATGTCTGTGTCCAAAGGATTATACTTTGGCTTTGTCTTTTCTTTCGTAATGGAATAATAGACAGGAATACTGACTTTCGCCTTGTCTGGGAAGAATTTTCCTAATTCAAGATTAGTAGTTATGTCGTATCGTCTGTAATTATCGGTTGAGCGGTCTGATATTCCTTGTTCCAATCCGCCAAACCCTTCTGTTTCCACTTTTCCTGCAAGGTTCACTGAACCAAAGTCGGAGAGTTGTATGTTAAGTGTGCCTTGTGCTGCCCATCCGCCTTCATTGTTGGATTCGAGCAGTCGGAGTTCGTTCACCCATACTTCGCCCGATTTCTGTTCGGTGGCATTGTTCCTCACACCGATTACCATTGTCTTCACCTCGCCCAAGGTAGGATTACCGATAACGGAAATCTTGTTTTGTGGATTGTCTTCGTCGTACTGACTGAACACAGCATTGAATGAGGCAGTTGGCGGATTTGAACTCTTGGCTATGTTGCGCTGTTTTTTCAAGTCTGTGAATTTAGATAGTGGCACATCGAGCATATTGGCTTCTGGCCATACCTTACGGCAATCCTCGGCACTATATGTGCTGTATGTGCCAGCAGGAGTTCGGGTGAGTGGTATGTCGTATTCATAGTAATTGCTCTTGTAGTCAGAACCCAAACGCACAAACACGCTCAACTGATTATCTTTCAGTTGGGTGGTGTTAGGATCAAGGTCATTTGCATGGACAAACATCTGCAACCGCTTATAGTTGCGCAAGTCGAGTGTAGTGTTCTTATACACACCCTTTGCCTCGCCTTTCGACAGGTTTCTTACAATGATGTCAAGTGCTTGTTCATTGTTCTGTGTCAGCTGTGGCTGTGAAGGATCAACAACACGGCTGATACCTGGAGGCAATACATAGTTCACTGGCTGCTTGTCATTGTTTTCTTCGATACTCACAGCACTTACCTCTATCGTACCGCTCTGTGCGCCCGACGAGAGGTTTTGTTTGTATGTTCTCCATTCACCTCTCACAAGGTCGAATGTTCCAAAGCGCAGCACGATTGGTTTTTCAAAATCTGTAAGGAACACGCGCATGAACCTTATGGAAGAAAAATCGTTTATTCCACCTTCCTTTGATGTGAACTGGCTCACAGGAATACGGAACTGATACCAGGTGACTTCATCCGATGTGCCGTTTCTCAGGGTGGTAGTTGTGGTGCGCTTGTCAACAATGAAATTGTCGGAGCCTGTGGTCATCTTGTTCGGATCAATATCTACCTTGTATCTATAATATTTCTCCGTTTCGTTCAACGTGTAGTCCTGATTGATGTCTTCCACATCAGGCGATGTCTTGTAGGATGTGTCGTAACCCTCTGTCTGATTCTCGCTGTCAGGTGAGTTACCTTGTGGATTATTTATTCTTTTATAGCGTTCAAGGATTGAAGCCTCTGCCTCGTCGAAGTCTCTTCCACGGAAATAATGGTAGTTGTCGTTTGCAGGGTCAGCTTGAATAATCTGCCACACACTATCCGAAACGGTAGCCTGCATTTCTGCAAGACTTTGTCTATAGCCATCGAAATCAAGTTCTTCTATATCGTTAAGTCCATTATACCCCACATCTTGCAACTGTCGTGAACCGCTTGTAGTGGCAAAGGCGTAGGTTGTTGTTGCTGGATGTGGTATCTTGCCCCATGCCGTAGTGGTGAAAATATCTCTGCCATCAACAGGCATTCCGCTTTCCATAAATTTTTGTCCGTCCTTCAGTATGTCCTCACTGATTTCGCCCAAGTCGATATACATCTTTCCAGTGTGCTCTCGTGCCGTACCGTCGCGATTGGTATAGATAAACGGATCCATCATCCAAAACTCAATATATTCAATGTTTGAAGTCTCAAAGTCGCTGGTTTCCAGTTTTCTCATCATTCCGCCCCAACGGTTCTGAGGAGTCTTCAAAGTACCGTCAAAGTTCAGTTGTGGAGAGAAGTTGTAAGGACCGCGCTCGTTTGGATAATAGGCAATGTTCATCACATTCAGAGTTGCCGTACTGCCGCTGTAGCTACTCAAATCTCGATTAGGGAACAATTCGTGCACATACACCTCACGCACATAATGGTTCGACAGTTGGTCAAGGTCGTTCTTTATGTGGGCTGGTGTGAGCGAAGAACTTCTGCGTGTGAACAGAGGGTCAACATAGTACCACGACATGAGTGCTCTGCCATATCCGCTTTCCAGTGAATTTTTGATGTCGCAACTATTGTAGTAAGGGTTAGTCTTGTCCTCTAATCGCGGCACACTTGCCAGAATCCATGATGATGGAGTGGAAATATCGATGCGGTTCTTGGCATTTTCAAAATCGTCAAGATATGAAGCATTATCCTGAGTACCGCTTGCCGTACCTGCTATCAGTTGTGCAAATTCTGCATTGAGCGAAATCTGTGAAGGTTGAGTGACATGGAGGAATGGCACCTTGTTAAGCATATTGGTCAGCCATTGGCTTTCTGCCTTCCAGTTCACGTTCAATCCCCAGATGGTATTCTTCAATGGTTCTGCTCCCATTGCCACCTTTGATGTGAGACTCTGCTCCGACAGGTGCATTATGGTACCACCAATCTGGAAATTCTTGCTGAAGTCGTATTCAAAATTCAGTCCCACCATTGTCTTACGCTGCTGACCATAGTCAGTATTGCTTTCCAACGAGACGTTGATGTTTGTTCCTGCATCAATCAGACTTTGGTTTATAATCGTCACCTCACCAGCAGAATAATCCACGGTGTAGTCGCTATTTTCAGTCAGCGCCACTCCACCTGCAGTAACAGTCACCGACCCTTGCGGAACATTGAAGGCACCAAGTGAAATCACATTGGCTCTCGTGCCCTTAAATTGTCCCATGAAGACGAATTTATCTTTTTCAGCCACTTGCTTGGCTATTGTCTTCAGTGTGTCGTATAATTCCTGATAGACATATTTTTCCGCTTCGCTTTCCTTGAAGGCATATTTTGTTACCAACTGGTTTTTCAGGAAACTACCGAAAGGCTCGGCTGCTGGGAAATACACTCTGCCATTGCTTACCGTATAGCCTTGAACATAGTCAAAATATCCGTTTGAGTGTGCCTTGTTGTTATTGTCTAATCGGTCGCAGTTGAGCAGTTTTATCAGAGGGGTGTTCTTTGTCTGTTGGTCTGGCAAATATGTAATATACACACCTGCCGTATCGCTTTGATATTTTATGTCTAAACGGAATTTCTCTTTTTCTATGTTGGCAGCCAGGTAATAGACGTTCTTCATCATGTACTCCCACGTACCCCTGGAATATTTTATCTCTCCAGTCCTGTAATACATAGGAGAGTTGCTTGAGTTCTTCAAACTCTTCACATACAGACATTGGCTGGCATCGGTGTTGTCGGTTGAAAACTCACCCACTTGATAGGTCTGCCCGTTATATGTGTATTCGTATGCAATACCCAGCACCTGGTCGGTTTGCAAGGCTGATTTCAGACTCACATAGCCCAATGCCTGATTTATGGTATATTCCGATGATGAGAGCAGGCGCGCATTTTCAAGTTTTTCATAATCCACACCCGACTCAAATTCTGCCATCACCGTACTCACCTGGTCTATTGCTCTGGCACCATTATAGGCGTGAGTCATTTCTGAATAAACGGTATTAGCACCGTTTGCAGGTACTGGCCAATGGCTGATTGCCCATTTGTTGTTGGTCACAACTGTGTTTTCGCCCAGGTCAGGCAATGCCACGAGGTTGCGCGAATTAGATGTCGTACCAGTCTTGTTTGTCACCCATATCTCCACACGTGTCAGGGTTACGCCTGTGGCAATATTTGGCAACTTAGCCATTGCTCCGTCGTATTGGTCGCGGAAATAGCGCGATAGGAAGAAGTGGCGGTTTTCTTCATAGTCGGCAGCATCAAGTTCAAATGTAGTCAACTGTGTTCCGCCTTGCGACTGTACACTTTTGGAATTGGATTTTTTCTGCGACACCACTGTCTGCAGTTTCAGTTTTCCGAATTGCAAGTCGGTTCTGATTCCGAACAGAGCACTTGCACCTTGAACCAGTGAGTTGTTCGATGGGAACGACACATTGCCTGCCTCAAGCAGTTTGATTATCTCGTCTTCCTTTCCGTCGTATTTCAGTTTCAGGTTTTGGGTATCAAAGTCGAATGTTGCATCGGTATTGTAGTTCAGGTTCATCTTCATCTTGTCACCAACGCTACCATTCAGACTGAGGTTTATCTTCTCGTTAAAGTCAAGTGCTGTTGTCTTACGGTTCTTTATCGGCAGACTCGGATTGTCTATTTTCTTCACATTTGCACCAAACTTTATCTCTGCCGTTCCCTGAGTCTTTATTCTCACACCGCCAGGACCAAATATCTTTTCCGCAGGACCCAAGCTGAAATGCATGTCGGTGAAATCGAATTTCTCTTTGCCACCACTGCTAAACTCCTCCGCAGCCTTTTTCTTCCAATACTCTTGCATACTCTTTTTCAGGGTCCATTTCTGATATTCCTCAGGAGTCATGAAAATCGGAGCATTTACATATCCGCCACCAATCTTGCTGCCTATGACGTAGTAGCCCAAAGTATCTTTATATTCTGCCTCCTGCTTGATGTTTTCAGGAAATGCCAAGTCGGCAGTACCCTTCTTTAGGTCGTCATTGTTGAGAGGTGAGGTTTTTTGCACCTTCCATCTTGGGTTGAGCAGTGAATCAGGAATTGTCTCATCTTCGAGAATAAGTTCGTTCATCACCACCTTTTTTTTCTCCTCTTTCTCCTTTTTCTCGTCAGCACCCTTTGGAGCCTTTTCTGGAGTCGGTCTGCCAGCCATGGCAGGTTTACCGCCAGTGTTGGTGGCAGGAACCGAAGTCCCAGGCCGCCGATTGGCAGCAGGGCGAGTGTTATCGTCTTGTGCAACAGCAACAAAACTGATAAGAAGAATCAATATGTAGAAAAAAACTTTTTTCAAATGACTGTTTCCCAGATTTTCTGGATTTTCCTAAGCGACTACTTTATCATTGTTAATGCCCGTTTTATCAGTTGTTCCACCGAAATATCAGGATTGTCCTTCACTATCTCATTCACCACCTTATGGGTAGGACCAGCTGCAAAGCCCAGCATTGTCAAAGCCGACACAGCCTCGTTGACCACTTCCATATTGACATTCGAAGCATTCTGAGCCATGCCTGCACCCATAAATTCCAGTTCGTTAAACTTGTCGCTCAATTCCACGATTATACGTGCAGCACTTTTCGGTCCGATGCCTTTTATCCTCTTCAGCATTTTATCATTGCCTGCAGCAATGACGCCACACAATTCGTCTAACGTCATTTCCGACAGAATCATGCGTGCAGTATTTGCACCAATGCCATTGACAGTAATCAGCATCAGGAACACTTCGCGCTCTCGTTTCGACAAAAAGCCATACAAATCGTAAGCATCCTCGCGAATAGCCTCATAAACATATAGTTTCACATCTTTTTGTCCATGTATCGCACTATAAGTATTTACCGAGATACTCAATCCATACCCCACGCCATTAGCGTCAATAACCACATACGCAGGTGTTAACTCAGCAATTTCGCCTCTAATGAAATCAACCATTTCAACTTAAAATGTTAATAATAATATTAAGTAAACGCAGTTTTCAACAATTTATTATATTCAACCACCATAAATTGTAAATTGCGCCGTAAATAACATTAATCCACAACTCATAACCTCACCTCCGCTTTATGTCAAGTTCATACAAGCCTTAACCAAACCCTATATTCGATTCATCTTCAATATATATTCATTTCTTCTTCGATTGTACTTCGATTTAAAATCGAAGAACAATCGAAGAACAATCGAAGAAGAATCGAATAGCAATCGAATATGAGGTAGTGATAAGGCGGAAACAAAGAGATTACGAGTTGAATCCGCTGATATATGGTGTGTTCTATAAATTATAAAATGGTATGAACTCTTATGCTCACCTTCGTGTTGACTATTGTCTTCTTCCTTGCACTTCGGCATAATGAAAGCAAGCTTTTCCTCTGCTCTCGGTTTGTCGTCAGTCAATAACTATTAAATAAGTTTAATTATTAATTACTAATCGTTAATTTTTAATTTATTAATGTAATTTTTTCTTACTTTTGCGGTCAATATGTATGATATAGATAAAATAAGGGCTGATTTCCCGATATTGAGCAGGCAAGTCTATGGCAAACCATTGGTGTATCTCGACAACGCTGCTACAACGCAAAAACCTGTTTGCGTGATAAATGCTATTACCGAAGAGTATTGTTCGGTAAATGCCAATGTGCATCGTGGAGTGCATTATCTTTCACAACAGGCTACTGATCTGCATGAGTCGGCTCGCGAAACTATCCGCAAATTCATCAATGCGAAGAAGAGTTGTGAGATTGTCTTTACTCGTGGAACAACCGAAAGCATCAACCTTGTGGCATCCAGCATGAGCCGCTGGCTGAATAATCCTTCGGATAGGGTATTTGTAAGCACAATGGAGCACCATTCCAACATTGTTCCGTGGCAGCTTAATGGTTTCAGGACAGTTCCAGTTTCAGGTTTTCCTCCTCATTTCGAGAATCTTGATTGGGAGGGAATATGCCTTGTCAGTATAACGCATGTAAGCAACGTGCTTGGAGAGATAAATTCAGTTAAGGAAATCATCAGGGCAGCCCACGAACATGGTATTCCTGTCTTGATTGACGGGGCACAAAGCACTCCACATCTAAAGATAGATGTTCAAGATTTGGATTGCGACTTTTTCGTCTTCAGCGGACATAAAATTTATGGACCTACTGGCATTGGAGTGCTTTATGGCAAAGAGGAATGGCTGGAAAAGTTGCCCCCTTACCAAGGCGGTGGAGAGATGATTGATAAAGTGACGTTTGAAAAAACCACTTTTGAACGACTGCCGTATAAGTTTGAGGCTGGCACGCCTGATTACATTGCCACTCATGGACTGGCAAAGGCATTGGATTATGTGTCGGAATTGGGTATTGACAATATTGCAGCACATGAATCGGAACTGGTAGCTTATGCCGTTGAACAACTTTCCGCTATCAACGGAATGAAGATATACGGACACCCTGAGGCATCTGTAGTGTCGTTCAATTTGCGGGATATACATCATTTGGATGTAGGCACATTGTTAGACCGTCTTGGCATAGCAGTCCGCACGGGTCATCATTGCGCCCAGCCACTCATGGAGCAATTAGGTGTTTCTGGTACGGTCAGAGCCTCATTTGCATTGTACAATACAAAAAATGAAATTGATACATTGGCTTCTGCCTTGCAGAGAATCAGTAGGATGTTTTGAAGAATTATGGTATTATTAAGCTTCGATACTGAAGAATATGATGTTCCACGCGAACATGGGGTAGATTTTTCATTACAGGAAGGAATGAAAGTGTCGATATACGGCACAAATATTATACTCGACATTTTGCATGAGAACAATGTAAAGGCTACATTTTTCTGTACAGCCAATTTTGCTCAGAACGCACCCGAAGTGATGCAGCGCATAAAGGTAGAAGGGCATGAAATTGCATGCCACGGATGCGACCATTGGCAACCAAAGCCAACCGATGCCCGTGAATCGAAAAGAATCATTGAACAGCAATTGGGCATTACCTGCTATGGCTACAGGCAACCAAGAATGTTTCCTGTAGATAATAGTGAATTGAAAAAATGTGGTTACATTTATAATGCATCATTGAATCCAGCATTCATTCCTGGCAGATATATGCACCTGACTGCACCACGAACATTTTTCATGAAAGATGGTGTGATGCAGATACCCGCATCCGTAACACCTTTGTCAAGAATACCTCTATTCTGGTTAGCATTGCATAATTTCCCAGAAAAAATGTACTATTATTTTGTAAGAAAAGTCTTAAAACGCGACGGGTATTTCAACACATACTTTCATCCATGGGAATTTTTTGAATTGAAAGAACATCCAGAATTCAAGATGCCATACATAATAAAAAATCATTCGGGAAGGGAAATGCAAATGCGATTAGACCGATTCATAAAAAGATTGAAAACTGACGGGGAAACTTTTTCGACCTATCACGAATTCACAATTAAGGTGTGTTCTGTATCATCGCAATATAATTTATAGAACCCACCTTAAAAAAACTTAATTATCAATTATCAATTGTCAATTATCAATTAAAAAACGGAGTTTTTTCTTACCTTTGCAACGAAATTGAAATTTTTGAGCCCATGAAGATAAATCGTGAACTGATAGACAAGTTCTATCACGAACTGGACGAAAGGTCACAAGCCACTCTTGATACGGCCATCGAAAAAGTGGTGGAAACAAAAAAACGTGGTGGGAAAGTGGCTATTGTCACAGGTAGCGGTCCGAATATCCACGAAGGTGTTACCACTCTTATCGCAGAACTTATTACCAAAGGCATCGTTGATGGTGTTACAACCAGTTCTGCCGTTGTGAGTCATGAGATGGGAGGCACATTAGATAAGGTAAAGATGTGCCCAGCATCACAATTTGGATTGCCAGAAGAAAAAATGCCGCGCGGCAATGTGTGGGAATTCACAGAACTAACCGATGAGCAAATTGAGGAATTAGGCAAGGAAATGATATTAGACTATGAACTATTGGAGAAACGCAAAAATGCAGAAGGACATTTTGTAATTAAGGCAGCTGCAAACATGGCTTATCCAATGGGATTGCGAACAGAAATGTTGGCTGATGAAATCCACTCTATCTGTCGTCAGACGGGGCTTCCATTTGAAATTGTTGCAGGCTGGGGATGTGATGAGCGGACAATGCTCGGTGCAGCAGCAAAGAAAAACATACCGATGCTTGTCACTCTGCCGCAACTGGTCGGTGGCGGTCATGTCGGTCTTGCTGTAGGTGATAGTATTCCAATTGCCGAACGCTCCCGCAGGATAGCAGCACTTATGGGACAATCCGATGTCATTATAGAATCTGCCGTAGCCTTGACGCAGGAAATCCATGATGGTCCGTTTGAAACATACACAGGACATGGTATCTGGTCGTGGTGGCAGAAACAACCCACATACAGCCTGAAGGACAAGACATTAATTCGTTTTGACTTGGATGAAAATCTGAGAAAAGCACAGGACTTACAGAAGCAGAGCGCCCTTATACAAGAAGCAATAAATAAAGGATTGCCAAAGACTAAACTTTCAAAAATACCGTTCCGTATGGAAATGTCGGCTTTTGCACGCCATGAAGGCAGTCTGCCAGTGATTGGCGACATAGGCATGATATGGCCAGTATTTGCATTGAGAATTGCTGATGCCTTGGGAATCACTTTGGACTTCATGAGTTACAAGCAGGAAACTCCAGATGGGAAAAATATGCGGCAATGGATAGTAGATAACATCAAACCATTCAGCAAAGAAAAAATGCTAAAAAAATTAATTAGATGAATCTAAAATATCTGTTTCATAGCGGCAAAAATTCAAACCTTAAATTCTATATTTTAGGGTATCTTCGTCGCATGGTGCCTCAGGCATGGTATCTGAAAAAGATATCTTCGAAACTGAGCGACATTAGCCGACGTGATGATTTGGAATATATCAGAGACCGTGTGGAATATTACAACAAGCTGTCGGATACAACATTGCTGCCAAATGATGTTGAGACATTAAAAGACTTTGACGCCAAGCATCAGAGTGCATACTACATTGATTTATATCGGACGTCAAGATGGTTTTCCAAACAACTAAAATGCAGTTTTATTCCAGGTGATGTGGTTGATATACCAGAAATCCCATCCGTAGTAAAGAGTCGTCCTATTCTGCCCGGCAACGACAACTCAGTAATTCTGAAACTTGATAGTGCACGTCATTTTGTCTTTCTGAAAGATAAAATCAACTATCATGACAAACAAGACAAGATAATATTTCGCGGACAAGCATACAACGACCACAGACGGAAATTCATGGAAATGTATTTCAATCATCCGATGGTCGATGCTGGTGTACCAGAAAAGCACCACTATGCTGAATTGCCTATCGAATGGAAAAAAGCTCCGATGACACTATACGACCATCTTAGATACAAATTCATTATGGCTATCGAAGGTAAAGACGTTGCCAGCAATCTCAAATGGGTGATGTCGTCAAATAGTGTTGCTGTGATGCCAGAACCAAAGTTCGAAACATGGTTCATGGAGGGCAGACTCATTCCAGACTATCATTACATAAGAATAAAATCCGATTATTCCGATTTGGAAGAACGAATAAACTATTATATCCAGCACGAAGATGAGGTGCTTCAGATTATAAAACATGCACACGAATACGTAAAACAGTTCTTCGATGCCGACCGAGAGAAAATTATAGAAATACTTACTCTACAGAAATATTTTCAAATTACAAGTCAAATATAATGGAAACCAAAATTTCAGTATTAATCCATACTTACAATGCCGAAAAGCATTTAAAACGAGTCCTTGAATCAGTAAAAGGATTCGATGAAGTATTGATATGCGACATGGAAAGCACTGATTCAACTCTTGAGATAGCAAAGGAATATAATTGCCGTATCATAACTTTCCCACGGAGAGAATATACAATTGCTGAACCAGCCAGAAATTTTGCCATCCATCAGGCAGTAAACAAATGGGTGCTTGTGGTTGATGCCGACGAACTCGTTACCGATAGTTTACGACAATATCTGTATGATATGATTCAAAAAACAGACTGTCCTGAGGGCATTCATATTCCACGAAAAAATTTCTTTATGCATCGCTTTATGCATGCCTCCTATCCCGATTATCAACTCAGGTTTTTCAATCAAGAAAAAACGGTTTGGCCTCCTTTTGTACATACTCAACCTAAAGTTGATGGTCCGACTGATTATATTCCTGATAGCAAACTAAATATGGCATTTATCCATGTAGCCGACGATTCCATTGCACTGCGAATAAAAAAAACCAATATCTATACTGACAATGAAATAGAAAAGCACAGAAACCGCCATTTTGGTGTTGCAGCATTGCTGTTCCGTCCATTCTTCTTTTTCTTCAAGTCATACATTCTGAAAAAAGGATTCCTCGATGGTGTGCCTGGTTTTATCAATGCTTGTTTGGATGGCTATTATCAATTTGTTAGAGTCTCCAAATTTATAGAATGCTCACAGAAAATTCATCATTGAATATTTACTTGTTTAGCATGTATTACATATTATTTCCCATAATATACCTGTTTTCATTATTGCCTTTTAAGGTAATGTTCTTGCTTTCCGACATGATTTTTCCTATCGTCTATCATTGTGCTCGGTACAGGCGGAAGATTACCCGAAAAAACCTTATCGACTCTTTCCCCGAAAAATCCATCGATGAAATCGTGGATATTGAAAAAAAATTCTACCATTGGTTTTGTGATTATATCTTTGAAACTCTGAAACTATTTTCCATTTCTGAAAAGGAAATGCGCAGACGAATGGTCTTTGAAGGTATTGAACAATGCAATGAAGTGATGCGCAAAAATCGTTCAATAACAATGTTTTTAGGTCACTACTGCAATTGGGAATGGGTTAGTTCATTAGCACTGCATCTTGACAAAAAGTTTTCTGCCATACAGTTGTATCATCCATTGGAAAATGCAACTTTCGACCGTTTGATTCTTTATGCTCGCGGACGATTCGGCAATAAGTCAGTATATATGAAGGATGGGTTCAGACTTCTCTCTGCTTGGCAACAAGAAGGACATTACACGCTGACAGGTTTCATTTCCGACCAAGTACCAGGTTTCAGTAGCATGCACCATTGGCCAATGTTTCTGAATCATAAGACAGCAACTTACACTGGTGGAGAACGTATTGCAAAAGTCCTGAACACAGAAGTGTTCTATTTCGACATCTATCGTCCTAAACGAGGCTACTATGTGGCAAAACTCATAAAGATAACAGATAAGCCGCAAGAAGAAGAAAAATATTTCATTACCGACCGTTACTATCAGTTGCTCGAAAAATCCATCATCCAAAACCCTCATCTTTGGCTATGGAGTCATAATCGCTGGAAACGTACTTGGGAAGACTTTGTCAAGACCTATCCCGATGAAAACGAACGAGAACGGATACTGAATAAACTCTGACGATGACTATACGACCAGGAATTCTCTCTACTCCCATTGCCTTTATCCTGAATTTGCTACTGGCATACTTGGTGTATTTTATATGCCGTATAGTTTTTATATGGGAGAACTGGACTATTTTTTCTGACAGCCTTTCCACAAATCCGATAGGCAGTCTTCTAAAAGGATGCTGGATGTTCGACACATCAGCCATCCTCTACACACTTTCGCTCTATGCCATATTGATGTTATTCCCATTACATTACAAAGAAAAAACCTTGTGGCAGCAGATTGCAAAATGGCTTTTTGTATCAATCAATGCTATTGCTGTGTGTTTGAATCTTGCCGATGCTGTTTATTTCAAGAGCACAAATCGCCGCATCACCAGCACTTGCTTTAGGGAATTTGAAAACGAGACTAACATTGGAAATATCGTTTCTACTGAAATCATCAGCCACTGGTATCTGTTTCTGATTGCCGCTGCTATAATTTACCTGTTGATAAAATTATATAGAGACCCTCTAAATCTCCCTTGGAGAGACTTATCGTCATCGTCATCGTCATCGTCATCGTTATCGTCATACTATCTACTTCATTCCGTCATCTTCCTGCTCTACATCCCTATTTCAATATGTGGTATGCGTGGTGGTGCTACCGAGGCAGTCCGACCAATTACAATCAGCAATGCCAATCAGTATGTGAACCGACCTGTCGAAGCAGCAATGATTTTAAACACCCCGTTTTCACTTATCAGAACTTTTAATAAGAAAGGTTTTTCAGAACAGACATATTTTTCTCAAGAAGAATTAGACTCAATATATAGTCCTGTTCAAAACCATTCAAAACCGTTCACAACTGTTCAGAATTGTTGCGAACCATTCAGAACCTCAAAACCAAATTTTGTGATTCTGATTGTTGAAAGTTTTGGCAGGGAATATATAGGAGCCTTAAACGAAAAATTGGAAAATGGCAACTATAAAGGATATACTCCATTTGTTGATTCCCTGATTCAGCATTCTCTGACTTTCGACTACACTTTTTGCAACGGACGAAGAAGCATCGATGGAATGCCAGCCATCCTTTCTGCCATACCAATGTTTATCGAGCCATTTTTCACTACTCCTCATTCGCTGAACGATGTCAGTGGGATTGCTGGTGAATTGGGAAAAATAGGTTATTACTCCGCATTTTTCCATGGAGCAGAAAATGGTTCTATGGGTTTTCAGGCTTTTGCGAAAACAACGGGATTCAAAGACTATTTCGGAAGAACGGAATACAATCGCGACAAACGTTTTGGTGGCAGCAAGGACTTTGACGGCACTTGGGCTATCTGGGACGAACCATTCCTGCAGTTCTTTGCCACTAAGATGAGCGAATTCAAACAGCCATTTGTAACATCTGTTTTCACAGCCTCCTCACATCATCCCTACACAATACCCGATAAATATAAAGGCGTTTATACCGACGAGGGTTTAGAAATCCATAAGTGCATCAGATATGTTGACAATGCACTGCGCCAGTTCTTCAATACAGCAAAGAGGCAACCTTGGTACTACAACACAGTATTTGTCATCACGTCAGACCATACCAACCTGACCGACCATAAGGAATATCAGACCGACATGGGGTATTGCTGTTCGCCAATTATCTTCTTCGACCCATCGGGCAACATAAAACCAATGCGCCGACACGCAATAGCTCAGCATATCGACATCATGCCTACGTTGCTCAACTATGCTCTCTACGATAAGCCATATATAGCATTTGGCATCGACTTATTCAGCACTCCCGACGAAAAAACATGGGCAGTCAATTATATCAATGATGTCTATCAGTATGTAGAAGGCGATTATGTTCTTTTCTTCGCTGATGAACAAGTGTTGGGAGTATATAATTACAAGACAGACTGGATGCTGAGACATAATCTTCGAGGCAAGACAGGGTTGACAGAAAAAAACATGCTGAAAAAACTAAAAGCAATTATCCAATCATACATGCACCGCATGGTAAATAATAAATTGAAAATATGATTTTTGTAAGAGACAAAGGGCAGATGTGCAATAACATATTGCAATATGGACATGCTTACGCTTGGGCAAGGGAGCATGACAGAAAATCCATGTCAATGCGATTTGCCTACAAGTACCAGTATTTTCATATCTGCTCAACACAGTATCACAATTTTCTCTTTTATCTTTTTGCAAAGTTCATGCTCAAGAGCGGATTAATGAAAAGCGCACAATTCTTCTGTCCTTCCACCAATCATTCACAGCAGGAGCGGCTGATACAAAGGCATAAAAACATCGTTATAGAAGGATGGTATATACGCTATTTCGACCTGTTCATGAAATACAAATCCGAACTACTGCAACTGTTTGCTTTTAATAAGACCGTCACAAATGCAGTCGATAAAATCATACCATTAGAAAAGAGTGAAACAGAAGTAAACATTGGAATCCATGTCCGCCGTGGCGATTATAAGCGATGGGCAAACGGAAAATATTATTTTGACGATGCAGTCTATTGTCATGCAGCAAAAAGCATAATTGCTCTGTTCCCAAAACAGAAATGCAATTTTTACATTTGCGGCAATGACCCACAAATTGAAAAAGATCTATACATAAAGTCGCTACCGCAATGCAAGATACTATTCCCAAACGGCAACCCAGGTGAAGATCTGTGCACATTGTCGCGTTGCGACTACATTATCGGTCCACCAAGCAGTTTCAGTTTGGTAGCATCTATGTATGGTAAAGCCAGACTGCACTGGATAGAACATAAAAATGAAAATTTTACATTAGAATCTTTCGATATATTCAACAATCTAGTACGACAATTCGATAAATATTAATTTGATTAGGAGTTAAAGTAGCTAAAGGAGATTGATTAGGAGTTCAAATGCCAAGGCATTAAATTAATAATTAATAATTAATAATTAATAATTCTTGGTTGGTGAGCCTGTCGAACCAGCAAGGCTAATGTCTTAACTCCTTAACTTCTTAACTCCTTAACTCCACATTAGAGAGTGCAAATATGAAACAAGTAAAACGCAAAGCTGGTAAGAAGCATCTGTCGCAGAAAGATGTGGCGGTGTTGTTGCAACAACTGTTTTCAGAGAATGCCAATAAAACATTCTCGATGAAAGACATTTTCAGAGTGCTGAAATTCAATACGCATCCGCAGAAAATGCTTGCCATTGATGTGCTTGACGATATGACACAAGATGGTTTTCTCAGACGTATTGCCGACAATAAATTTAAACTCAGCGATTTAATAACCGCAGAACCGCAAAACCGCAAAACCGCATCCTTCGACGGGCTCAGGAACCAACCGCAAAAAAAGATAAAGAAACTTGACGATGACACCGTCATGCACGCTATCCTTGAAGAGTATGGCTTGCCATATAGTTATCCTAAAGAAGTAGAAGATGCAGCCAACGAAATCGACCCAACAATCACCCCTCAGGACTATGCTGAGAGAGAAGATTTTCGTGATGTTCTGACTTTCACCATCGACCCGTTTGATGCAAAAGACTTTGACGATGCTCTGTCGTTCCGCAAGAAAGACGGAATGTATGAAGTAGGTGTGCATATTGCCGACGTGACGCACTATGTTACCGAAGGCAGCATCATCGACAAGGAAGCGTCAAAGCGTGCAACCAGCATCTATCTTGTTGACAGAACCATTCCTATGCTCCCTGAGCGATTGTGTAATTTCATTTGCTCACTTCGTCCGAATGAGGAAAAACTGGCGTATAGCGTAATTTTCAATCTGAACCAAGATGCCGAAATACTATCATGGAGACTTGTGCACACCGTGATAAAAAGCGACCGACGATTTACCTACGATGAGGTGATGGATATCTTAAATCGTGCTATGCACAACGATAACGATGACGATGACGATAACCACACAAACGTTCAAAGCAATTGTCTTAACTCCTTTAACTCCTTTAACTTCTTAACTCCTATGTTTACCGAGCCATTGCTTGTGCTCAACACTTTGGCAAAGAAATTGAGAGACAAGCGATTCGAAAATGGTGCCGTTAAATTTGAAAATGCCGAATTACATTTTGATGTTGACGAAAATGGCAAACCTATTGGCGTGCACTATAAAGTTTCAAACGATGCCACGCAACTGATAGAAGAGTTTATGCTGCTTGCCAACAAGACGGTAGCAGAAAGCATCGGAAAGGTGAAACCAGGACAGAGAAAAAAGACCCTACCATACCGTATTCACGAAGAGCCCGACACAGATAAACTTGCCAACCTAAGCAAGTTCATAAAAAAATTCAACTACAAACTCAAGACCACTGGTTCAAAAGAGAAAATTGCAATGAGCCTAAACAGCCTGATGGATCAATGCGCTGGCAAGGGCGAACAAAAACTCATCGAAACCGTAGCGTTGCGAGCCATGATGAAAGCAAAATATTCAGTATATAATATCGGACATTTTGGTTTGGCTTTCGACTATTACACACACTTCACATCACCTATTCGCCGCTATCCCGACACAATGGTCCACAGATTGCTGAACGCCTATCAACATGGAGCAAAAAGTGCCGATAAGGAGTATTACGAAACACTCTGTGAGCATAGCAGCGCCATGGAAATAATCTCCAGTCAGGCAGAACGTGCAAGTATAAAATACAAAGAAGTGGAATTTCTTTCCGACAAAATTGGCGAAGAGTTCGATGCACATATCGACGGAATAACCGAATGGGGCGTTTTCTGTGTAATTGACGAAAACCACTGTCAGGGAATGATTCCGATACGTGAATTTGATGATGACTATTATTTCTTTGATGAAAACAACTATTGTCTCCGTGGCAGACGTTTTAAAAACACATATTCTCTCGGCGACCCGATAAAAATCATTATTCGACGCGCCAACCTTGAAAAACGATTTGTTTATTTTGCTTTAGTACGATAATGACTATTGACTGTTTTTTACTTTCAGAAACGGCTGGTTCTGACACATCAAATGTAAGCCTGTTACAAAAGGAACACCTCATCCAGCATATTTATACAGTGGATAAGGAAATATGTAGTAGCGACGTAATTAAATTCATTGCTTATAAATCCACCGCAGAATACACACTTCTATATCTCAAGGCAACTCGTCTTGACTTAGGTTATCATGCTTTGGAGCGAATGGCACGTGCTGCTTCCGATGCGAACGCCGCAATGGTGTATAGTGATTATTACTCAGACACTGACCCTGACCATCAACCAAATAAGCATCCTGTGATTGATTATCAGAAGGGCAGTGTGAGAAATGATTTCGATTTTGGTAGCCTGCTGCTCATTCGCACCAGTCTGCTGCATGACTACATAGCTTCGCAGCCAGCAGAATACAAGTTTGCTGCATTTTACGATTTACGCCTATTCTTAAGCCGCAACGGAACAATATTCCATCTGAACGAATATCTTTACACAGAAGTGGAACTTGATTTGCGAGAAAGTGGACAGAAGCAGTTTGATTATGTCAACCCTGCCAATCGTGAAGTACAGATAGAAATGGAAAAAGCCTGTACAGAGCACCTCAGAGCAATAAACGCTCTGGTTGACATAACCCAATATCATACTCCTAACTTTTCAGAACAGGATTTTCCTGTTGAAGCCTCTGTGATAATACCAGTACGCAACAGGGAAAAGACCATTGCCGATGCGGTGAGAAGTGCTATGAATCAGCAGACTGATTTTGAATACAACATAATTGTTGTCGATAATTTCAGCACCGACAATACAACCGAAATCCTCACTTCTTTAGTCGAAGAGTGTGGCGGCAAACTCATTCATCTGATTCCCGACCGCCGAGACTTAGGCATTGGAGGATGCTGGAACATGGCAATAAACGATAGCCGATGCGGACGTTTTGCAGTACAACTCGACAGCGACGACCTGTACTCCTCTGACAACACACTCTATACAATAGTAAATGCTTTCTACGAACAACAGGCTGCAATGATAATTGGTTCATATAGAATGTGCGATTTCAACCTGAACACCCTGCCACCAGGCATCATCGACCATAAAGAGTGGACTGCTGAAAATGGAGCAAACAATGCCCTACGCATCAATGGACTGGGTGCTCCACGGGCATTCTTCACACCGTTACTCCGTAAGATTCAAATGCCAAACACAAGTTATGGAGAAGATTATGCCATGGGACTAATTTTCTCACGCAACTTCAAGATAGGACGCATTTTCTCCGAACTATACCTATGCCGTAGATGGGATGGCAATTCCGATGCAGCATTGAGCATAGAAAAGTTAAATGCTAATAATCTGTATAAGGACCAGTTACGCACCATGGAAATCATAGCACGTACAATGCAAAACGATAACGATAACGATGACACTGACTACTGACTCTGACTTTGAACTTTGAACCCATGACCCACAACCCACAACCCATAACCCACAACCTACAATCATTTTTTGATTTTCAACTTGAACAATGGGATGAAGTGCGGCAACGCTATCGTTGGCTACAAGATGTTCAAGTGAAAAACCTGAACTGCGATTCTCTGCAGATTCAGGCACAATACAATCCTGCAAGAATAGGTTCGTCAAGCGCAAAGATAGATGCCAAAAGCCTTGCAGAACGTCCTTGTTTTCTTTGCAACGAAAACAGGCCATCCGTTCAGATTGCCAAGCCTATTGATGACCGATTCAGTCTGCTCGTCAATCCATACCCTATACTTCCAATGCATTTCACCATAGTGCTCAATCAGCATAAGCCGCAATCCATCTGGGATAATTATGACGAGTTTTACACCTTGCTGACAGCCTATCCTGAATTAACCGTTTTCTATAACGGACCAAAATGCGGAGCATCGGCACCAGACCATGCTCATCTGCAGGCTGGCACAAGCAATATCCTGCCTTTGCAAAAAGAATGGCACAGACTCAGCCGCGACATCAACCCCATCCTATCAATTGACAACGACAATTTCATTGCCCTCTTAGATAAATACCCATGCGCTGCTTTTGCAATAAAAAGCACTAATTCAAAAGATGGTATTACCCTTTTCCACAAACTATATAAGTCGTTAAGTTGTGTAGAACTGACGACAAACCGAGAGCAGAAGGCAAATTTATTTGCATTATGCCGAGGTGCGGAGGAAGAAAAGACGCGAAGCGGATTAAGAGAACCTATGATGAATATTGTTGCATGGAGGGACACAAATGGGCATTTTATCTCTGTTGTTTTTCCACGTGCAAAACATCGCCCCGATTGCTACTACCAGGATTCAGGATTGATGATATCACCAGGAGCATTGGATATGAGCGGGTTGATAATCACACCTCGCAAAGAAGATTTCGATGCACTGACCACCGAAAAAACTTTGGGCATCTTGCAGGAATGCAGCCTTTCAAAAAATGAGATTGATTTGATTGTTTGGGAAATCACTAATCAATCATCCCCTACAGTCACCGTTGGCATATTAAGCAACGAGGAAATTCGTTTTTCATTAAACGGCATATTCGTTGCAAAAGGAGAGGAAATAAGCGGCGACCAGAAAGCAGTCTTTTCCGAAGGTGGTATCATGTGGAATGGCAATCAATACCGTAAACTCTCATTCGTACCTAAATCTGCCAAATCATCATTTTCTTTGCATGATGTGACTATTGGCAAGAATTTCCATTGGGAAAGAAAAGAGACACAGACTTTCACAGGCACATTACATCTGGTGGTTGAATCGAACAAAATAACAGCAATAAACGAACTGCCAGTTGAGGATTATCTTACTTCCGTGATTTCAAGTGAGATGAATCCGTCAGCACCATTGGAATTTCTAAAAGCATCGGCTGTAATTTCACGCAGTTGGCTTCTTTCACAAATATACGGGCAGAAAAATGCAAGCCAAAGCGACAACACATTCTTCTCGTTTATTAAGAAAGATGGCGAACTGATACGCTGGTACGACCGTGAAGACCATGCCATTTACAATGTCTGTGCCGATGACCATTGTCAGCGCTATCAAGGCATAACCAAAGCCAACACTCCAACCGCAATTCAGGCAATCAACGAAACCCGTGGTCTGATTCTGGTCTGCGATGGGGAAATCTGTGATGCACGTTTCTCAAAATGTTGTGGTGGAGTCAGTGAAGAATACGACACTTGTTGGGAAAATAAGGATTATCCCTATCTTAAAGCCGTACGAGATACCCCTCACCCTATAGCCATTCCCGACCTTACCAATGAGGATGAAGCTGAAAAATGGATAAGAAGCAATCCTGATTCATTCTGCAATACACACGATAAAAATGTTATATCGCAAGTGCTCAATGATTTCGATCAGGAAACAACTGATTTCTATCGTTGGAAAGTAGAATATTCAGTGCAGCAAATATCAGATTTGATTCGTACAAATTTGAAAGAAGATTTCGGTGATATAACCGATTTGATACCAATAGCCCGTGGCAAAAGCGGGCGAATCTGGAAACTGAAAATTGTAGGAACGAAAAAAACTCTCATCATCGGCAAAGAACTTGAAATTCGCCGAGTGCTCTCCCAAACCCATCTTTTCAGTAGCGCATTTGTCGTAGATAAGACTGAAAACGGTTTCCTGCTGACAGGTGCTGGCTGGGGACATGGAGTTGGAATGTGCCAGATTGGTGCTGCCGTAATGGGAGCAAGAGGTTATAAATATGATGAGATTCTGCGTCATTACTATCAAGGTACTGAAATTCAATGCCAAGGCATTAATTGATAATAGGAGTTAAGAAGTTAAGACAATTGCCTTGCGGGTTGAGGGAGCCTCCTCTAACGTCTTAACTCCTTTAACTCCTAATCAATCTCCTTTAACTCCTAATCAATCTCCTTTAACTCCTTGAGTTTCGAGAGTTTGAAGAACTTGAGAAACTTAAATAATTAACATTCAACTAAACAATAAATCAAATGATGACTAAACCACAAAGCAACCCAACAACTAAAATGTCAAATCCATGGGCATGGATTCCTACGCTCTATTTTGCAGAAGGATTACCAAATGCCATAGTTACACTTGTTGCAGTATTGATGTACAAGCGATTAGGTATGAGCAATGCCGAAATCGCTTTTTACACATCGTGGCTCTATCTACCTTGGGTAATAAAAGCTGTATGGAGTCCGTTTGTTGACATACTGAAAACCAAACGCTGGTGGACTGTTGCCATGCAGCTGCTTATAGGTGCTGCTCTTGGCGGAGTGGCATTCACCATTCCTGGGGATTATTGGATTCAAGGCTCAATGTTTTGTTTCTGGATAATGGCTTTCAGCAGTGCCACTCATGACATTGCCGCAGATGGTTTCTACATGCTTGGACTCAATAGTCACCAACAATCGTTCTTTTCCGGAATCAGAAACACGTTCTACCGCTTGTCAATGATGTTCGGACAAGGTGTACTTGTGATGATTGCAGGTAACCTTGAAACAGTGACACGCAACATCCGCTATTCGTGGAGCCTAACTTTCTATCTGGCTGCTGGAATAATGATTTTCTTAGGATTATTTCATGGATTCATTCTCCCTCGTCCTAAAGGCGACCATGCAGCAGGGGGGAATGAAAACGAAAACGATACGCTTCGCTACGATAACGATAACCCACAACCCATAACCCACAACCTCCTGAAAGATTTTGCCGAATCATTTATCTCCTTCTTCCGAAAAGACGGAATCTGGTTGGCCTTACTTTTCATCTTTTTCTATCGGGCACCAGAAGGTATGCTTACAAAAATCGTCCCACTATTTCTCAATGACCCTATGCATAAAGGCGGACTCGGGCTTTCACCACAGGACATCGGACTGGTTTCTGGAACGGTGGGGCTCATCGGACTGACCATCGGGGGAATATTTGGTGGAATAGTGGCTTCTAAATATGGGTTGAAAAAAGTCTTGTGGCCAATGGTTTGTGCAATCACGCTACCCGACTTGGTGTATGTATATCTCTCCAGCACACAGCCAGAAAGCCTGCTGCCAATCAATATTTGCGTATTTATTGAGCAATTCGGCTATGGTGTGGGGTTCACAGCCTATATGCTCTATCTGATATATTTCTGTCAGGGCGAGCATCAAACGTCACATTATGCCATCTGCACAGGCTTCATGGCAGCATCGCTAATGGTCCCAGGCATGATAGCAGGCTGGCTTCAGGAAGCATTGGGCTACACATGGTTCTTCATCATAGTAAGCCTCCTATGCGCCATAACATTTATAGTATCGGCATTAGTCAAAATCGACCCTGATTTTGGGAAAAAGTAGGATATTTGATTCGTGTGTGGTTGATAGCTTTCAGTTTATCCGTCAAAACCATCTTGGCGATGGCAATATCCCTGAACGTTATCGGGCAATCCTGGAAAAATCCTGCTTCAAGTTGTTGGTCGATGAGCCTGTTCACCATCTCACTTATGCTTGTTTCGGAATAATCAGAAAGAGAACGTGAGGCAGCCTCCACCGTGTCTGTCATCATGAGAATAGCCTGTTCGCGTGTGAAAGGATTTCTTCCTGGATATGTGAACATCAGCACATCTATCTGCTCGTCAGGATGCTCCTCCTTATACTTGTTGAAGAAAAACTTGCATTGTCCCTGTCCATGATGGGTATTGATAAAATCTTTTATTACCTGAGGTACACCGTATTTATCAGCCAACTTCAACCCATCGGAAACATGGCTTATGACTATTTGTGCACTTTCGACTAAAGACAATTTTTCGTGAGGATTAAAACCCGACTGGTTTTCTGTGAAGAATGCCGGATTGCTCATCTTTCCAATATCGTGGTAAAGAGCCCCTGTTCGTACCAGCTGGCGGTTTGCACCTATCTTATCGGCCACCTCTACTGCTAAATTACCAACCTGAATGGAATGTTGGAAAGTGCCTGGAGTAATTTCGCTCAATTGCCGCAGCAAGGCATTGTTTGTATTGGAAAGTTCGATAAGGGTAACATCTGATGTGAATCCGAAAGCTTTTTCTATTCCCCACATCATTGGATATGCAAAAAGCAATAAAATGCCGTTTATGGCAAAGTATTGATACATACGTCGGTCGAAGTGGGTGAAATCACCATTCTGCACCAGTTCCAAAGCATAGAAAGTTACGGCACTGCAAATGGTGACAATCAAGGCAGTACGGATGATTTGTGAACGGCTGGAAAGGTCTTTCAATGATGATATGGCAGAGAAACCTGCTACAGTCTGGACAATTATAAATTCGTATGGGAAATGCAGTGAACAAGCACATAGCAACACCACTATCAGATGTGCTATAAATGCAGTACGTGAGTCCTGGAACACACGAATAAAAATCGGTGCGATAACAAACGGTATAATATAGACATTGAAAAACTGATGTTGTACCATCAGGAAGCATATTATCGGGAAAAATACTATTAGTGAGTATATCATCAGAGTGTTACGGAACTTATCGAAATAATCCTTTCTGTACTGAGCAAGGAAAATAGTGAACAGGACTATCAGAATTGCCACAAACAGCACTTGCCCGACTTTAATGCCATACGACAGCCCTGAATTATATTTGCGTTTGTTGATTTCTTTCTCATACGACAACAGGATATTGAAAGTTGCCTCATCAACAATTTCGCCCTTATCGATTATTTTCTGACCACTGATAACAGCCCCGTTTGCCAAAGGCAGCGAATTGAGCATTTCTTCCTTGCTCATAGCCGTTTTCATGGAATCAATAAAAAGATTTGCATCAATGTATTCACTGACATTGCAGAGTTTCAGCACCTCCCTATCATCAGGATTCGACATCAGAATGTGCTCGTATGCCGCAACAGGAGAATAAATATCTGCCAATCGGACTGTCCGCGACTGGTTCATCTCAATTATCCTGATACTGCTGTTACTATCGTTGCTCAAACGGCTGAATTCCGTCGTGTTAATAATGCCAGTTTCGTATGCATCACTGAGCCGACCAACAAGACGCTCAACGTCATCCTCTTTCATCGTAGGAAAACTGTCGGAAAGCGCTTGATAAAATTTGCGAATCTGTTTTTCAGCAACCCTCTTGTCCAAATGATAATATGGAGCAAAATTTCTCATCAAACTATCGCGCTCTTTTTCAATATCAATCTTGCTTTTCAAGATTGGAAAATCAAAATTGGCAATTAGTGAATTATGTTTCCATGGCTTACCTAAATTAAATTCCAATGTAGAAGAACTTTCCTGTGGTAAAAAGAATACCAAAATAGCAACAGAAACTACTACAAAGCCTATTTGAGTAAGCAAATACTCAGTTTTTGACTTTTTGCTAAAAGTGTTATTTTTCATATAATTTTATTTTGACAATGCGAAAATACAAAAAAAATATTTATATTCCAAAAAAAAATTGTAATTTTGCAAAAATTTTTAATTTTTAAAGATGAAATTGGTCGTTTAGGAGTGAATTATGAATTGTCAATCCGTAAAACCGTAAATAACAAAATAATGAACATTCGTACAAATTCAAAACCAGTTAGAGTCCGTTTTGCTCCAAGTCCTACTGGTCCGTTACATATTGGTGGTGTTAGAACTGCCTTGTATAATTACCTTTTCGCACGTCAGAACAATGGCGAATTTATTTTCCGTATCGAAGATACTGATTCCAATCGCTTTGTTCCAGGAGCAGAAGAATACATTTTGGAAAGTTTCAAATGGTTAGGCATAACATTCGACGAGGGTGTCTCCTTCGGTGGAAATTATGGACCTTATCGTCAGAGTGAACGTCGGGAAATATATAAGCAATATGTTAAGCAACTGCTCGACGCCGACAAAGCTTATATAGCTTTCGACACTCCTGAGGAACTGAATGCCAAACGCGAAACAATAGAGAATTTCCAGTATGATGCTGCAACACGTGGTACGATGCGCAACTCGCTAACACTTTCTGCCGATGAGGTACAGAAACTTATTGCCGATGGATGCCAGTATGTAGTCCGTTTTAAGATAGAACCTGGTCGCGATGTGCATGTTGATGATATTATCCGTGGCGACGTAAGCATCAACTCGTCTGTGCTCGACGATAAGGTGCTGTTCAAGAGTGCCGACCAATTGCCGACTTACCATCTGGCAAATATTGTTGACGACCATCTGATGCAGGTAACACACGTTATCCGTGGTGAAGAGTGGCTGCCAAGTGCTCCACTTCATGTCTTGCTCTACGAAGCCTTTGGCTGGAGCGACACTATGCCACAATTTGCTCATCTGCCATTATTGCTAAAACCTGTTGGCAATGGTAAACTCTCGAAACGTGATGGTGACAAACTCGGTTTCCCTGTATTTCCTCTTGAATGGCACGACCCTGTTTCTGGTCAGATTTCATCTGGCTATCGTGAAAAAGGCTATTTGCCACAGGCTGTTGTCAATTTTCTTGCACTTCTTGGATGGAATCCTGGCACGGAACAGGAAATTCTTTCCATGGAAGAACTAATCAAACTTTTCGATATTACAAAATGCAGTAAGGCTGGTGCAAGATTTGATTATGTGAAGGGTATATGGTTCAATCAACAATATTTGTTGCAGACTCCAGCAATAGAATGGACAGATCAATTCCACAAGATTTTAAAGGCCAATGGTATTGAATCCACCACTGAACGAGAAGCACAAGTGGTAGAGATGATGAAGCAAAAGGTTATTGAATATACCGACAACACAGGTCAGACCCACAAACGCAACATTAGTTTTGTCAGCGATCTATGGCCATTGTGTAAATTCTTCTTCATTGCACCAGAAAAATATGATAAAGAAGATAAATTTGTACGCAAAAACTGGAAAGAAGACACTTCCGTAATGATGCAACAGTTGGTAGAGATACTCAATGGCATAAGTGACTTCACCATTGACAATATGAAACAGCAGGTCGACTCATGGGCAGAGGCCACAGGTATCCGTCCATGGAATGCATGGAGAGTGGCTTTGGTTGGAACTGGTCAGGGACCAGACATGTATGAGTTGTCGGCTTTCCTTGGCAAAACAGAAACAATCCGACGCATCAATGCTGCAATTCAATGCCAAGGCATTAATTAATAATTAATAATTTATAATTGTCAATTGATAATTAAATTAATAATTAATAATTAATAATTCACAACAGTTATCGTTATCGTTGTTCAAAGTCAGAGTCAGAGTTAAATTGCAAATTACAAAAATTGTAAATAAATTGTAAATTGTAAATTGTAAATAATTAATGTGTCAGCAGTCAGTAGTCAGTGTCAG
Organism: Prevotella sp.; assembly: GCA_045597685.1. Lineage (GTDB taxonomy): Bacteria > Bacteroidota > Bacteroidia > Bacteroidales > Bacteroidaceae > Prevotella. Next base: position 48,342 of record JAZLKO010000096.1, read on the forward strand.
CAGTCAGAGTTAAATTGTAAATTATAATGTCTTTTACATACAATATATTTATTTGCCTTTATTATGTAGGCGTTGTTATTGCCGGAATGTTCAGTAATAAGGTTCGCACTATGCGAAAAGGAGAAAAGGCAACCTTTTCTTACTTAAAACAGAACATAGATTCAAGTGCCAGGTATATCTGGTTTCATGCTGCTTCGTTAGGTGAATTTGAACAAGGGCGTCCTATCATAGAAGAACTGCGTAGTAAATATCCTGACTACAAGATTTTATTGACATTCTTCTCTCCATCAGGCTATGAGGTGCAGAAAAACTATAAGGGTGCTGATTTAATCTGCTATTTACCAATCGATACTCCTTATCTGGCCAAGAAATTTCTTGATACCATCATGCCCGATATGGCATTTTTCATAAAGTATGAATTCTGGTACAACTATTTGCACATTCTCAACAGGAATAACATTCCTGCATATAGTGTGAGTAGCATATTCCGTGAAGGTCAGATTTTCTTCCGTTGGTATGGTAAGGGATATGCTGAGGTGTTGCGGTATTTCACCCATTTTTATGTTCAGAATGAAAAAAGCTGCCAACTACTTGAAACATTAGGTATTCGTAATGCTACGATAGTCGGTGACACCCGTTTTGATCGCGTTCTCCAAATCAGGCAAAAGGCAAAGAGGTTGCCTTTAATCGAACAGTTCATCGGTGACAGCGAGAAAGTGCTTGTTGCTGGTAGCACATGGCCAGGCGATGAAGCGGTTCTTATACCTTATTTTAATAATCATCGCGATTGCAAACTGATTATAACTCCACATGTGGTAACAGAAGAACATATTGCCCAAATCATGTCGCAATGTGAGGTGAAGGTTTTGCGTTATACTGAACTAGAAAACTCACAATTAGATTCCGAATCTGTCAGCGATGCAAATATTCTCATTGTTGATTGTTATGGACTGCTATCATCTATCTACAATTATGGCATTGTAACCCATGTCGGTGGTGGGTTTGACCTTACTGGTGTACACAATGTGCTTGAGGCTGCGGTGTGGGATCGTCCTGTAATCTATGGTCCCGACTATACCGACTATCAGGAAGCAATCGGACTCCACGAGTCTGGTGGCGGACTGGTTGTTCATAATGCAAAAGAATTCAACACAATATTGAACAGGTTGTTTGCCGACTCCAACTATCTTGCTGATACATCAACAAAATCAGGAACCTACGTCAAATCGCAGCAAGGAGCAACACAAAAAATCCTGTCAGATATATTCACAAATGGTAAAAAAATATGATTTTCTCATTATCGGTTCTGGTGTGGCTGGTATGAGTTGTGCCCTCAAGATTGCAAGAGCACATAAAGGAAAAATTGCAATCTTGTGTAAAACAACAATCGAAGAGGCCAATACTGCGAAGGCTCAGGGTGGCATTGCATCGGTAACCAATCTACTTGTTGATGATTTTGAAAAACATATCAACGACACGATGATTGCTGGCGACTATATCAGCGACCGCGAAGCTGTGGAACAGGTGGTGCGCAATGCTCCTCAGCAGATTATGGAATTGGTGCAGTGGGGCGTGAACTTCGATAGGAACAGTGATGGTAATTTTGATTTGCACAAGGAAGGCGGACACAGCGAGTTCCGTATTCTCCACCATGCTGATGACACTGGGGCTGAGATTCAGCGTGGACTCATCGCTGCAGTGCGCCAGCATCCTGATATTGATGTGCTCGACCATCATTTTGCTGTGGAGATTATCACTCAACATCATCTCGGTACAAGAGTTACTCGTCGCACTCCCGATAAGGAATGTTATGGGGCTTACGTGCTCAACCCTAAGACTGGAAAAATCGATACTTATCTGGCGAAGGTGACTGTCATTGCTACGGGGGGTATTGGGGCTGTCTATTCCACTACCACAAATCCTAATATTGCAACAGGCGATGGCATTGCTATGGTCTATCGTGCTAAGGGCATGGTGAAAGATATGGAGTTTGTACAGTTTCATCCTACGGCTCTATACAATCCAAAGGAAGCTCACCCTGCATATCTCATCACAGAGGCTATGCGTGGATATGGCGGTATATTGCGACTGCCTGATGGTAGTGAGTTTATGCAGAAATATGATGAACGACTTTCACTTGCACCGCGAGATATTGTTGCACGTGCAATCGACAAGGAAATGAAAATCCATGCTCTCACTCATGTCTGTTTGGACGTTACTCATAAGGATCCTGAGGAGACAAAACATCATTTCCCAAATATATACCATAAATGCCTCAGTATTGGTATCGACATCACTAAGGAATATATCCCTGTAGTGCCTTGTGCGCATTATATGTGTGGTGGTATAAAGGTTAATCTAAATGCACAGACCACCATCGGTCGTCTTTATGCTATCGGTGAATGCAGTTGCACTGGTCTGCATGGGGGCAATCGATTGGCAAGCAATTCGCTCATTGAGGCCGTGGTCTATGCCGATGCAGCAGCCAAGCATATCTTAGAGGTTGTTGATGACTATGATTTCAACGACAAAGTGCCAGAGTGGAACGATGAGGGTACTATGACTAATGAAGAGAAAATCCTTATTGCCCGCGATGTTACCGAAGTAGAAGAGATTATGAGCACGTATGTTGGCATTGTGCGGAGCGATTTACGACTGCATCGAGCATGGGAACGTCTCGACTTGCTCTATGAGGAGACGGAGCATCTGTTTAAGCGCGTTAAGCCAACAAAGGATATTTGTGAACTCCGCAATATGATTAATGTGGGCTATCTCATCACCCGTCAGGCTTTAGAGCGTAAGGAAAGCCGAGGGTTGCATTTCACAATAGATTACGGCAAGCATGCGTTGGATTAGTAGATTGGTGCGCAGGCTCGACTGAGCCAATCGCGTTCGGCATCGTCAAGATGTGGCGATAGGCATTGAAAGACATGCTGATGATAGGTGTCTATCCATTGCTTTTCTGTCTCTGTGAGCATGTTGACATCAATGATAGATTTATCGTAAGGACAAAGTGTAAGCGTTTCAAACTGAAAAAAGTTTTCTCCTTGCACTCCTTTTTCTGCTGGTACTACCAAAAGCATATTTTCTATTCGGCAGCCAAACTTTCCTTTGAGATAGACTCCTGGTTCATCGGTGACAGTCATTCCTGCCACTAATGGTGTTGGCCTGTTTTGCATTCTGATTTGATGAGGACCTTCGTGGCAACTTAGGAAACTGCCTACTCCATGACCTGTGCCATGTGCGTAGTGATAGCCTTCTTCCCATAACACTCCACGGGCAAGAATATCCAATTGCGTTCCGTTTGTACCCTCTATCCATTTTGCCATCGCCATGCGGATATGTGCCTTTAAGACTAATGTGCAAACATGCTTCTGCTCATTGGTTGGTTTGCCTATTGCAATGGTGCGTGTGATGTCTGTTGTCCCATCAAGATACTGGCTACCGCAATCCAAGAGCAGAATGCTGTTTGGTCTTATCGGGGTATCTGTTTCTTGAGTGGGTTCATAATGCACTATTGCTCCATGCTCATCAAAGGCTGATATGGTGGGAAATGAAATGTCTTTGAATAATGGTTGATGGCGTTTGAATTCTAAAAGTTTATCGCTTGCAGTTATTTCAGTAGTACGGTTTTCGTCATGAGCTTGCCCTGAGCTTGTCGATGGGTTATCGTTTTGCTCCTCTACCCATTTCATGAATTTCACCAATGCTATTCCGTCTTTCACCATTGCATTACGCAGACCTTTTATCTCGGTTGGGTTCTTGACTGCCTTCAGCATCTGGACTGGTGAAGGGGCATTTAGTATTTCATGGCATGCCACTTTGCTGTAGAGTACGGAATTTATTGATTCGGGGTCGAGCAGTATGTTGTATTGACTATATTTCTGCAATCCTACTACAATGTTCTTGTATTCATCAACAGCGACTCCTTGGGCGTTGAGATAGGATTCAACTTTTGGTGTAAGTTTTTCTTTTTCGATGTAAAGGGTTGTGCGTTCACCATCAAGCAACAGATAGGCAACGAATACTGGGGTGCAGTCTATATCGGTGCCTCTGAGGTTGAGCGTCCATGCTATTTCATCGAGTTGTGTTATGAGCAATCCGTTGGCATGTTGTGATTTAAGAATATGCCGTATCTGATAGAGTTTTTCCTTGCAGCTTACTCCGCTATATTCTTGTGGATAGATATAGACTTTATCTTGTGGGATTTTGGGGCGGTTTTCCCATATCCGCTCCAGAATATCGAGATTTGTGCGGAGCGTGATTCCTCCTTGGTGACGAAGTTCTTGCTTTAGTCGTTGTACTTCCGATTGTGAACAGCAATAGCCATCAATGCCCACTTCTGCTGTCTGTATCGTGGCAAGTGCCATGCCGAGCCAACGGCTGATGGATGGTGTTTCTGGCAATCCTTCTTTCATAAGTTGGAATTCTGTATTTTCCAACTGCTGTTCAGCAGCAATAAAATATCGAGAGTCTGTCCATAGTGCGGCTTGGGTGAGTGTCACAACAGCTGTGCCCGCACTTCCTTTAAAACCAGAAATCCACTCCCTGCCATGCCAATGGGCGGGAGTGTATTCGCTGTTATGTGCGTCGGACGAAGGAAAAATGAATGCACTCAAACCTTCACGCTTCATTTCTTCCCGAAGAAGATTCAGACGGGCACTAATCATCAAGTTTTGCAAGCTAAACTTGAGTTATACAATCTTGATGATGTTTGAAAAGCCTGTGATGTCGAACACTTCCTTAACTTTTGGCTTCATGTTTTTCATCACCATCTGTCCCTTGTGAGTATTCACACTTTTCTGCAACATCAGAAACAGACGCAATCCCTGGCTGCTGGTATATTCCATATCAGTGCAGTCGAATTCAATATCAGGCTCCATATCGTCCATCAATGGTTGAATGTCGATTTGGAACTGTGCTGCATTTGTTGTATCCAAGCGACCTGACAATACAGCAAATGTCTTTTTGCCTTCCTTAGTAATTTTAATTTCCATAACTATAATTGTTTTTCCATTGTTAGTATATTGCAACCTTTCTCAAATGAATAGACTACTCTATCCATAAATTGCTTGCAGAGGAAGATTCCTAATCCGCCTATCTTACGCTCTTCAGCAGAAAGATTTATGTCGGGGTCTTCCTGCTCAAGTGGATTGAATGGCACTCCTTCATCTCTGAGTTTAATTACCAATACATTGTCGGGTGTACGGTCAATGTTTACAACAATATAACCTTGTCCCTCATTGTATGCATATTGTACTATATTTTCTGTGGCTTCTTCTGCAGATAGCCTTATTTTGAACAGCAGATTTTCATCTGTTGGCATTTCTGGGGCTGACAGAATGAAATCTATTATTTCTGCAGTCTTGTCTTTAATAGGATCAAAACGATGGTCTGTCATATTTTTATTATTATATTTTTCGATGCAAAGGTAAGAAAAAACTACATTAATGAATTAAAAATTAATAATTAATAATTAATAATTTAAGGTTTTTTAATTCACTCGACCCACAATTGAATTTTGCTGATTAACTGATGAACAATGGTGAAAGAATTTTCCGAGACGGTGTCCCAGAAATTATTATAGCATTCAAAATTGTTGCCTTTTACAGGAACATCGCTGACAATACGGAAACTCATAAATGGCACATTGAATATGTAGCACGTTTGTGCTATTGCTGCTGATTCCATATCGATGGCTATTGTTTCAGGGAAATGATTTGTTATTTCGTAGATTTTTTTCAGGGAATCAACAAACCAGTCGCCAGAGGCAATGAGTCCTGCATGAATATTGTGTGAATATTCCAGTTTTTTTGCTATCTTTACCAGATTGTCTGGTGCATCAAAATAAAGTGGCATTCCTTGAATCTGGCCATATTCATCTCCGTTTAATGTGCAGTAAACGTCATGATAGACATACTGTGTACCAACCACAACATCCATCACATTGAGTTTTTCGGTGGCTCCGCCAGCACATCCTGATGAGATAATGATGTCGGGATGATAGTCGCGAATCATCTGGGTGGCATTCACTGCAGCATTAACCTTGCCGATTCCTGTTTTTCGGACAATGATATTTTCGTTGTTCAAACTTTGGAGCATCTTGTACTCCTTGTCCATTGCTACGAGTATTCCTATTTTCATTATAAAGGTTTTGAGGTTGTAAGGTTTTGAGGTTGTAAGGTTGAACTTTGAACCATTTTTAATTATTAATTGTTAATTATTAATTCATTGAATTAATATTCTATCGTAATAATTGTAATATCATCATTTTGTTCGGCATCGCATGTAAATGCTTTTACATCTGCCAGAAGTCTTTCTGAAATTTCTTTTGCGCTGCCTGTGATATTTTGGGCAAATGACAGGAGTCGCTCTTCGCCGTATTGTTGCTTATCGGCACGTTCGGCTTCGGTTACTCCATCGGTATATAGTATCAGTCGTGTTCCTTTTTCTAATACCACCGATTCGCCTTTGTACTGGAAGTTTGGCATGACACCGCCTACGATATTGGCTGCCATTGGAAGATATTTTGCTGTTCCGTCGGGGGATATTATGATGAGAGGATTGTGTCCGGCATTGCAGTACAAGAGTTCTCCTGTTTCAAGGTTGAGTTTGCCTAAGAAGAATGTTACAAACATTTCTTCTTTGTTTCCATCGCAAATGATGTTGTTCACCCGTGCAGCAACTTCTCCTATCGATAGTCCTAAACCATTCATAAATCGCAATGCACTGCGCGTAAGCGACATGTATAAGGCTGCTGGCACGCCCTTGCCTGATACGTCGCCGATTGCGAAATATAGGAATTCGTTGCGTGTATGGAAATCATACAGGTCGCCACCAACTTCTTTTGCTGGTCGCAGAATGGCATATATCTGCTCTGGGAAATCTTTCGGTACCATTCCCAACTGTATGCTGCGGGCTATGCTTATTTCGCTTTCAATGCGCTGTTTCGCTGCTGTGGTTGCTTTCAGTTGTTCGATATGTGCTGATAGTGATGACTGCATGTATTCAAACGAATCATGGAGTTGTTCCATCTCGTCTTTGGAGGTGATTTGAGGTAATCTGACATGGAAATTACCTTTTGCTATCTCACGTGCAGAGTCTGAGAACAGGCTCAGCGGTTTTGTTAATCGCTTGATGATGATTCGGGATATGATTGTGAGCAATGCCAATCCTAATACTAATGAAAAAAGAATTGTGGAAACCATTTTTATCCATCCTCCTGTTACGTCGTCGTATGGAGTGATGATTGCCATCGACCATCCGTTCTTCACAGGGGCATAGACTGCAAAATAGTCATCATCATCATTAAATTCCATCACACCAGCCTGACCTTTCATCATGCTATTCGCTCCGTGTAGCAGAGTGGTGTCGGTCTGTTCCAAGAGTGCAGAGAAAATGGTTTCGTTCAGTATTTTGGTTGTATCTTTATGTACAACAAACGAGCCATTGCGTGATACGAGCATTATGTATGAGTTCTGGTAGGGTCTGATTTCGTCTAAACGGAGTGTGAGATCTTTCAGCGACAGGTCGGCAGTGAGCACTGCATAGACTTTACCTTTTTCGTCTATAAGTGGCAGGGAATATGTTATCATGATTATTCTGCCGCCGCCTTCATCAAAATATGGCTCACTCCACCATTCTTTTTTCAGCAATTCAGGAATCTGATACCATTCCTGCATTGGGTAGTCGTTGTCCTTACTGCCCAGCTGGAATGTCTCAATCAAGCCAGTATGTTTGTCTATATATGTATAAGGAGAATTGTATTCCTGTCCGAAAGTGAAAGGCCGGAATGCTACAGCCGACCCTACTATGTAATCGTTGCTTTCCACAAGTTTTCTTGTGAGATAATACATGTATTCTGGGTCGTTCTTATGATCTTCTACTTCCCAGGCAATGCTTTTCACAGATGCTTCTACTTCGGAAAGTATTTCTTCCATATCGCTTACTACAGCGTCCAACTTATTGGATACTAAATTTTCAGCATCTTTATTGATTATCTCCAATGAGACTGTGCCGACGTAGATAATAGCCGCCACGAAAAGTAATGTTGTGATTGACACTATGTATAATGTCAGTCTTGTTGCAAGCGAACGTTTCATTTCATTATCATATCTTCGTATTTGACCATTTTCTTCAGCATTTTTGCCTTATACATTTTTCGGTTTATTTCATCAAACATTTGCTTTGAAATAGGGGCATAGTCGGCCACTCCTCGAGAATTGAGTTGCAATCTCAATATTTCCCTGAGCATAAGTTCCTGATGTATATTGCTGGTTGGGATGTTGTTGAGTTTCATGTATTTTTTTGTGATTATCAATGCTTCTGCGGGATTGCTTCGTGCATAGTCCCAACCTCGCTTTATGGCTTCTGCAAATTTCTTTACGTCTTTTTTGTTTTTCTGATAATAAGCTGCTGTGGTGTAGATTCCATCTTCAGGATAGTTGTAGCCTATATCGGAGAAATAAACCACATTCTTATTTGGAATTTCCCCGATAGCCATCAGCAAGCGCAAGTATTCATTAAAGGAATAAGCCAACATTCCATCCACGGCATTTGCAACGTAAAGGTTCATTGCCGACAGTGATGGAATCCAATTCACCTTCAAGCCTTTTTCAAAAAAAGCAATTTCTGGTATCTCACGGAAGCCACCTCGCCATGTACCAATCTTTTTGTTGTGCAATTGTTTGTATGAGGTCACTGGCTTTTTTGAAACATATACAAGGCCACAATTCTGAGATGTTTGCAGCACATTGACTAATGGCACGCCTTTATCTCGTCCAATTAAAGCCCCAACAAACTGTGTCATGATAATGTCTGTATCTCCGTTTTTCAACATATCAATAGCCGATTGTCTTGTGGATTGTTTAATGTGTCTTATCTCTACATTGAGCCCCTCATCGGCGAAATACCCTTTATCCATGGCTACATAAACCCCTGCGAATTGGGCTTGCGGCATCCATTGCGGAGTAAATATAATTTTTCCTTCTGCAATACTGGTGACTGTCATCAAAATGACTGCAATCAATATTTTTTGCGGTTTCATGGTTTTTGCAGTTATCGTCATCGTTTTCGTTTTCGTCATCGTTGTTCAAAGTCAGTAGTCAGAGTCATCGTTATCGTTATCGTCATCGTTACTCCAAATACCTATCTCTCAAAATCTCCATATCTTCTTCTGATATGAGTATCATATTTTTCAAATATGACATCATACCACCGTATTCCCTGTCAATCTTGTCCAATGTGGCTTCAAAATTCTTTGTGCCGACTCCAATAAATGAACGCACCGCATCTAATTCTGCCTCACCGCCACCTCTTTGGCGCACTTTCTCACATGCTCTGTCGATTTCTGCTTTGTAATAGTTGTTCGACAAATCAAAGTCATGCACTACCGTCTCCCTGTCTGCACCAAGGGCAAACAGCAGAAAGGCTGCACCTAATCCAGTCCTGTCTTTTCCCTGTGAACAATGCCAATAGATTGAACCTTCCGGTGTATTGATAATGTTTTGAATGAAAGCAGCGTGCTGCAACTGAGTGTATTCATTGTCTATCATATCGGGATACATGACTTTTGCTAATCGTTGCACTTTTTCTGTAAAAGCCTCTGTCAGCAGATATTGTTCAAGGTTCATGTATGCATCATGCGGCAGGGATTCCACCTTCTGGTCGGTCACCATATCGATGGTCGGCAGCCAAGTGTATTTCACTCCTTCCATCACTCTGTCGGGAAAAAGTTGTCGTTCTCTTTCAGAGCGGAAATCAAATATGTGGCATACACCAAATTCTCTCATCCGCTCAATGTCCTTGTCGGTTGCTTTTGCAAGCGACCCACCACGCACAAGTTTTCCAGCACGGATTTTCCTGCCGTCCTGCATCACGTAGCCACCCAAGCCACGCACATTTGGTATTCCTTCAAAATCGTATATCATTATTATGTTTTGCGGTTTAAACTCAGAAGTTAAGGAGTTAAGAAGTTAAGGAGTTAAGACATGAGTTTTGCGGTAAATCCCGTACAACTGTACCAAAAACTTTCTCTATCAGAGCAACAAATTCCTGGTAGGCAAATGTTGCTTCGAGTTCTTTCAACGAAGCTGCTAACCCTCTGTAGTGCCATTCATGGTCGGGCATTCCATTCGGTGCATGGAATCTGTTCCATAGTTTATCGCCAATCTCACAATAGTCGCGATAAATAGCCCTCATGTTCGACAGCTTGTCGCCTATGGCTACAATCTTGGCATCTCTGGTGGCAGCAGCCAATCTGTCAATGGCTGCCTGTTTCCTGTCATGCCAACTCTCTGAATCGCTTTTGCCCACAACTGGTGTTTCACTTTCTGAGTCCACCAGTTTTGCTATTCTCTCACCAAATTCGTTGCGAATATCTTCAACGGAAACGTCTGTATCTTCAACCACATCGTGCAATGCCGCTGCGGCAAGCATTTCCTGGTCGGGAGTGATTGTTGCCACTATCTCCACCGCCTCAAGCGGATGAACAATATAAGGGAAACCTTTACCTCTACGTTCTGTATTGGCATGTGCTCTTACCGCAAATACTATTGCCTTGTCGAGTAATTTGCTGTCTATATATTTATTTGCCATAGTCTATTGCATAAAAGGCATATCTTTTGCCTGATTCATAAGTCGTTTTGCTCTGTCGGCATTATATGGTGACTGACCATTCAAAACATTAAAAAACTTTGTCAGGTCGGCTTCACCATAACCATTTTTCAACAGATAAACTAAGCATAAATCCTGAATACCTATTGTAGATACAACGATATCAATATCGGTGCCTCCTATCTGGAACAATGCCAACTGAAATGCTGCTTCCGAGTAGTCGTGTTTCAGTTTTTCTACATCGCCTAATGTCTTGAATCCCAGTTCCAGTAACACTTTCAGAAAAACAAACGAGGACGACTGATGTATTTCTGCCTGATTGATAGCTGCAATCTTTTTGGTCAGACTGTCGAATGGATGGAGTTCCAGGTATTTCCGGAAAGAGTCACCATCCAGCGGCACCTCGTCAAACCGTCCACTGCTCACCAAATTCTGAACCTTGTAGCGATACTCCCTGATGGCAGTCCTGATGCGGCTGAATTCGTCGTCTGCCAATTCCAGCATTCCTGCTAAGCGATTCAGTGTCCGCAAGTATTCTGTAGGAACTTCAATATTCGATTTGTAGCCAATGTCATGATACATGTTTGCCCATACATGCTGCAAGGCTGTGCGCATCTGTATTTCAAAACGTATTTCATTCAGTTCAGGCATAGCCTCATCGAAATAGAGTGATTTCGGAATGCTGCAGATATAATGCAACGACAGATAGCCAAAACTATTCAGTTCGTACGTTTTACGCTTGTCAACAGAATTTTCCCAATCTATATCAAATTTGTTTTCCAACAAAGCAGAAATCTTATCCACATCTTCGGTATAGAATGTAATTACCCGCGCTCCGAAAATGTCGGTGAGGTCGAGAAACGTCCTGTACTTGCTGCCTTTTTTTGCCAGTTTGCCAGCCAGACTTTCTTCTGTCTTTACACGACCTTCCACGGCTGTCACCAGAATTTTGTTTTTGGCAAGGCTCTCACGCAATTCGTTAAGCACAATGTCTTTTAGCCTGTTCACCGCAGGCAACATTTCCCGATACTCTTCAAGTATCATCGTGCAATGCAAGTCCAATCCGTATGATTCCAAATTATTCATTTTTCTGTTCCGAAATCTTGCTGCTGCTTTTCCACTTCTTCTAACAACTTTTTTCTGTCGATATTTGTTGCGGTTGTGCGGTTGAGCGGTTTTATGGTTGTGCGGTTTTCGTTTTCGTTATCGTTATCGTAGCGAAGCATATCGTTTTCATCGTACTGTTCATAGTAAAAATGCTCTGAAGGAGTCTTACTTCTTATTACTAATGTATCGGCAGTCGGAGCATGGATGCCCTCAAACTGTGAACGGGCTATTACCTTGATTTCTCCTGCTGTGGTGGTTGAACGTATCAATACTGGTGCACTTCCCCATTCCACGGTTCGAGGATTAGCACCTATCTCAGCACCACCAATAATCTCGCCCTCGCCTTCCACTGTGAAGAGCACACTTTCTTTTGCCAGTCGGCGCACATTTCCATTATCATCCGTAACCTCTGCCACTACGACAATGAAGTCGGAACCATCGGCAACCAAATCCTTGCCTAATGTGTCAGCATACAGACGTAGTTTTGTAGAACGACGGGCTGGCATCTTCTTTTCTGTGCATACCACCTTGCCATCCTTGAATCCCTCTGCCACCAACGACACTTTCTGCCAGTTGCGTTTTGAGTACGAGTATCTGCGGGCATCCCAGAAATTCCAAAAGCCTTTGAATATTGCAGGACTGCCTGATATTGTCTGCACCTTGTCGCCTTCAAATGCTGTCAGTCTCACGGAATCGCAATTTGTGAACACCACAACATCCTCACCCGAAAACTGCATCATCTCGTGAGCGATGAACAAGTATGGCTCGTCGCTCATCAGACTATTTGCCTTGAAGGTAGCCAACTGATATTTAGGTTGACGGAATGCGTCATAGATACCTCCAAAATATGGGTCTGGATGATAGCCGCGCTGATGGTCAAACGGATGCCACTGGCAACCACCAATAAACTGCTTCTTGTCAGGAAGCATTTCCTTGTATGTCTTGTCAAGGCTCAACGAAGCATCAAGCATTGACTTCTCGCCCCAGAAACGCGGAGCACGATTAATGGCATTATGAGCATACCAGTCATCTACATATTCACCAAACTCACGTGTAAACACACATTTATCTGCTGGTGTGGTGCTCTTATCTACATCTTCCGGCCAGCCATACATTATTTCGTAGTTCTCCTTCACTCCAGCCGACTTCATATCGGCAGCAGCCACTGGTCGGTTAGGATAAGGGTATTCATCTATTGTCACCTGATGGGCTTTTTCAGAAAAGTCCTTTGGGAAATTAGTCTCGTTAAGTATCGGCTCCCACATCAGCACACAAGGATGATTTCTGTCTCTGTGGATAATGTCGCGAGTGTTTTGATGCACCAGTTCGGCAAATTTCGGGTCTTTGTTCCAAAATTGCCAACCAGGAGTAGGCACAATCACAAACAGTCCTAATTCATCGCAGGCATCCATAAAAGCAGGGTCTTGTGGATAGTGCGCTGCTCTGACTATGCACATGCCAGCATCTTTCAGTCTCTTGGCATCGCGCCATTGCTGCGAGTTCGGCATGGCATTGCCTACGTATGCAAAATCCTGATGGCGGTTGCCACCAATCAGTTTGTGATATGGTTTGCCATTCAACCAGAATCCTTCCTTGCCCTTGAATTCAGCTTTTCTTATGCCAATGCGCACCATTCCACCGTCAATGCACCTCTTGCCCTGCTTCAGTCGCAGTTCCACATTGTAGAGATAAGGATCCTCTGGACTCCACAAATGAGGCTTATTTAGGGTTGAAGCCACGCTGACTGCTGACTGCTGACTCTGACCTTGAACTTTGGACCTTGAACCTTGAACCTTGAACGTTTGTACGGTTTTCGTTATCATTTTCACTACCCCTCCATTCGCATCTTTTATAATCACTTCCAAAGTGTATCGTACAGATTGTGGGGTTTTCGTTTTCGTTATCGTTTTCGTTTTTCCAATCCATGAATCCAAATTCACCGTGACCTTTTCTATCTCGCCATCTTTTGCAGACTTAAAGTTGTCATAGTGCATAAATACTTCATCTATCGACACTTCATTCTTGCCAATCAGCCATACATCACGATACATTCCACCATGGTAGCAAAAATCCAATTGCGACTGCTTCTTGCCTGGAGGATAGTTCTTGTCGTCGCTATTGTCGGCCATCACTGCTATCAGACATTCGTCGCCAGCCTTCACGCCATAATCGTTTAGGCAGACCTCAATAGGCAGATAGCCGCCCAAATGTTCCTGAGCCAACTTGCCATTTACATAAACTTTCTGCTTGCCCATTATGGCTTCGAAATGCACGGTTACCATTTTCCCCTTCATATCAGTAGGCACAACGAAATGCTTCCTATACCAGCAGATGCCCTGATAGTTCTTGCCACCACTGCATTCCGAAGGTTCTAAACGTGCACTATGAGGAGCGCATACAACTTCCCAGCCTGAATCATCAAAGTCCGCAGCCTCAGCATTCTTTACATCACCAAGATGATAACGCCATCCCTGATTGAAATTATATACAATTCTGCCACAATCAGGCAGACAATAAAATCCCGCAACACTTGTGGTTTGAGCATAGCAGCAAGCGACGGAAACTAACACTAAAACTAAAATAGATATTTTTTTCATCATCATAATCTCAAAAAGTCGGGATGACGTGACTCGAACACGCGACCCCTTCGTCCCGAACGAAGTACGCTACCAACTGCGCTACATCCCGAAATCTACAATAGTAGAAACTACGTTTGTTAATTAGACTTTATCGACTGCAAAATTACATTTTCTAATGTAACAAACAAAATTTTACTACATTTTTTAACGTTCCACACCAAAACTTGCGTTCACTTTGCATTTTGCAATCTTTGAACTTTTCAGTGGTTATTTTACAGAGAATCGGATGCCATGACCTCGACTTCTTCAAATCCTTCGTTCCATTCGTCAAGTTGTTCGTGATAATATTTAAGGTCTTGCAAAAAGTCTAAAGCATCAATATCGCCTGCATCGGCTGCACGTCGCAGCCACTTTAGGGCTTCTTTCTCGTCTTTCTCCACACCATCACCTTGGTAGTAACACACTCCAAGGAAAAATTCTGCGGCTGCTATTCCTGATTCTGCGGCTTTTCTGAATAGAACTACTGACTTGTTGATGTCTTGCGGCATGCCTTGACCATAATAATAACATGCAGCAAGATTATAGACTGCTTCCATGAAATTCTGCTTGGCGGCTTTCTGGTATAATTCAACAGCCTTACGGATGTTTGCCGTTACTCCCAATCCATTCTCATAGCATTCGCCAAGTTTGTTTTGTGCCGCTGCAACACCATCGTTGGCTGCCTTTGTGAAATATTCGATTGCCTTTCGCTGGTTTTTACCAGTGCCCACTCCATCAGCATAGCATACTCCAAGATAGTACAATGCTTCAGCTATTTCTGCCTCTGAGGCTTTCGAAAAATAGTTGATTGCCTTTTTGGCATTCATGCTTACTCCTTCACCTTTATAATATAAGTAGCCAATTTTGAACAATGCTTCGGGGTGGCTTGCATCGGCTGCTTGCTGGTACCACTTCACAGATTCTGCCAAGTCTGCTGCAACACCTTTACCGTTTTCGTATGCAAAACCACATTCGTACATGGCATTTCTATTACCTGATTTTGCTGATTTCTTGAAAAGTTCCAAGGCTTTTGATTCGTCGCATGGCACACCTTCGCCTTCACTATAGCATTTTCCTAATAAGAACAGTCCTTCAGCATCGCCATCATCGGCTGCTCGCTGATACCATTTGGCGGCTTCGATAAGATTTTTTGTTACACCATCGCCTTCGGAGTATTGCTTTCCCAGTTTAATCTGCTCAGAAGTATTGCCTAATTGTGCTTTCCACTTGCGAATTTGCTGGCAGGACGATAGTGAAAAAATGAGGTACAAAAATACCAAAAATTTGCTAAGGGATATTCTATTCATGCCTATTCGAAATAAAAAGTCAATATTATCATTTTGCTACGCCCTTTGTTTACAGAGTTTGTATATTTATGAAGATTGACGTCTGTCAAGTCTTGTGCGTGGTTGGTATTGATGCAATTGCTCAGACCATAGCAAAAACGCAATTCTGGAATGAGTTTGAAGAATGGCAGATAGAAATCACAGCCCATGCCGATGTTAAGGGAAAAATCGCTTCGGTTTATTTCCAAAATGTCTTGTTTCTTGCCTGTGATATTCATCATCGGGGTTATTCCTGCAAGTAGATACGGACGGACATTATTGTAGCGTTGCGAAGAAAATTTTATGTCGATAGGTATTGTGACGTATGTTGTCTTTATGGTTTGCTGCTGGGTCAGGTTGCGTCCTTCCTCATCAAATTCAGTCAGATTGATAAACTTAAAATGCCTCTGGCCAAAATGCATTGATGGAGAAACGCGCAAGGAAAAATAGTTATTTAGTCGCAATTCTCCCAAAACACCAACCGTAAATCCAGGATTCCAGTTATCGACATCGGTTACGATGTTGGCAATTGTGCCGTCTTCCAGAAACTGTGGTCCGACATTATTTACTTCCATATCCATCATATGCAT
Source organism: Prevotella sp. (assembly GCA_045597685.1). Classification (GTDB taxonomy): domain Bacteria; phylum Bacteroidota; class Bacteroidia; order Bacteroidales; family Bacteroidaceae; genus Prevotella. Next base: position 64,596 of record JAZLKO010000096.1, read on the forward strand.
ACCAAACAGAATGCCATAATGAATGGTTCGCATATCAATATAGGGGCGATTTTGCACTCTCTTTTTTTCCTGGGCATCTGACATGGAATATGAGCAGGCTAAAAGCAATATAAATAATACTATCTTTTTCATTACAGAAATGTTGACATTACAACGTCTATGATGCTTATTTATTGCTTTTATAAGGCTGAATGATTAAAAAAACTTAAAATTTTAACCACAAAACCGCAAAACAGTAAAACCGTAAAACCTTTTTTGTATTTTTGCAGTGAAATTTAATTATTAACTTTTAAAAAAACAGATTATCATGGCATACGTAATTAGCAGTGATTGTATTAAGTGTGGGACTTGCGCTGATGAATGTCCTGTAGGAGCTATTTCTGAAGGTGCTGAAAAGTATGAAATTGATGCAGATGCTTGCACTGAGTGTGGCACTTGTGCAGATGCTTGTCCATCAGAAGCAATTTCTCTTCCTTAATAACAAGAATCAAAACAGAAAGTAAAAGGATGTGCGCGCACATCCTTTTTTTATTTGTAGGAGCCTCACCTTATTTCGAGTCAGTGGAAAAATACTGGGGTAAATGTCTGTTCAGAGGTGATTATCTAACTTAATTTCTGGAAAGCTTTTGGCAGGAATTCAATGATGTCTGAGGCTATAAGACTTTCTTTGCCAAGTTGGGCGGCAGCAAGGTCGCCAGCCAATCCATGTACATACATACCGAGTTTGCAGGCTTCCTCCTGATTGTAGCCTCTTGCCAACAAGCCAACGATAATGCCTGTGAGCACGTCACCGCTGCCAGCAGTAGCCATGCCGCTGTTTCCTGTGGAATTAAAATACACCTTGTTGTCAGGAGTGCAAAGTGCTGAATAGTGCCCTTTCAAAATAATATATCCTTGCAGATTATGCGCAAGTTCACGTGCCTTGCTGAGCTCTTCATAGCATCCTACGGAATTGCCCATCAACCGTTCCAGTTCTTTTGGGTGCGGGGTGAAAATAATTCCCTTAGGCAATTGCATGAGCCAAGCTCTATGTGAGGCAATAATATTGATAGCATCGGCATCGATAACGCATGGAATAGTGTTATTGCGGCGTATCTGTGAGATTACGGCAACAGCTGTGGTTTCGTCTTGTCCGAGACCAGGTCCAACACCAATTGCATTAAATGTAGCATCCTCTACAGGTTGAGTGATAATGCATTCGTCCTTGTCCAAAGCCACAATAGCCTCTGGTACAGAAATTTGCAGCAAATCATTGTTTTTCCGAGGAGCCGTTGTAGTGATTTTACCCGCACCAGAACGGAGTGCTGCTTTAGTGGCAAGGATAGCAGCTCCTCCCATACCATACTTGCCAGCCATAATAAGTGCATGACCCATGTCGCCTTTATGGGCAAAATCGCTACGACTTTTCATAATTGGTGTGATGTCGCTGCTTTCTAAAAGATAATAAGGTGTTGGAATTTCCTGTATGCCTTGCTTGCTTAAGCCAATATCAAGAACTTTTACTTTTCCGATATAATCCTGATTGTCTGCAAATAAAAAGGCGAGTTTTTTCTGGTGGAGAGTAAATGTGTAATCAGCTTTTACTATGTTGACATCAACATTTAATGTGTTGTCCTCCGATATCAGTCCCGAAGGCATGTCGATGCTGACCACTTCGCATTTTGAAGCATTTATGTATTTCACAAGAGAAGAAAAGCCACCAGTCAGTGTTTTTGTGAGTCCTGTACCAAATAAACCATCGATAACTAAGCAGCTATCAAGTTGTGGAGGTTCGAATTCATTGATTATCTCGAAAAATTCCACATTCTCGCAATTTTGCAGGCGGTCTCTGTTTGTCTCGCAATCCGTGGAAAGATTCTGGCGAATATTGAATAAATACACCTTGCAGGAATATTTTTTCAGACTGAGCAAACGTGCAACTGCTAAGGCATCACCTCCATTATTGCCTGGACCGGCAAAAATTACTATTTTCGTACTGGTTGACCATTGTCCGGAAATAGCTTGTACCAAAGCGACAGCCGACCGCTCCATGAGGTCGATAGATTTTATCGGTTCATGAGCAATGGTGTATTGATCCAATTGTCGAATCTCTTCTGTTGTAAATATTTTCATTCTCCTACAATTTCGGGGCAAAGATAAGAAATAACTTTGTTATTTAATTGATAATTGACAATTGACAATTGATAATTATGATTTTTTAACCCAAATCAATCATTAGCCCAAAACAACCTTTTTGAATAAGATCAAAATAACCTTGCGACTAAAAAATGAATTATTCGTTTGCGGTAAATAGCACCGAAGGTGCGCAATAACACAGCACAGGGTGATTAACCGACGACAAACCGAATGTAATGAAGCTTGCTTCAATTGCTGAGGTGCGAACTATTGGAGCAGCGAGAGCAGAGATGAGCTTGCTCAATCTATGCCGAGTCGCGACAATAGAAGACAAAGTCAAGG
>JAZLKO010000097.1:0-41953 GCA_045597685.1 Prevotella sp.
CGTCGGGTCAGATGTTTGCCTACGGCTTCCTTCAGATTCCACCTCGCGATAGACACCCTTGCTTTCGGCTGTAGCCTTCCCACTGTTAGGGCGGCTTGGGGACTTGCACCCGTTAGAATACGTTCGTGCTGGGCGAACCAATAAAAATCCCCGCATTAATCAGATGCGGGGATTTTTTATTTGCACTATGTAAATTATAAAAAAACAAAATTCTTGATAAATAATTAATAATTTATTTTTGATTGTTCAAAAAAATCAATAATTTTGCAGCGTTTCAAAATGATATGAGCAGGAATAATTCTAAATCAAGTACAACACGGTCTGGGGAGGTGGTAATCCGTTCCATGATTTCATCCCAGATGGCGTACATACTAACTGCCATTGGACCACAATTAGTGGTAATCCTGAACACACTCATAGTGTCGCACTTTCTTGGTACGGAATGTTTCAAGGCAATAAGTGTGTTCAATCCCATCTCAGGGATACTGTTTATCCTGATAAACACCTGTTGCGTTGGTCCGAGTATGCATGCAGGAAAGGCATACGGAGAACTGAATACCCAAAAGGCAAACAAGCTATTCTCTCTTTCCGCTCCTGTTGCCACTGCCATTGGCATAATTTCTGCTTTCGTTATTTTTGTTTTCAAGAGCAGCATTGCTGAGAAGATGACTCCCGACCTTGGTTTGCAGGGATACCTGGTTGACTATATAGGTCCTACCAGTCTTTATATAATGTTGAGTGCAGCCACCTGCATACTGAACACCTTTGTCACTGCATCTGGTAATGTAAAGAGGGTGACAACAGCTGTGTTGGTATCAGGGGCGACGAATGTCACGACAATCTTCATACTGATTAAGGTCTTTCATTTCGGAGTGGAAGCGGCTGGTATCGCGTTGTGCATTTCAGCACTTATAAATATCGCCATCCTGCTACCTCTTGCACTGGGGAAGCGATTCCCATTCCGTCTTGTTGTGCCCAATTCCAGTATGCTGCATCTCGTCAAAGAAAATGCTTTGGCTTGGATAAGTCTCAATTCGAGTACATTGTCGGAAGGTCTTTTAACCTTTTTTATAAACATTATCATACTGCATTTTCTCCCTTCGGATGGACTGTTCATCTGGGGAGTATGCCAAATGGCTACTACTATCATTACTATTGTCACCACTGGCTTGCATGAGGCTTACCTATATGTAGATGCCTTCCTGATGGGAGAGGGTGACAATGCGGGCAGACTGAAGATTGCAAAAAGCCTTCTTCTTGAATTCACCATTGCATTGGTATCGCTTGCCATTATTCTCACCTTGTTCACCGAAAAGTTTGCAGTACTTTTTGGTGCCGATACAAACCAATTGATTTTAGCTGTCAAAATTCCACTAATTTGTACCATCTTGTTTTCCACACTACATAATATTCTGCTTACTTTCAGTATTTTTTCTGTTCAGCGCAAGCCTATTATGAAACTGGGCTATGACATTTTGGCTATAGTTGCCACTCCTACGTTAGTATTTCTTGCTGCCCTTCTACTGGGTGGTACCAATCTTTGGTTTGGTTTTGCTATCACTCCTGTGCTATTTATATTTTACGTTGCAATCATAAATATCGTATATTGCAGAAAGGATAGGAACCTTATACCATTTTTTCTGTTTAATAAAATAAACGACATCGTCACGCTCGATGTTTCCATCTCTTATTCTATGGAAAATATACAGAAGGAGTTGTCCCGAATCCGCACTTTCTTAGGTATCTGTGAGATAAGCGAGACTCTTGCAGGCAAGATTGAGCTATGTTGCGAAGAGCTGATGGTCAATGTTCGGGGAATGAATACCAGTGGAGGTACTTTTGACATAAGGCTGAGCGATTGCGAAAGTTCTGTCAATATCGTTGCCAAAAGTTTTGGGAAACCTATTTCTCCCATTATCAACAACAGAATAGCGAGAGACTTTTTACGGAATGGCACGATTCCTGATACCAAGGAGCTGAGTATGTTTTGTATTATAAATAGTTGCGACAAAATAGACTATCGCTACGTCTATGGAATGAACGTTGCATATTTCCAGTTTAACAAGGAATAAGATGCTTTGCATAAATACTAAAATAACATGAAACGTTTTTACTTAACTTTATTGTATTTGGGCATTTGCTCATGCTGTGCAATGGCACAGAAGGTGGTGAATCTTACAACCGAACATCTTGTGAATCCAATGTGCGTGGATACCAAATCACCACGATTGGGATGGCAGATTGTTTCGGAGAAAAACAACGTGATGCAGACTGCCTATCACATCATAGTAGCCTCAACGGAGGAAAAAGCGACAAAGTGCGAGGGTGATTTGTGGGACGTAACGGCAAAAACCAGTGAATCGCAATGGATAAGATACAACGGAAAACCGCTCAAGAGCAACACACGCTGCTACTGGAGAGTCAAGGTTTCCACTAATAATGGCAATACTGACTGGAGTGATGTTGCAATGTGGAATGTGGGCTTACTGAAAGAGGCCGACTGGCAGGGACAATGGATTGGACTGGATCATGCCATGCCTTGGGATGTGGAAGATGTCCATTCCAGACTATCTGCACGCTATCTGCGCACCACCTTTAATACTGATAAAGCAATCCAGAAAGCAACTCTCTACATCAGCGGTTTAGGTGTGTATGAAGCTTATATCAATGGCAAGAGAATCGGTGACAGGGTTCTGGCACCTATTCCTACCGACTATCGCAAGACGGTCTTGTATAACTGCTATGATGTAACAGATGAAATTGGGCAGGAGAATTGTATAGGAGTGGTGCTTGGCAATGGACGCTACTACACCATGCAACAAAAGAAAAAGCCTTATAAGATAACCAACTTTGGCTATCCGAAACTCCGTTTGAACCTGATTTTGGAATTTGCTGATGGCAGCAGAAAGGTTGTTTCCTCTAATGATAAGTGGAAAATAAATCCTGATGGTCCGATACGTTCCAATAATGAATATGACGGCGAAATGTTCCATGCCAACAAAGATTTGGGCGACTGGACAAAGGCGGGATATGATGATGCTGCATGGACAAAAGCCGAACGTGTAGCTATACCTATGGGTACGTTGCGTGCCGAAATGACCAACGGCATGAAAGTGGTAAAAACACTCACTCCAAAATCAGTCAGTACCAAAGACAAAAAGACAATTATTGACTTTGGACAGAACACTGCAGGATGGGTGAAGTTCCGCATACCAAAACTCGCAAAAGGAGATACTATCATCATCAGATATGCTGAAAAACTTGATGAATCGGGCCATCTCTACACAGCCAACTTGCGACATTCACAAACCACCGATTATTACATCTCCAATGGACAGGATGATGGCAAATGGTGGAACCCTGTATTTTCATACCATGGATTCAGGTATGTCGAAGTCAGGACTTCGTACGATAACGATAATAATAGCGAAAAACTCATTAAAGAGGGGATAGGGGCTGGCTTCAGCAATCCTGTTGCCGATTTCCTTGCCGAGGTCGTAAGCGATGAAATGGCAGAAACTGGCAGTTTCAGTTCGCAAAACAAGATACTCGACCAGATTCATCATAATGCCTTCTGGGGTATTCTCAGCAATTACAAAGGTATGCCTGTTGACTGTCCGCAGCGTGATGAACGCCAACCATGGTTGGGCGACCGCACAGGCGGCTGTTTTGGAGAGGCATTCCTGTTCGACAATAATAATCTTTATCAGAAATGGGATCGCGACATCGTAGAGGCACAGCGCGAAGATGGATGCATTCCTGACGTAGCACCTGCTTTCTGGAACTATTATTCCGACAATATGACCTGGCCAGCTGCTCTGCCTTTCTCAATGAAGATGCTCTATCAACAATATGGCAACGATGCTGCAATAAGAAAACACTACCCTGCCGTCAAAACATGGCTTGCTTATATGAAAGAGCAATATGGCAAGGACGGACTTATTACAAAGGATAAATATGGCGACTGGTGCACGGTTCCAGAAAAACTGGAACTCATACATTCACAAGACCCTGCCCGACAGACCGATGGAAAACTGATTTCTACAGCTTATTATTACAAGTTGTGCAAGACTATGGAGGAATTTGCCAATATTCTCTCACTTGCCGACGATGCAGCCTTCTATGCCAATGAAGCTGCCGAAACAAAGACGGCATTCAATCAGGCTTTCCTGCATATAGCAAAAGGCACAACTAACCTGTCTGGGCATCTGCTGCATCCCGACAGCACTTTCTATGGTAACAATACGGTTACATCCAACATCCTTCCTTTGGCTTTCGGAATGATTGACGATGATTATGTGAGACAGGAGGTTGAAAAAAACATCATAAAGACCATTCTTTCCGATAACAAAGGACACCTTTGCTGTGGAGTAATCGGCATACAGTGGCTCATGCAAGAACTGAGGAATATGGGACGCGGTGACATTGCATGGCTGCTTGCCACAAACAAAGACTACCCTTCCTGGGGCTACATGGCAGAGCGTGGGGCAACCACCATCTGGGAACTGTGGAACGGTGACACTGCCAACCCTGCAATGAACAGTGGCAATCATGTAATGCTGCTCGGCGACTTGGTTACATGGATGTATCAGGATGCTGGTGGTATCAGGGCTGCAAGTCCAGGGTTTAAGGAAATAGAACTGAAACCTGATTTTTCTGTCGATGAAATGGATAATATTGATTGTTCCTATCATTCCATCTACGGAAAAATAACGAGCAACTGGAAAAAAGAACGTGGCAAATTGTATTGGCACATAGAAGTGCCGGCCAACACTACAGCCAAAGCCTACTTGATTGATGGTACGGTTAAGCAGTTAGGCTCAGGTATTTACGATCTCACCTGCCAGTTGCCACAACCTATGCCACAGGTGTATAGCATACCGAAACAATTGCCAGATAACTATGTAGTGACAAAGGTTCAGGATTCGCCAATTCTCTGTAATGAATTTCTCTACAAGCAAGCCTCTTTCCCAGAATGCCATTCGGCAAGCATCGTTGAATGCGAGAATGGTGATTTGGTGGCAACGTATTTCGGTGGCACAAAAGAGCGTAACCCCGATGTCTGCATTTGGGTGAGCCGCAAGGTAAAAGGTTCTGATGTATGGACAGCTCCGCAACTGGTGGCAGATGGTGTGATGAATGACACCCTGCGTTATGCTTGCTGGAATCCTGTGCTATTCCAGATACCAACAGGTCAACTGATGCTCTATTTCAAGATTGGTCCGAATGTTGCGGGATGGACAGGATGGTACTGCTCTTCAAACGACAATGGTAAGACATGGACACAGCGTCAACCATTACAGACAGACTATCTCGGTCCTGTGAAAAACAAGCCAATCATGAACAACGGACGTATAATCGCACCTACAAGTATTGAAAAAGGCGGCTGGCGATTATACTTTGAAAATTCTGATGATATGGGCAAGACATGGCAAAAGACAGATTATGTCACAGCACCTATAGATGCCTCAACCGAAAAAGATGTTCAAGCCATACAACCAACAATTCTGCTTTTGCCTGACGGAAGATTAGAAGCCCTCTGTCGCACACGCAGCCGACAGATAGGCAGAACATTCTCTACCGATAACGGAACCACATGGAGCAAACTGGAACTCATTGATGTCCCAAACAATAACAGCGGACTGGATGCAGTCAGTCTTACAGGTGGCGGCTATACTATGATATGCAACGACTGGCCAATAGAAACCACCAAGCAAAAAGGCGACCGCAATCCGCTTTCAATACTCATCAGTAAAGACGGGCTCAAATGGAAACACTGGATAACATTGGAGGACAGTCCGATAAGTCAGTACTCCTATCCATCAATCATACAGTCGGAAGATGGTCATCTGCACGTCGTCTATACATGGCGCAGACAAAGAATAAAACATGTGGAACTACTTCCACCTGGCCTACCCCAACCCCTCCCTAAAGGGAAGGGATATTAGAAGTCTCTCCCTTTAGGGGGAGATTTAGAGGAGGCTCTCTAATTTACCAGCTTCTTAGCCAGGAAGCAAGTTCCTGAAGCAATTCGGCATGATATTTGAATGATGGTCGGAATCCGAAACCATGTCCACCGGTAGGATAAGAATGGAGAGTTGCGGGAACATTATTCTTGCATAATGCCAAATAGTATTCTCCACTGTTGACAGCAGGAACACCTTTATCGTCACTTGCTAAAGCAATAAATGCACGTGGAGTTTTTGGAGTTACCTTCAGAGCATTACTGTACTCATCTTCCAACTCTTTTGATGGATTTTTGCCAAGGAAATTATCGTGTGAACCCTTATGCGTACCACTATTCATAGTAACTACAGGATAGAATAGTATCTGAAAATCTGGTGCTGCATCGCCAGTAGAATGGGTTGCTATTGTTGTAGCAAGATGCCCACCTGCCGATGAACCCATGATACCCACATCGTTTGGATTGATACCCCATTCTGTGGAATGCTGACGGACAGTTTTTATTGCATCTTCGGCATCCTTGATAGGAAGTGTACGGTCGCCATGAGGCATACGGTATTTCAATACAATTGCTGTAACTCCCATCTGATCGAAGAAGTTTACCCAGTCGTAGCCTTCATGTTCCATTGCCAAATGAGCATATCCACCTCCAGGACAAATTACTACAGACCTACCTGTGGAGGTCTTCTTGCTTGCAGGAAAAACCTTTATAAAAGCTGTGTCGCCTTTGGTGGCATTAAGAGTGATCGTGATTGGCTTTGCTGCGAAAGTGTGGAATGTGAAAAACATAGTGCTTAAAGCAAATAATAGAATTCTTTTCATAATAGTATGTATTAGTTTAATTGTGTAAATGCAAGGGCATAAATGCGGATTTGCTTAATCATTGCCAGCAGTCCGTTGCTGCGTGTTGGACTGAGATGTTCTTTCAACCCGATTGCATCTATAAAGTCGAGTTCGGAATTCAGTATATCATCAGCTGTCTGATTATTGAACACACGGATTATCAAGGCTATTATTCCTTTAACTATCAGTGCATCGCTGTCTGCCTGGAAGAAAAGTCTTCCATTGTTTTCTTCACAAACTATCCATACACGACTCTGACACCCGTCGATAAGGTTCTGTTCCACCTTATATTTATCGTCAAGTGGTGCAAGTTCATTGCCCATGTCGATGAGCAACTGATAGCGATCCATCCAATCATCCAAGTCGCTGAACTCAGCAACGATTTCTTCTTGTATTTCTTTTATTTTCATACTCTTCCTATATACATTCTGCATAGTCCGAAAGTAAAAGCTTTGGCTGTGACATTACAAAACCCTGCCCCACGCATCATTTCCATAAATTCATTTGGCTTTGGAAATGCCATGACGGAATTTGGTAAATATTTATATGCTTGCCTGTTGCCGGAAATCAAACCTCCAAAGAATGGCAAGACATGGAGAAAATAAATCTTATATAATGCCTGCAACAATGGATTCTGCGGCACTGACAATTCCAGTATGCACACCATCCCACCAGGTCGGATGATACGGTGCATTTCGGACAGGCCTATTTCCTTATGTTCGAAATTTCTGATTCCAAATGCTATGCTCACGGCATCAACGCTATCATCTTCAAGTGGCAGGTTTTCCGCATCGCTCATCTGCATAATCACTTGTTTGTCGAGGAGCATTTTCCGCAATTTGGCATTTCCATATTTCAGCATCCCTTCAGAAATATCATAACCCAATACTTTGCTGACTCCTGCTTTAGCAAGGGCAATGGCAAAGTCGCCTGTGCCGCAGGCTAAATCGGCAACGACTTCAGGATGTATTGACAATATTGTCCTGACAGCCTTGCGCCGCCACGACTTGTCAACATCGAATGAAAGAAGATGATTCAACTGGTCGTAAGTCGGAGCAATGTCATCGAACATCTTGTTTATGAACTTCTTATCTGCCATAATTTGTTTACAATAATAATCCTATACAGGTGACGATAGCAAAAATCATTATATTGCGCGATGTTTGAGCCAATAGTTTGTTGAGTGCCTTACCATCAGTTTTTTTCATTTTTTTGAAAGTGAGATAATGGAATATCAGATACACCACCAACAGCAGGCACCAAGGGTCGTTCTTATACCATAACACCACGTATGAAATTACAGCGCCTATACTGCCAATATACCAATAGATTAGTAATCCAAATCTCTCCCCAAGACGCACCACAATAGTTTTCTTCCCACTTATCACATCCTGATTGCGGTCACGATAGTTATTGATTATCAGCAAATCATCAATGACAAAACCTGTTGCTATGCCTAACATGATAACAAAGACATCTATGTTTTTTGTCATCGGATAATAAGTAAACACCACTGGTATGATTCCAAAAAACAACCATACCATGACATCACCCCAACCAAGATATGACAGACGGATGGTGTAAAGCCATGCGCCAACGACGCATACCGCACCAACGCCAATCAAAGCCCATCCGCCGAAGTATATCAGTGGCAGTCCTACAAGACAAGCAAGCGTTGATGTTATGACAATAGCTATTTTTATCGCTTTTTCCGTCACCCATCCTTGAGCACAAGCCCGTTCTGGTCCGAGACGATCCTGACGGTCGGAGCCTTTCTTATAGTCGTAGAAATCATTAATAAAATTAGCATCAATCTGCATGAGGAAGGCAAACAACAGGCATAGCACGAAAGGAATCCAACTCTGATAAGTGATAAACGGACTATTCATAGCGTAAGCCCCACCAACGCACACTGGTGCAGCCGCAGCCGCCAATGTCTTTGGTCGTGCTGCCAGCACCCAAGCCTTTATATTATTCTGTTTTATTTTCACGGTTTTACGATTATACGGTTTTACGGACTCGATGAATTGTAAATTAACCAAATAGTAAATAAATTGTAAATTGTAAATCCGTAAATTGTAAATTATTATCGCGGTTCACACTTACACTAATTTGTATAATTTATCTGAAGGACGTATCTTTTCTGGCACAGGGATGGAGATATTCTGTCCCTTGACGGCTTCATCAACAGGCTTCAGGTCGAAGCGTATCTCATCGGCTGTGAGATAAATCACACCTGTTGTCGGACCCGTGATAAGCAATTTATCGCCTTTTTTGATACTACCCGCCTCCATCTTGAATTCGGCAACACCAATATTGCTAAAATATCGCATACCCTTTGCTACGTACACCTTTTTCTCCGTGGCATTGCTGCCATAGTTCTTGTTCCACTCGCCAAGTGTCTGTCCCAAATAGTAGCCATCCCAAAATCCACGGTTGAAAACCGTTGACAACCGCTCGTCCCAAGCATCTTTCTTCTCTTCAGTAAACGAACCTTCAAGAACGGCATTGATGGCATCTTTGTAGCAAGACACTACGGTATATACATATTCCGCAGAACGTGCTCGCCCCTCAATCTTAAACACCCGAACACCAGCTTGCATCATCTTGTCGATGAAGCGGATGGTCTTAAGGTCTTTCGGAGACATTATGTATTTATTGTCAATCTCCAGTTCAGTACCTGTCTCTCTGTCGGTGACAATATAACCTCTGCGGCATATCTGCATACACTCGCCACGATTGGCACTACGTCCAGCATTGTCCAACGACATGTAGCACTTGCCACTAATCGCCATGCACAAAGCACCATGACAAAACATCTCTATCCTTACAGGCTGTCCTGATGGACCGCAGATGTTCTGTTCCTCTATCTGACGATAGATTTCAGACACCTGTTCCAATCTCAGTTCACGTGCCAGCACTACTACATCAGCAAACTGAGAATAGAATTTCAGTGCCTCAATATTTGAAATGTTCAACTGTGTTGACAAATGCACCTCCATGCCCCTCTGACGGCAATAGAGCATCACTGCCACATCACACGCAATGATAGCCGAGATTCCTGCCTCCACAGCTGCATCCACTATCTCGTGCATAGTGGCTATGTCTTCACCATAAATAATCGTGTTGACCGTAAGATAAGACTGCACATCATTGTCATGGCATATTTGCGCAATCTCCTTCAAATCATCAATCGTGAAATGATTTGCAGAATGAGAACGCATATTTAAAGCACCGATGCCGAAGTAAACACTATCGGCACCGGACTGTATTGCAGCCTGTAGGCTTTCTCTTGAGCCTACAGGAGCCATTATTTCAAAATTATTCTTCACACTTCTCTGGTCTTGGACCCTTGTTTTCGTGTCTGCCATCGCGACGTTCACCCCTTTCAGGACGAGGACGACGTTCACGCTCGACATAACCTTCAGGTTTTGGAGTCAGTACTCTGCGCGACAGTTTGAACTTACCTGTCTTCTTATCAACATCAATAAGTTTCACAGTAATCTTGTCGCCTTCCTTCAAGCCAGCTTCCTCAACTGTTTCTAAACGGTTCCACGATATTTCACTAATGTGAAGCAGACCATCCTTGCCTGGCATAAACTCTACAAAAGCTCCGTAAGGCATAACTGACTGCACGGTTCCTTCATAAACCTCACCTATCTCAGGCACAGCCACAATACCACGAATCTTCTTCATTGCTGCATCGATGGTATCCTTGTTAGGACCGCTGACAATAACATTACCACCCTCTTCTGTCTCTTCGATAGTGATTGTTGCGCCAGTTTCTTCCTGGATTCCCTGAATAACCTTACCACCAGGACCTATCACTGCACCGATAAAGTTCTTTGGAATGAGCAATGTCTCCATGCGTGGAACCTGTGGTTTGAATTCAGCACGAGGTTCAGAGATAGTCTTCATCATTTCGCCCATGATATGCTCACGACCAGCCTTTGCCTGCATAAGAGCCTTCTCAAGAATCTCGTACGACAAGCCATCACACTTGATGTCCATCTGAGTTGCAGTCAGACCATTCTTTGTACTTGTTGTCTTGAAGTCCATATCTCCAAGGTGATCTTCATCACCAAGAATATCGCTCAACACAGCATATTTCTCTTCACCAGGATTCTTGATAAGTCCCATAGCAATACCTGCAACAGGATTCTTCATAGGAACACCAGCATCCATCAATGCCAGAGTACCAGCACATGTTGTTGCCATTGAAGAACTACCATTACTTTCAAGAATATCAGATACCACGCGTATTGTGTAAGGGAAATCCTCTGGAATCTGTCCCTTCAGAGCACGCCATGCCAAATGACCATGACCGATTTCGCGACGTCCAGTTGAACGCTGAGCCTTTGCCTCACCTGTACAGAATGGAGGGAAGTTGTAGTGAAGGAGGAAACGCATATAACCATGTTCCAAGACATCATCAACAAGCTTCTCATCCAACTTTGTACCTAACGTACAAGTTGACAACGACTGAGTCTCACCACGTGTAAAGATGCTGCTGCCATGAGGATAAGGCAGTGGAGAAACCTCACACCAGATAGGACGGATGTCGGTTGTCTTACGACCGTCAAGGCGAATACCTTCATCCAAAATACAACGGCGCATAGCATCACGCTCTACGTCGGCATAATATCTGTCGGCAAGCATTGCCTTTTCTTCCATCTCATCCTCAGTCAGTTCGGTATGAGCCTCAGCGTATGCTGCCTTGAAGTCTTCTATAATCTTTGCAAAGGCCTCAGCACGAGCTTGCTTTTCAAGTCCTTGCTTTGTTACGTCGTATGCCAACTGATAACATTCTTTTGCTATCTGTTCACGAAGTTCTTCATCATTAACCTCGTGGCAATATTCACGCTTAACATCTTTTCCAAGTTCCTTAGATAATTCTTCTTGAAGAACGCACATCGGCTTGATTGCCTCATGGGCAGCCTTCAATGCTCCGAGCAAATCCTGCTCAGACACTTCCTTCATCTCGCCTTCAACCATCATGATATTGTCCTTTGATGCACCAACCATCAAGTCCATATCAGCCTCTTTCATCTGGTCGAAAGTTGGGTTGATTACGTATTCACCATTGATACGTGCAACACGAACTTCAGAGATTGGACATTCAAAAGGAATATCTGAAACTGCCAAAGCTGCACTTGCTGCAAATCCTGCAAGGGCATCAGGCTGGTCAATGCCATCGGCAGAGAACAGAATTACGTTCACATAAACTTCTGCATGATAGTTTGATGGGAACAATGGGCGCAGAGCACGGTCAACGAGCCTGCAAGTCAAAATTTCATTGTCGCTTGGTTTGCCCTCACGCTTTGTGAAACCACCAGGAAAACGACCGAAAGAAGCATACTTCTCTCTGTATTCCACCTGTAAAGGCATAAAATCAGTACCTGGAACTGCATCTTTTGCGGCGCAAACAGTAGCCAGCAACATAGTGTTGCCCATGCGGAGCATTACAGCTCCATCAGCCTGTTTTGCCAATTTTCCTGTCTCAATGCTGATTTGTCTTCCATCAGGCAAAGAGACTGTTTTTGTTACTACATTCATAAATTCTTTTTTAATTAATACATCTAAACACCTAACATCTAAAAAACATCAATAATATCCAAATTCTCAATCTTAATTAGACATCTTCTTTAAAAACAGCGCGAAGGTAAGAAAAAACTCCATTAATGAATTAAAAATTAACAATTAATAATTAATAATTAAGTTTATTTCACCTAAACTGCCATAATTTATAAAATTCTTCCACCTAAACTGCCATAATTTATAAAATTCCGTAAATTGTGGATTTTTATTGATCGTTTGGTGGTATAGCTTGTCCTGAGCCTCGCCTGTCCTGAGCTAGTCGAAGGATTTAGTTGTTTGACTACTCTGACCTCTATACTTTGGGATTGTTGCAGAGTCCATAAATGTGATTAGTAGCAGGGAATATTTGCGAACTATTCACAAGCACAAAAAGAAGGTCGCAGGGATTGATTCCTGCGATCCATCTTTTCTTTTGGGTCACAGAAACCTGTCCCTGTGCCTTATGGGCTCAATGGAAATTTAATGGGGCTTGTTTTGAAAAACCGAAATTCACCCCTGTGATTCTTGCAGATGATGACAAAGAGTTTACCCTGAGCGTAGTCTATATGAGTAAATTGTGAGTAAAGGGTAGTTATATGGTTGAGAAAAGTTTGAGAAAAGACAGTTTTATCTTGCATCATCACGCTAACGACCGATTCGGGTCGAGCTTGATTTTTTATTAAAAAAATATAAATATCAATTATCTATTGTCAATTGTCAATTAAAAACAGAGTTTTTTTGTACCTTTGCATTAACTTTACAAAAATAAGAATACTAACCTATGAAAAAGAAATTTTTTATTACTGCGCTGTTTGCCAGTTTCATGCTGGCGTCGAGCCATTGCCTTGCTGCAAAGACTATTCCTTTGCTGCAAACTGCACCTTACAATACTGTTATGAACGGTAAAAAGGTGTCGCTTTACACAATCTCTAATGGCACAATTGCTGCTCAAATCACAAACTACGGTGGCTTTATTATTTCTATTTTCTCACCTGACAGGGAAGGTAATTATGCCAATCTCGTTACCAACTACCCTACTATCCACCATTACATGAAGTTCAATCTTGGAATGGTGGGGCCATCAATCGGTCGTTATGCCAACCGAATTGCAAACGGAAAGTTTATGCTCAACGGCAAGGAGTATCAAGTTACCGTGAACAATGGAAAAAATACTCTCCATGGTGGGAATAGCGGTTTCGACCATACTATTTGGGATGTTGTGACAAGCGGTCCCGACAAACTTGTGATGAAATGTGTGTTGGCTGACGGACTGGATGGTTTTCCTGGCAATATCACCACTTTCCTGACTTTCTCAATTACTGATGACAATGGTGTGAAGGTGGACTATGAAGCCACTACAGACAAGCCTACCGTTGTCAGCATGACCACTCACTCATACTTCAACCTTGATGGAGTGAATCCTAATTGGAACCCACGCATGAAGGGTGGTGACATTATGAACCACATGCTGAAGGTCAATGCCGACAAGATTACCGAAACCGACAAGGACGGAATACCTTCAGGCAAACTGACTCCAGTAAAGAGCACCCTGTATGACTTCAACAATCTGGTAAGAATCGGCGACCGCCAATGGGATATGAAGGGATTCAAATGGGGCGAAAAACCAAATGTGCCAAAGGATAAGGTGATGCAGTATGACGATAATTTTTGCGTGAACCATACCGACAAGAATGCTGTTGAATGGGTTGCCACCCTATACTCTCCTCAGTCTGGCCGCCAGATGGAAGTCTGGAACAATCATCCAGGATTGCAGGTCTATACTGGTTCACGCCGTGCAATTGCTTTGGAGTCACAGATGTATCCCGATTCTCCTAATCATCCTGATTTTCCGTCTGCCGTTCTCAATCCAGGTGAGAAATATCAGCACACTTGTATCTACAAGTTCTCTACTAAGCAGAAATTTCCTTTCCAGAATCCTAAATTGTCTGTGGAAGAACGCACAAAGGATTTGCTTTCGCGCCTAACTATAGAGGAGAAGGTGGGGATGATGATGAACCGCTCTGTTGCCGTTGACCGATTGGATGTTCCTGCCTACAACTGGTGGGGCGAGGCTTGTCACGGACTCATGGGCGTGAGCGATGTAACGGTGTTTCCTCAATGCATAGGCTTAGCCGCAACATTCGATGATGATTCACAACTGAAGACTTACAGCATGGTGTCGGATGAAGCTCGCGGTCGATACAACTCGCTTGCCCGCACAGGCGACATCGGTCCATACGTGTCATGGCTACCAAACCTGACTTTCTGGTGCCCTAACGTAAACATTTTCCGTGACCCTCGCTGGGGACGCGGACAGGAGACTTATGGTGAAGATCCATTCCTCACTTCTCGCATGGGACTGAATGTTGTACGCGGAATGCAGGGCAACGACAGCAAATACTTAAAGACTCATGCATGTGCAAAGCACTATGCCGTTCACAGCGGTCCGGAACCTTTGCGGCATAAGTTCAATGCAGTGATAAATGAGCGCGACTTGTGGGAGACCTACCTGCCAGCTTTTCGCACGTTGGTGAAAGAGGGTAATGTGCAGGAGGTGATGTGCGCCTATAGTGCTTACGAGGGAGAACCTTGCTGCACATCAAACCGCCTGTTGGTACAGATTCTGCGTGACAGATGGAAATACAAAGGACTTATTGTTTCCGACTGTGATGCCATTAACGACTTCTACGTGAAAACTGCTCATGGCACTCATGAGAATGCACTTACCGCCAGTGTGGATGCTGTGCGCAATGGCACCGACCTTGAATGTGGCAAGAGCTATCAGGCTCTGATTGCTGCTACAAAACAAGGAATGATTGATGAAAAGGAACTCGACGTTTCGCTCAGCCGGCTCATCAAGGCTCGCATAGAATTAGGAATGTTCGACCCCGACAGTCTTGTGCCTTATTCAAAGATTCCTGGATCGATAGTTGATTGCCAGGCTCACAGAGACCATGCCTTGCTACTGGCACGCGAATCACAAGTGCTCCTGAAAAACGAAAACAACATTCTGCCGCTTTCCAAGTCATTGAAGAAAATTGCTGTGTTGGGACCTAATTCCAACGATGCAGAAATGCAGAGAGGCAACTACAGCGGAAGTCCTACACATTGCGTCACAATTCTCCAAGGTATAAAAGACAAGATGCCGAATGCGGAAATCAAGCACATCAAAGGTTGTGAGATTGACAATGACTACATCCAGATACCTAAGCAGACGACAGCCAATGGCGAAGAAGGTTTCCATGCGGAATATTTCGCCTCAACCGACTGGACAGGCAACATTGTGAACACAGGCAATGTGAAACGCATCGACTTCATGACAGATGGTGGTTACGGCTTTGGCAACAATGTACCATCGCACGACTTCACAGCACGCTACACGGCTACACTTGTTGCTGATTTCACAGGCGAACTTTGTCTGCATCTGAAAGGCAACAATTTTACCGTAAAAGTGAATGGTAAAGAGATTGGCGGCTACAATCCTAAACCGCTCTCGTTCAAGTTTGTTCCAGGAATGCAGCTCACCGATGCCCAGCAGAAGGAATTGGCAGAAAACAATCCGTTTGCCATGCGCATGGGCAAGATACTATCGGCTAACGTTACCAAGGGTGAGAAATACAACATCGAAATTCTCTACAAGTCAGCCATGGGCGAAGGCTCAAGTTCCAATTTCAACGTCAGCGTCTTCCAACGCAAACTTGCTGAATTTGACGAAATACAAAAGCAAATTGCCGATTGCGACGCAATAATTTATGTGGGCGGCATCACTTCCACACAGGAAGGTGAAGGTCACGAGCGTTCTACTATCGAATTGCCAGCCGTTCAGCAACGTTTCCTGCAAGCATTGAAAGAAACAGGCAAACCAGTTGTCTTCGTCAACTGCTCTGGCAGTTGCATAGGTTTTGAAAAGGCTGAACCTTATTATGATGCACTCGTTCAAGCATGGTATCCTGGTCAGGAAGGTGGTACGGCCGTTGCCGACGTGCTGTTTGGTGACTACAACCCTTCGGGCAAACTGCCTGTTACATTCTATAAATCGACCAAGCAATTGCCTGATTTCCAAAACTACAGTATGGAAAACCGCACCTACCGTTATTTCACAGGTGAGCCACAATATGCTTTCGGTTACGGAAAGAGTTACACTCAGTTTGAATTTGGAAAGGCTAAACTTGCAAAGAAATCAATCAGCAAGGGCGAAAGTGTGGAAATCACAATCCCTGTCACCAATAAAGGAACGATGGACGGTGCAGAAGTTGTTCAGGTTTATGTGAAGAATCTCAAACTGGTTGAGGCTCCGATAAAAGCACTCAAGGCTTACAAGAGAGTGGAAATACCAGCTGGCAAGACAGAAATGGTTACCCTGACTCTTGGTGCTGACGCATTTGAGTATTACAACTACGACAAGGATGACCTTGAAGTCTTTGCAGGGAAATACAAGATAATGTATGGCAATTCTTCCCGCGACGAAGACTTGAAATCAATCAAATTTGAAGTGAAATAAGCATTGTTTGGTTGTTTAATCCACTTCGTGGCTTTTCTTCCTCTGCACCTCGGCATAATGCAAAATTTTGCATTATGCCGAGGTTTATCGTCAGTTGGTCGTTAGGGGTTAAATTGACAAATTAATAAAATTGTAAATTGTCACACTGACAGATTTAGTGACCCTCTGAGTCCGTTTAAGAAGTCGGACATTGGCATGCGCTTTTTGCCGGCCAGCTGTACTTCGAGTAGTTGCAGGCCTTGTGGGATTCCATTTAGTTTGGTTGTTGACTCTGACTGCTGACTCTGACCTTGAACTTTGAACTTTGAACTTTGGGAGTCAGCGTCAGAGTCAGTGTCAAAATCAGTCAGCTCTGCTTTATAGACTTTCAATTGCTGTTCCCTCCCCTCGCTGTCGGTCAGCATTGTCCATGCTCCTGGATATGGTGACAATCCACGGATAAAGTCGTAGATTTGCTTTGGTTTTTGCGACCAGTCTATGCGGCAGGTGTCCTTGAAAATCTTAGGTGCAGGACGTAGTGGCACTATGGTTTCAGACTGTTCTTTAGTTGGAATGTCATTGCCTTTTTCAAGCACAAGGTTGATTGTCTGTTTGCATATTTCGGCTCCTTTCACCATCAGTTTGTCATAGACTGTGCCCACATCATCGGTCAGCGAGATTGGCATTTTTTCCTGAAGTATGATGCGACCTGTGTCAATCTCGTGGTCAAGAAAAAATGTAGTGACTCCTGTTTCCGTTTCGCCATTGATAACAGCCCAGTTTATTGGTGCTGCACCACGATATTGCGGCAGCAATGAGGCGTGGACATTGAAAGTGCCAAACCGTGGCATTCCCCACACTACTTCTGGCAACATACGGAAAGCAACTACCACTTGCAAGTCGGCTTGATAAGAGCGCAGTTGTTCGATAAACTCCTCGTCCTTCATCTTTTCTGGCTGCAGAACGGGGATGTTGTGCGCCAGTGCATATTGTTTTACCTGCGATGCCTGTAGCACGGACCCATGTCTGCCGACAGGCTTATCGGGCTGTGTTACTACTGCAACGACATTATACCCGTCTTCCACCAGAGCCTTGAGCGACTCCACAGCAAACTCTGGAGTTCCCATGAATACTATTCTTAAATCTTGCTTTATCATACTATGAACAACGATAACGATAAATCAATTATCAATTGTCAATTATCAATTAATGCCTTGACATTTATATCCGTCGGGGTTGTTTTTTTGCCAGTTCCATGAATCGCGGCACATTTCTTCGATGCCATACTGTGCCTTCCAGCCTAATTCACGCTCGGCTTTTGCTGGATTACTGTAGCATGTGGCAATATCTCCTGGACGACGTGGTTTTATGACGTATGGCACTTGGACATTGTTGACTTTTATGAAAGCATTCACAACATCGAGCACGCTATAGCCCTGACCTGTGCCGAGATTATAGATTGCCAGTCCGCAGCCTTTTTCTATTGCCTGTAAAGCCTTGACATGACCATTTGCCAAATCCACAACGTGAATATAGTCGCGGACTCCTGTTCCATCGGGTGTGTCGTAATCATTGCCAAAGACTCCCAATTCAGCACGTTTGCCAACAGCCACCTGTGTGATGTATGGCATCAGGTTGTTTGGAATGCCGTTGGGGTCTTCACCTATTCTGCCACTCTTGTGGGCTCCTATTGGATTGAAATAGCGCAGCAACACAATGTTCCATTCTGGTTCAGCCTTTTGAATATCCATAAAAATCTCTTCGAGCATACTCTTTGTCTGTCCGTATGGATTGGTGCAATGTCCTTTCGGGCATTCCTCTGTGATAGGAATTATTGCAGGATTGCCATAGACAGTTGCCGATGAAGAGAAGATAATGTTTTTGCAGTTGTGTCTGCGGAGTACATCAATAAGTACCAATGTGCCAGCAATATTGTTCTCGTAGTATTCGTAAGGCTTTGCCACCGATTCACCGACTGCTTTCAGTCCTGCGAAATGGATGCAGGCAAAGAAATCGTTTTCCTGCATCACTTGTTCCATTGCTTGTTTGTCGCGAATGTCTGCATTGTAGTATTTCACTTCTCTGCCGATAAGTTCTGAAACGCGCTTCAATGATTCGGGGTTGGAATTACAGAAATTATCTGCTACCACGAACTCATAGCCAGCAGCTGCCAGCTCTATCAATGTGTGGCTACCAATATAGCCTGCCCCACCTGTAACTAATATCTTTTTCATTTCAAACCGAATAAAATTTCTAATCCGTTATTCACTCCGCTGAATCCCATGAATGCCAGCGAAACGAGTCCTGCCGTAATAAGCACTATAGACATCCCTCGCATTCCCTTTGGAATATCAACCATTTCGAGCTGTTCGCGAATACCAGCGAAGATTATCAATGCCAATGCAAAGCCTATTGCTGTTGATACGGCATAGACGATGCTTTGAATCAATGAAAATTCTTTCTGTATCACCAATATTGCAACACCAAGCACAGCACAATTTGTTGTAATCAGTGGCAGGAAAATTCCTAAAGCCTGATACAAAGGAGGCGATACCTTTTTCAGTATAATCTCCACCATCTGCACCAATGCTGCGATGACAAGTATGAAAACCAATGTCTGCAAGTAGCCTAAATTATTAGGATTGAGGACATATATTTGAATAAGGTAAGTCACTATCGTTGACAGGGTGAGCACAAAGGTTACGGCTGCACCCATGCCTGTGGCTGTGGAAATCTTCTTCGACACTCCTAAGAACGGACAGATGCCGAGAAATTGCGAAAACACTATGTTGTTTACAAATACCGCTGTTATGAAAATCAATAAATATTCCATGTTTTGAGTTTATGAGGTTCTGAATGGTTATTTAATTGTTCATTGTGCATTTTATTTTCTGAACTTATTGATGATTGCTATCAGGAAACCAAGTGTTATGAACGCTCCTGGGGCAAGAACAAACATCAGCATTCCGTAGTCTTCAGGGAAAACAACACAATCGAATACCTTTCCTGTGCCTAGTAATTCTCTGCAAGCACCAAGGATTGTCAGTCCGAAGGTAAAGCCTAATCCTATTCCTAAGCCATCAAAAATACTTGGTAAGGCAGAATTTTTTGATGCAAACGATTCAGCACGTCCCAAAATGATGCAGTTCACAACAATCAGTGGTATGTATAATCCTAACGTTGCATACATTGAAGGCATATAAGCTTGCATCAGCATCTGCAACATCGTTACGAATGTTGCAATCACTGAAATAAATACAGGAATCCTTATCATGTCTGGCGTAAGATTCTTTATCAGCGATATTACCAGATTTGAGCATATCAGCACAAACATTGTAGCAAGTCCCATCGACATACCATTCACTGCCGAAGTGGTGGTTGCTAATGTGGGGCACATGCCGAGCATCAAAACGAAAATCGGATTTTCGTTCACAATGCCATTCTTTAATATTCTTAAATATTCTTTCATTAACCTTATTTACTATTTGACAGTTTACTATTTATTTACAATTTAGTTTATTTACAATTTAACCCTGACTGCTGACTCTGGTGATTGTGAATTATTAATTATTAATTAATTAATTATTAATTAATACGTTGTATGCCTGATTTATGGCTGTAAGGAATGCTCTTGAGGTAATGGTTGAAGCTGTTATGGCATCCACTCTCAGCGAGTCGCTATCGGCTTGGTCTTTGTTTGTCACCAGACTGCCTGCATGTTTTCCTATCACGTTGCCTTTTCCGCTTTTTTGGAACCAGGTGTCGGCTTTGGCACCCAGTCCTGGTGTTTCGGAGTGTTTAAGCAGTGTATAACCCGTTATTTCGCCTTGGTTATTGAAACCAACCAGCACTTTCAATTCGCCACCGAATCCTTGAGTTGTAGTTTCCACTGCTGTTGCCACGTTGTCACCAGCAGCATTCTTGGCATTGTGCATCACAAACTCATATTCCTTGCCGTCGAAGACTTTCTTCACCGTTTTTGGCTGTTCAATGGTCAAACCATCAATGCCAATCACCGCCTGAATACCTTCAGCAAGTTGTTTTTCCTGTACACTGGCAATAGCTTTCTCAGTCACGGCATTGACTATAGCAAGCACGCCTCCAGTCAAGATAGCTGTTCCTGTCAGGACTATCACCATATTTTTTAATGTAGAATCAAGTTTCTTCATTGCTGTTATCCTTTCACTTTTTCACCAAATCGTTTTGGCTTGCACCAGTTGTTGATTAATGGAGTAAACACGTTCATTATGAGTATTGCGAACGACACACCTTCAGGATAGGAACCGAAATAGCGTATCACAATTGTCAGCAATCCTATGCCCACACCAAATATTATCTGACCTTTTGCCGTCATAGGTGACGTAACATAGTCTGTTGCCATGAAGATTGCACCGAGCATCAATCCACCACTAAACAACACGCTTATGACATCTGGATAGATAGGATTGGCTATATGCATAATTCCTCCCAAAACACCAGCTGTGACCAATATACTTACTGGGATGTGCCATGTGATTATCTTTCTGGCAATCATATAGATGCCTCCGAGGATTAAGGCTATTCCACAAACTTCACCAATACATCCACCACCTAATATTCCATTGTTGCCGATAAGCAGGCTGAAACCATGTGGCAGTTGTTCCAGCAGACTGGCATCACCACTTGTCACTGCCTGTTGCATAATGGCAAGCGGAGTAGCGGATGTTACCGCATCAGTATAAGATGTCAGTTGTCCTGCTACAGGCCAAGATGTCATCTGTGCAGGAAAACTTACAAGCAGAAAGGCTCTTCCCACCAATGCTGGATTCAAAGGATTATTGCCTAAACCGCCAAATGTCATCTTTGCTACACCTATTGCCACCAACGCACCGATGATTATTATCCATATTGGCAAGTTTGACGGCATATTGAAACCAAGCAGCAGACCTGTCAGTATAGCACTTCCATCTGTGATGGTTGTGCGTTCACGCTTCAACAGGAATTTTGTTATAGCCCATTCAAAGAAAACACATGATATCACACTTGTTGCACAAACAATGAAAGCGCCCAATCCGAAAAAGAAAAAGCTTACAATCAAGGCTGGCATCAAGGCAATCAGTACACCATACATATTTTTCTGTATGCTGTCGCCACTATGTATATGTGGCGATAATGAAACGATTATATTCTTCATAATCTTTATTTTTTAGCATTGCGGGACTTTATGGCTGCCATGACCTTGGCTTTGCCAATCTGTATTGTATCGAGCAGCGGACGGTGAGCAGGGCAAGTGAACTGACAACAGCCACAGGCAATACAACTCACAATGTCGTTTTTCTCCAAACTATCCAAATCAGGATGTGGCATTTCTGTCAGTCGTGAGAGCAAGTATGGCTCTAATCCCATTGGACAAGCCTGTACACACTTTGCACAGCGTATGCATGGTGAAGCTTCTTTTCTCTTAACGTCTTCACCAGTCAGTATTGTAATGGCATTAGTGCCCTTGCAGACAGGATCTTCCATATTAGGCAAAGCCTTGCCCATCATTGGTCCACCTGAAAGAATTTTATTGTCACCATCTGGTAAACCACCGCAGGCTTGAATCAACAGACTTACTGGTGTACCCATTCTGACAATGAAATTAGCAGGATGTGCCAACTCGTTACCAGTCACAGTTGTGTAGCGTTCAATCAATGGCTTGTGCTTCATCACAGCCTGGTAGATGGCATAGACTGTGGCTATGTTCTGCACCACGGCACCAACATTAACTGGTATGGCAGGAGGAGCAGGAACCTGTCTGTGTATGCAGGCATCCACGAGTTGCTTTTCACCACCCTGCGGATACCTTTTTTTCAGTCCTACGACTTCGATGTTCGAGAAAACATAGCATTTCATCTCATACAGGTCTAAAGCCTTTGGCTTGTTGGCTTCTATACCGATGTATGCTTTGTCAACGCCTACTGCCTTCATCAGCAGTTTCAGCCCTTCAATCACCTCATCAGAATGTTCCATCATCAGTCGGTAATCAGCAGTAATGTATGGTTCGCATTCCACAGCATTCACAATCACACAAGTTGCTTTTGCCGTTGGTGGAGGGGTAAGTTTTATAAAGGTCGGGAAACCAGCCCCCCCCATACCTGTTATGCCTGCCTCTTTCACACGCTTGATAATTTCTTCTGCCGTCAGTTCAGGATGGTTTTCCAGTTTTTCCAGATTGTCATTTCGGTCAATCTCACTTTCCCACTCGTCACCCTCGACATTGATGATGATTGCTGGTTTTCGATATCCGCTTGCATCCCATACATTGTCAATCTTTGCTACTGTTCCAGAGACCGACGAATATATTGGAGCCGACACAAACCCACCGGCTTCAGCTATCAGTGTGCCTACTTTCACCTTGTCGCCTTTGGCTACCACTGGCTTGGCTGGAGCACCGATGTGCTGAGAAAGCGGGAATATTGCCTGTGTAGGCAGAGGAGCCATCTGAGTCACTTTCTCAGCCGTCAGTTTATTGTCGTGTGGATGAACCCCACCTATTCTAAATGTTTTCAATTTCATATACTTTATAGTCCAAGTTTATAATCACGTCTCCTGTATAGCTTTTTGTGGACAGACTGCCACGCAACTATGACACAGACTACATTTATCGCTATCAATATATGCCAAATTATTGCTCACCGTTATGGCGTCAAACTTACATTCCTTTACACACAGGCTGCAACCGATACATGCTGCGGAACAGGCCTTTTTAGCAACAGGTCCCTTGTCCTTGTTCATACATGCTACCCAGACTCTTTGGTTGTTCTCTCCTCTTGGGCGCAGCTCAATAATATTTCTTGGACAAGCCGCTGCACATGCACCACAACCTGTACACAAATCTGGGTTCACTTCTGGCAGTCCCGTAGCAGGATTTATTGTTATTCCGCAGAATTGGCACGCTGCCGCACAGTCGCCACAGCCTAAACAGGCATAGCCACACTCCGACTCTCCCGCACCACACATGTTCATAACAGCACAGGTGGCTTTCCCATCGTAATCTGCAACCTTATGCTTATGTTCACAAGTGCCATTGCAGCGAACAACAGCAATACGGGGTTCTGAGGCACTTACCTTCATGTGCAGAATTTCAGAAATTTGTCCCATCACTTTGTTGCCACCAACCGTGCACAGCATTCCTGCTATAGAGCCTTTATCAGCTCCTTCCACACAAGCCTTGGCAAATCCTGAACAACCAGGATACCCACAAGCACCACAATTAGCACCAGGCAACACTCCTTTAACCTGATTCAGACGAGGGTCTTCTTTTACAGCAAATTTCTTACCAGCAACAAACAACACCAATGCTGCTACCAGTCCAATCACCCCCAAAACTAATATTGCAACCATCATTTATATTTACAGATTTACAATTTACAGATTTACAATTTATTTATGATATAGCTAATTTACAATTTCATCCGCAAGGCTTTTGTCTTAACTCCTTAACTCCACAATTTAACTCTGACTACTGATCCAAAACGAGATTTGCTTCTGCACTTTGCCTCTCAACAGATATAAAACGAAATAATAGGGACATAAGGCTCCTAAACCGATTATTGCTGAAAGCGGTTCATCACCAGTCATCAGCAATGCGACACATACTGCTACAATCAGTATCACTAAAGGAATGATAAAAGCAAACGTAATGGCTTTCCACCCCATGCTTACGGTTGCACAGACAATCACCTTATCCCCTACTTCGATACTATCAGCGGCATTGCAACTGTTTGCCAGCCACACATCCACCAGTTTCTCTTTACTCTCGTTACTGGCACAGAAACCTTTAGCCTTACATGCTGCACAGGCTGACTGCTGAAGAATTTTCACCACCAAGTGACCATTCTCATTCGTCATTACCACACCGTCATGTTCAATCACTTCTGCCATAACTGACCGCAAAAGTAAGAAAAAAGTTTAGAGGTTAGAGGTTAGAGGTTAGAGATTTAAGTTTTTTTATAAAAATGCGTTGCTACTGCTGCACAGAAGCATCTTTATTTCAGCGAGTATTCAATTGTGCTCACCACTCTAATCTTTTTAATGAAAGGAGAATTGGCATCGCGGTTCTCAATAGAAAACTGTCCCTGCTGAGCGCTACGAATCTCACCAATAGAACAGTCGGAATCATCGGCAAATTTTTTGGCTGTGGCACGAGCATTTTTAGTTGCTTCCTCAATCATCTCAGGCTTTATCTTGTTTAAACCAGTAAACTCATAGACAACATTATTGTCGTATTCATTGCTTACAAGGGCAATACCTTGTTTCATAAGTTCCGACTGTTTGCCCAAGAGTTCACGCACCTTTTCAACCTCGGTAGAGATAACCGTAATCACGCTTGTTGCCTTGTAACGATAATTCATTATCTCATTACCGTAATTATCAGCCTGACGGTCTGTAACAACAGGTGGATTAACGCTGATGTTTTCGCTTTTTATGCCAGATGACTTCAAAAAGGCTATCACCTTACTATTTTTCTGCTCCAGAAGGTTGTACATTTCTGAAGGATTATTCCCTAATTCCTTATACATAAGCGACCAAGTCACCTTGTCAGCCATCACCTCACGTTCCGAAAGTCCCTTAACCGACACTTTTCTGTCCATGTCCTTGAAGGTTACAATACCACTACGCAGAGCAAATCCCATGCCCACAATACCAACAGCCACAATCACAGCCGCCAAAATTTTTTCATTTACTTTCATAATTGTCTATTTTTGAATTTTACAATCTATAATTTGAGCTTTATCTAATCATCTACGTCAACACATAGATGATTGTATATCAATTCAACAAAACGTTTACCAAACTGTGCCTTCTTGTATATACCTCAGGGAGTAAATCCTTAAGAGCTGTTATAGTTGTTTTTACTATTTCTGACTCCATATTATCCAATTATCATTTGTTGAACTTCTTTTTTTGCATTCTCAAGAATAACCTTACCTTCTTCTTGAAGCTGTTTTGCTTGCTGACGAATAGCATAGATGTGATTCGCAATTTCTTGTTGCTTTGTAATCCGCATGAAAGAAGGCTCCCAAATGCGCCTACCTCCACTCTTTGTAGTAAGAAGCGAATTCGTGCCAGAATCTTATGTAGTATTATGTGAAACTTGACATAGGTAGCTTGAATAGGGGAATGGTATCACATAATAATTACGCGAAATGACGAGCTAAGTTATTATGTTATAGTTTTTTCAATCTCTCTATCTCTGTAGCAATCTGATTAATCACGTCTTTATTTGCAATAACCTCTTTTTGGCTGAATACTATGAAAACCTTACCGCCATACTTTTCAGTAAAGTCATCAAAACTTGCTTTCATCCGTTCTGAAAGAGAATAGCCGCCAAAGTTAGCATTTGCGGTTACTGGTTTGATTTGAATACCGAATTGATACTTTCCCACTTTTGCCACATAGTCAATATCCCCAGCGTGATCCAACTCTGGATTGCTCTCTTCAAAGATAACGTCCTTGAATATTTTCGCCAAATTATCATTAACGACTGACTTCTCTCTAATATAACCATCATAAGTGCGATTAATGGTCACATTGTACACATAGTCTATACAATCCTGAAGAGTAAGTTGCCTAAAAGCTTCTTCCCATTCCGGAATAACAAACTCCTGTATCTTGTTATACAATCTTTCTCCTAATTCCTCAAGGCTTTCTAAGGTTACCTTCGTTGCCTTCATTGGATCTTTAGTCGCAGTATATGCGTTTTCAAAATACCATGTTTTCCACTCCTCCAATGACGCAGGTTGACATTCTCTAATAAGAGCCATAACGGCTCCAACCTTATTTGGTCGCGATAACTGGTAAAGCTGGCAAGCATAATTGAGAACATGCTCTTTCTTGCCAAATTCCATTGAACATTTTTCCATGTAATTAAAATTAAATGAAGTTACTATATTTTTCAATGCTAACCCTATATGCATTACCCCTCTCGAATGACAGAGACTTACTTACAGGGATTGGATGCTGATTATCAAAGTGAAATACCAAATAGTAGCTGGCACTTTGAGGATTAAAACCATATTCAATTAATGTTTCCCTCGTCCATATTTGAAAATTACCATTATTTTTTAGTTTATATAATTGAGGTTCGTGACCAGCTGTATGTAACAATACATATTGTATCCGTTCAAAACCAATAGGAAACGACGCAGACCCCTTTGAATCTCCTGCACGCAAATAGCATATACCTTTCTGTATCATAAGATGACGCAGTTCACTACGAGCATGGTTAACAATCACCAAAAGCTCGTTCTGCTCAATATTTACAGTTTCCTTAGAACCCAAATTCAATATTTCTGGAACCACTTTCAACACAGCGTTATCTGTTTCAAATTTACTGCCGTATGTATTCTGCTTGACATCAACCTTATTATTAAGCTTATGAATATCAATAAATTGAAAAGGAAGAGCCTTCAAACATTCTTTCAAATCTATTGCAGTAGTATCTCCCGCAATTTCAAATGTGCTATTGAATATTTTATCGGTTTGAATTACTTTTTCTTTATAAAAGTGATAAAAGTTCTTATTAATTTCGTATCCAATTGAATTTCTACCAAGATTTCTCGCTGCTAATGCGACTGTCCCACTACCAATAAAGGGGTCAAGAACGGTGTCGCCAACATACGAAAACATTTTTATTAATCTTTTGGGGAGCTCTTCCGGAAAGACGGCAATATGTTTATCCTGACGAGCACCTTCAAATGTCCAATGAGAACTAAAATATTCATTCCATTCATCAATAGAAAGTTTTGATGCTTCCTTTACAGCTCTACTTACAGCTGATGACTTGCCAACTTTTTTGAAAAGAAGGATGTGTTCGAAATCAATTTTTACAATTCCACCCCTAGGAAAAGGGAAACTTCCCATCACATTTTCGCCACCAGTAGTATGCATGGATGTTTGTTTTTGCCATATTATACTCCCCATATAGTCAAAACCTATCTCCTCACAAAACCTTATTATTTCAGAATGAATAGGAATAACCTTATATCTGCCATAATATACAGCACGGGCAAACTGATCACCGATATTGACACACAATCGGCATCCATGTTCTAAGACGCGAAAACATTCACTCCAAACAAGGTTAAGATTATTGATATATTCTTCGTACGTATCATTGAAACCTATCTGTCTCTCATCACCATAATCCTTTAATTGCCAGTATGGGGGTGAGGTCACAATGAGTTGCACCGACTCATCTGATATCAATGACATTCTGCGGCTATCACCATTTATAAAGAGGTGCTTGGTGCTCATGTGTTTCAATTATTGAATATGGTATTACTAAAAGGGAGTGAAGTCAAATCAGAGTGATCTTCATAAACAACAAAATATTTGCCTGTTTCCATGTCTAATTCGACTGATTCAAGATAGTTCAAATCTATTTTCTCCTCTTGGCTCGTCATAACATCACAATTCAATGTATCATTGAAGTGCTTTATTTCTTTTCCCGAGGCCTTCCTCTTCATAATAAACTCATTATGGGCATCAAATCGTTGCTTAATCAAATCATTACATACATCTATTTTCAATGCGCCAATGCCATCACGGATTACTTCCTCAAAATTTGGATCAATCTCATATCCACAGCTATTTCGTCCTAGAAGAATTGCTGCCTGCAGAGTAGTACCAGTACCAAGAAATGGATCCAACACGGTGTCTCCCTTTTGAGAAAACATGTTAATCAAACGGTAGGGAACTTCAAAAGGATATGCAGCACTTCTTTCCCGAGTTGTTGATTTTTGTATTTTTTGTTTTGTTCCCTTGATTTCCCAAACATCGGAAAACCAGACATTACGTTCTTCCCAGAAAAAAGAACTTTTCATTCGATTCAATTTGGCATCAGCTTGCTTATATTCTCGCTTGCTACCCTTACGGAAAATGAGAATCCATTCATGCTCAAGGGTAACATACGCTCCACAAGGTAGCATTCCACTCCCCATGAACTTATTTGGTGCATTAGTCTGTTTACGCCAAATAATATTTGGCAATCCTATAAATCCAATTTCAGTACAAGCTTTAGAAATACGACTATGATTATTGTATAGAGTAAAGTTTCCTTCAATGGTGCGAGTAGCATCACCTACGTTTATGCAAAGAAATCCTCCAAATTTAAGCACACGATAGCACTCCCTCCAAACCTTATCTAACTCTTGATGCATTAATTCAAACGCTACCTCCGGTTTGTCTTTGAGGCTATCCGATATTTCCGGATTTTGCTTTGCCATAATCTCATCCCACATCTCAATCATTGGATATGGAGGCGATGTAACAACCAAATCTACGGAATTCTCCTTAATGGCAAGCATCAGCTGTGAAGCTCCTATATGTATTGAATGTTCAGTTTTCATTATATCTCAGTAAATACGTTATCTATTACACAAATCGTATAAGCAATCTAATAGTTCTTTCAATCCACCTTCAACCCCTCAAGCAACTCCTCGTTGAAATACTTGATCCATGCTGCATACACATCTTGTGCTGACTGCATCGTGCCCACAAGGAAACCTGGTGTTTGTTTGAATTCGGAAAGGCCTCGGTAATAGTACATCTTGTGTTCATTGTCGATGACGAAAGGCATGATGCTGTGGCGTAGGCACTCACGGAAGAGTATGAGACGACCAATTCGACCATTGCCGTCCTGGAAGGGGTGAATGTTTTCGAACCGCCAATGGTACTCGGCGAGGGTGTGGATGGTTACGTCATTCTGGGCATGATACCACTCTTGCAGAGACTTCATTTCCTTTTCAACATCGGCAGGTTTGCAAGTCTCACGTCCGCCGACTTCGTTTGCCAGTTTCTTGTAGTCACCCACATTGAAGTAGGACTTCTGTGCATCGGCAGTACCTATTTTGAGGATGCGGTGGAACTCTTTGATGATAGCCTCTGTTAAAGGTTCTTCGATGGTGCGTAAGAGGTAATCGAAGGCGACAAAGTGGTTGGTTGTTTCGAAGATGTCATCAACTTGTACGGCTTCTTGATCTTTGAAGCCGATGGTGCGGGTTTCAAAGATGTAGCGCGTCTGCTCCTCAGTCAGCTTACTGCCTTCAATTCGGTTAGAGTTATAGGCGAGCTGCACCTGAGTTTTATGATAAAGCCCTCCCTTGCGATGTGTCTGTTGTTCATCTATGAGAAATGAAGTGAGTTTATTCATATTCCACCCTACTTTGTTATAGTTCTTTCATTAATAGCCACTGAACTTAGTTAGTTTATCGATGCAAATTTAGAAAAAAAAATTAATCTACCATAAACAATTCACAATGTACAATTGATTATTATGATTTTTTAATTAAAAAATCCTAAAACCAAGGGAATCATAACCTATTCTCATCGTCATTGCTACCATAAATAAGGTTTATTTAAGGCACAATTGTATCACATCTATACCTTACACCTATAGTTAAGGTTGAGTTAAGGTAGAGATAAGGTAGAGAAGAGACCTATATCAGTATTCCTGCGAAGGCTACAAGGATGACGTAACGGAGGATTTTGCCTATGGATATGCTCAGGAGAGTGATGCCCATATTGGCTTTCATCATGCCTAAGGCGATGGCTATGGCACTGCCCAAGACTGGCAAGAAGGCAAAAAATCCCAACCATGCTCCTGAGAGGTGGAGCTTGTTGTTGCCATTGATGAAACTCTTTGCCTTGTCTAACTGTTCGGGTTTTACATGCAGCCAGCGCACTGCCCATTGCGCTCCTGCAAAACGTCCGATAAAATAGTTGAACATGCTTCCGCCAATATTTCCTATTGCGCCATAGATTATGAGCAGCACAGGGTTGAGTCCTGCTGCTTGTAATCCCACCATTACAGCCTCGCTGGTGAAAGGGAAAAAGCTGCCAGCAATGAACGCGGCTACCAACATGCCCCAGTAACCATATCGAATGAGAATGTCTATCAAGAATCAAAAATAATTTGTTACAGGATTTTTATGACGGTAAGGGCAAAGTAGAACCAATATGGTGTGATGATTCCGAGTATGGATGCCACCCAACTGCGCAGAGTCATCCGCTTGCCATGAAAAAGACAAATGCTCCATGGAACAAGTACCACAAGGAGTATTGACCAATGCATAAGTGACAACAGACCTATTATGAAATAGGCGAGATAAATCCTGCCGCGCTGAGGACGTGTATCGTGGTAGGAATCGTAGAGCCAGTTGTCACCGAAATAGTTGCGAATCATTTCAGATAATCAAGAAAATACTGTGTTATCTTATCGTAGAGATGCACTCGACGATGCTTTACCATATTGTGCAGTTCTTCAGGATAGATGAAGAAGTCTATCGGCTTATTGGCATCTATTGCTGCTTTGAGGAACAGCATTGACTGCTGCGGTACTACTGTGGCATCGTTGCCACCATGGATAATCAACAGTTTGCTGTTGAGATTACCAACCTTGCTGGTAAGTTCTGTTTTGGCATAGCCCTCTGGATTAGCCTGTGGAGTGTCCATGTAGCGTTCGCCATACATTATTTCATAAAGTTTCCAATCCACCACTGGTCCGCCAGCCACTCCAACCTTAAAGACTTGCGGATAGTTGAGTAGCATAGAGAGAGTCATGAATCCGCCGAAGCTCCATCCGAGTATGCCCAATCGGTTTTTATCAACGTATGGCAACGAATAGAGATATTCCACGCCCTTCATCTGGTCTTTCATTTCTTCCTGTCCGAGTTGACGGAAGGTGACTTGCTCGAAAGCCAGTCCACGGTCGGAACTACCGCGATTGTCGAGTACAAAGACAATGTATCCCTTTTCTGGCATATAAGCTTCCCATGGCCGCCAGCCATAGTTCCATGAGCCAACAACATTACGGGCATGTGGACCACCATAGACATAGATGATTGTCGGATATTGCTTTGTGGCATCGAAATCAGACGGAAGAATGAGGCGATAGAACAGGTCGGTCTCACCATCGGCAGCTTTTATCGTGCCACTCTTGAACTGTGGAGCAGCATAGCCTTCCCACGGATTAGGGGCGGTGAAATACGGAGACTGCTTACCTGTAGCTGTATTGACGATGTCAATTTGGCGAGGAGTGTCAGGGGCTGACCAGTGATCAATAAGCTGCTTGCCGCTGTCATTAAGAATAGCCTTATGATAGCCTTTGCCATTGGAGAGCAACTTCCACTTGCCATTGTCGATGTTTATAGAGTACAGATTATAGTTTAAGTTATCTGCAGCAACTGCCTGGACGATAGCCAGATGTTTTGAATGGTTGAAACCATAAAATTCGGTTATCACAAGGTTGTTGTTTGCAAGACTTTTT
Source organism: Prevotella sp. (assembly GCA_045597685.1). Taxonomy (GTDB): domain Bacteria; phylum Bacteroidota; class Bacteroidia; order Bacteroidales; family Bacteroidaceae; genus Prevotella. Next base: position 32,157 of record JAZLKO010000097.1, read on the forward strand.
ATTTGTTTTGCTCCCGTTGGAGTGAGTTTGAACAGATAAAAACTGTTGTAGCCATCTTTCTGGCTATAGAGCAGAAAACTATTGGCATCCCAAGGAAGGAATGTGATAGGATGTAGAGGCTCTACATACTTGTCGCTATGCTCAGTGTAGAGTGTAGAAAGCTTTTCGCCAGTCAGAGCATCGTAGCAGTCGAGACTGGTGTCGGTCTGGTCGCGATTCACTTCAAAGAGATAAATTTTTGAATTGTCGGGATTCCAGCACACATTAGTGAAATATCTGTCCTTTGGATTGCCAACATTGAGATAAACAAGTTTTTCGGTTTTTAGGTCATAGACCCCTATAGTTACTTCGTGCGACGTTTCGCCAGCCATAGGGTACTTGTCGGGCATATAAATAGCACTATGAGTAGTGGCATTGCCATTTATATCTACCTGTGGATAGTCAGTAACCATGCTTTGGTCCATGCGATAGAAAGCCAGACGTGATTTGTCGGGACTCCAGAAAAGTCCGCCATTGATGCCGAACTCATTGCGGTGAACAGACTCGCCATAGACTATCTCGCGACTGCCATCTGAAGTAAGTTGTTTGCCATTGACAAAGAGATTAAAGTCCTTGATTACAGCAACAGTATCTTTCTCTTTCGTTTTTTTAGCTTCGATAATCTTCTCGCCATCCCATTTCAAATCACGGTCCTTGACCTTCATATTGTCATAGTTATAACCACCATTTATCAGGTCTTCGAGTGTGAGTCTGTTCTGTGCATTCATAGTTGATTGAAATTGAAAAATCATACAAAATGCAATACTTGCGTTTAGCATTGTCAAAGTAATCCCAAATCGCAAATGCGACAAAAGCAAATAGCGAATTGGGATTTTTTTTAATTTTGAAATAATACTATACATCTGTAATTTCTTTATCATATAAACGTTGTCCTTTATCTGCTGACATTCATGCCGTTTTCAAATGTCTTAATGGCATCGCAATTGGCATTCTACATAACCGAAGATTACACTATTGTCCTTGATGTTTTAGAGGAATGGTTATCGTAAATTCAGGAACATTGGTCGAGTCTGCCTTGTCAACTGCCAGCATTGTGCCAGAGATGATAGTATCACCAGCTTGATTGATAGAGACATTGAAATCACCAGAAATAACATCAAAGAGATTCGTTGTTTTCAAATCTGTCTTTGAGGAAAAAGCCGCAAACGAAGATTTAGCATTGAATGTACTATCTGCCGTTGAGTAATCGCCCACTTTGAATTGGTTCATCTTAAAACTCAGACACACTTGGCGTGTGCTATCCGTGTTATAACCGAAGACCAAGAATAAGTCCATCTTGCTCATTAAATCAGCTGATAATCCGATGGTACAATCGATTGTTTCTTCAGTAGTTTTAGTGGGACCAGCATAATGGCTGCAACTCACTATCAATAAGGCTATAATGGCGAATAATAATTTTCTCATTTTTATATAAATTTAATGTATGAATTACGTTTTTTCGGTTTTTGACTACGTTTTGCTTATTTAATTTTCAAGTTCTCGTTTCAGCTGGCGACGCATACGGGCACGGTCGGATGATGGACGAACATGAGGAGCATCATTGTGATTATGCCCATTATCATTTCTGCGTCTGTCACCATTATGAGAACCTCCACCACTACGTCTATCTGACGGACGGGAATGTTGCTCAGAGGAATCGCTTCGTCTTCCAAAAGGACGAGAACCACGGCTTTCCTTCAACCCATGAAACTTGAATCCGCGTATATCGTTGAGCTCGTTGGACTCTGTCGCATCCAAGCTTTCTTTGAATTCACGATGTTGCTTAAATTTGCGTTCACGCATCTGCTTCAGTTCTTCATCTGTCTTAATTCTGCCACCTTCCTTGCGGAAAGCATTAAGTTTGCCATCGAAAATCTGATATTTATGAAACTGACATTCCAGTGAGCCATTATAAAGAGGTATTTTTACAGAAGGACGCAAGCCTATCTGTGAGAAACATTCTTCACGATAACTGAGAATCCACGCATCATTTCCTACAAACTGATGTTTGATTCTTTCGCCAATCATCTTGTAGGTGCCGAGCAGGTTGACTGTAGAAATGCGCTCTCCATAAGGCGGATTGGTGACTATAATACTCTTTTCTGCAGGCTGTGAGAAATTCTGGAAGTCTTGCTGAACCACGGTAATGACATCTGACAAACCAGCAGCCTTGGCGTTAAGTTTGGATTTTGCGACAGCATTGGCATCAATATCATAGCCATAGATATGATGAAGGAATTCACGTTCACGAGAATCATCGTTGTAAATCTGTTCAAACAAATCAGAATCAAAATCCGTCCACTTTTCAAATGCAAATTCCTTACGGAACAATCCTGGAGCCATGTTACGAGCAATAAGTGCTGCCTCAATGAGCAAAGTGCCAGAGCCACACATAGGGTCGATGAAATCTGTTTCACCATTCCAGCCTGTCAGTCTTATCAGACCAGCCGCCAGCACTTCGTTGAGGGGTGCTTCCACCGATTCTTGCCGATAACCCCTGCGATGCAAACTCTCTCCGCTACTGTCAAGACTCAATGTACAGTCGGTACCTGCAATATGGATATTCAGTCGAAGATCTGGATTTGAAACACTAATATTTGGACGCTTTTGATAGCGCTCACGAAACTGATCCACAATAGCATCTTTGACCTTATAAGCCACAAATTTGGAATGATTAAACTCTTCCGAATACACTACCGAATCGACTGCAAAACTACGAAATTCACCATCTTCACGAACAAGGTATTCATCCCAGTCCATCGACTTGATGAAATCATACACATCATCGGCTGATGTAGCTTTAAAATGTCGGATTGGCTTTAGAATCTTGAGGGCAGTATGCAAACTGAAATTTGCTCTGTAGAGCATCTCTTTATCACCTTTGAAAGAAACCATGCGACGGCCTTCTTTCACATCTTTAGCTCCCAATTCGGTGAGCTCAGCAGCCAAGACCGATTCCAAACCCATGAACGTCTTGGCAATAATTTCAAAATCCATTTGTCGTTTTTCTAAATTTTGACCACAAAGGTAAGAAAAAACGATGTTTTTTAGTCGATAATTTATAATTGGCAATTGACAATTATGATTTTTTAATAAAAAAAGTTAAAAACTCTAAGCTCTCAACTCTAACCTCTAACCTTTTATTACCTTTGCAGACACGAAACCGATTTATTAACTTAATTATATAATTATGGCTTTTTTAACAAACGAAAAATTGACAATCGTCGGCGCTGCTGGTATGATTGGTTCTAACATGGTTCAGTCAGCCTTGATGATGGGCTTGACAAGTGATATTTGTCTTTACGACGTATTCTCACCAGAAGGTGTAGCAGAGGAAATGCGTCAGTGCGGTTTCGGTGATGTAAAGATTACCGCAACTACTGATGCTAAGGAGGCTTTCACAAACGCTAAGTATATTATCTCTTCTGGTGGTGCTCCTCGTAAAGAAGGTATGACTCGTGAAGACCTGCTGGCTGGCAACTGTAAGATTGCTGAAGAACTCGGTAAGAACATCAAGACTTATTGCCCTGACGTAAAACAGGTAGTCATTATTTTCAACCCTGCAGACCTTACTGGTCTGGTAACTCTGCTCTATTCTGGTTTGAAACCAGGTCAGGTTACTACTCTCGCTGGTCTCGATACTACTCGTCTGCAGAGTGCATTGGCTAAGAAATTCAATGTTATGCAGAGCGAAATCACTGGTTGCGCTACTTATGGTGGTCATGGTGAACAGATGGCTGTTTTCGGCTCAAACGTAAAAGTTGCAGGCAAGCCTCTGACAGAACTTATCGGTACTCCTGAATTCCCTGAAGAAGAATGGGAACAGATGAAGGTTGACGTAACCAAGGGTGGTGCTGCTATTATCAAGCTGAGAGGCAGAAGCTCTTTCCAGAGCCCTTCACTCCTTGCTGTTCAGATGATTGGTGCTGCTATGGGTGGTGCAGAATTCCGCTTCCCTATCGGCACATACGTATGCAACGAGAAATATAGTCACATCATGATGGCTATGGACACTCAGATGACTACAGAAGGTTGCAAATACAAGATGCCTGTTGGTACTGAAGAAGAAATGGCAAAGCTTGATGCAAGTTATGCACACCTATGCAAGATGCGCGACGAACTGGTAACTCTCAACATTGTTCCTGCTATTTCAGAGTGGAGCAAGGTTAATCCTAATTTGTAATATTAAGCCGAAAATATTATGGCTTTAATCAAATCTATTAAAAGACTCACTCCAAAATGGGGTGAGTCTTGTTATTTCAGTGAGAATGCAACTATAGTAGGCGATGTCCAGATGGGTGATGAATGCTCGGTGTGGTTCAATGCCGTAATTCGTGGTGACGTGAACTGGATAAAGATGGGCAATCGCTGCAATGTTCAGGATGGAGCCTGTCTGCATACCACTTACAAGACTGGTCCACTGGAAATCGAAGACGATGTTACTATCGGACATCTGGCTATGGTTCATGCCTGCAAGATTCATAGTGGAGCACTTATCGGTATGAACGCAACACTTCTCGACCATTGTGAAATTGGCGAAGGAGCAATTGTTGCTGCTGGAGCATTAGTGCTTAAAGGTACGAAAATCGGTGATCATGAGATTTGGGGTGGAGTACCTGCGAAATTCCTGAAAAAGACAGATTCCAACCAAGCAGAATCTTTTGCCGAACACTACGTCATGTATTCAAAATGGTATCTTGACGAAGAAAAAGAAAAATAACTCAACAATATGACAAAACTAAGGCTTTCTTTTGTAATGCTCATGCTGTCGGCTTGTCTTGGCAGCTGGGGACAGACCATTTCCCTTCAAGGTGAATGGGATTTCGGCTATCAAGACAATAAACTCAACGAAAAAATTCTTATGCCAGGCAGCATGACGGAGAGAATGAAGGGTAACGACATAAGCATCCATACAAAATGGGTGGGAAGCATCTACGACTCTTCGTATTATTTCAATCCTTACATGGCAAAATACAGGGTAAAAGAAAACATGAAGATACCATTCTTCCTAACTCCTGCAAAGCATTATGTGGGAAAAGCCTACTATCGGAAACTTGTTGACATTCCATCGGCATGGAAAAACAAACACATTGTTCTGTTTCTTGAACGTCCACACATTGTCACTACTTTACGGGTTAACGGACAGGAAGTTGGTAGCCAGAACTCTCTTTCCACTCCTCACCAATACGACATAACTGATTTTGCACATGTTGGCGAGAACGAAATACTGATTTGTGTAGATAACAACCCTGACCTGGTTGGCGTGGGATACGACTCACACAGCGTGACCGATCAGACGCAAGGCGACTGGAACGGTATTGTGGGGAAAATAGAACTGCGTGCTACTCCTAAGACTTTCATCAGCCAACTTGACGTATTTCCAAATGTCAAAGAGCAAAATGTCATGGTGAAAATCAAAGTCAGCGGCAAACATATAAAAAAGACAAAAGTCGTGCTGCAAATCGGTAACAGGCAGTTAAAAGCCAAGGGCGATTCGATAATTACAGCCACTATACCGATGAACGACTGCCAACTATGGGACGAATACCACCCTACCCTTTACACCCTGACAGCCACCCTTGACAATGGTGATTCTAAATCCGTTGTCTTTGGCATGCGTGAAATAGAAATCAAAGGCAAATCATTTTATGTCAACGGCAACAAGACAATGATGCGCGGAACAGTTGAAAACTGCTGTTTCCCAAACACAGGCTACCCTCCTACCGACAAGGCAGAATGGATAAAAGTGCTGAGCAAATGCAAGGAATACGGACTCAATCATATCAGATTCCATTCTTACTGTCCACCTGAAGCTGCTTTTGAGGCTGCTGATGAAATGGGGTTCTACCTGCAACCCGAAGGACCGTCATGGCCTAATCATGGCGTCTCATTAGGAAGAGGAGAATTTATCGACAAATACCTTATGGAAGAAACTCAGCGCATGGTCAGAGACTATGGCAACCACCCTTCATTCTGTATGCTTGCAGCAGGCAACGAGCCACGTGGCAATTGGGTGAAATGGTGCTCCGATTTTGTTGATTACTGGAAAGCTACCGACTCACGCCGTGTTTATACTGGTGCTTCAGTAGGCGGCAGCTGGCAATGGCAACCAAAGAATCAGTATCATGTGAAAGCTGGAGCAAGGGGACTGACCTGGGATCGCCGACAACCAAATTCTTCAGATGACTATAGCAGGGAGACTGCATCTTTTTACGACAAAGCCACAAGAAAAACTTTCCAAATCAACGAACCTTTCATTGCTCATGAAATGGGGCAGTGGTGCGCATTTCCTGATTTCAATGAGATACCGCAATACACTGGAGCTTATAAGGCAAAGAATTTTGAAATTTTCCGCGATTTGCTCAATGACAATGGCATGGGCAGCTTAGACAGGAAATTCCTTGAAAGCAGCGGCAAATTGCAAATGCTTTGCTACAAACATGAGATTGAACGCTTGCGCCGCACTCAAGACTATGCTGGTTACCAGTTGCTCTCAATAAACGATTACAGCGGACAAGGTTCTGCACTTGTTGGGGTGCTCAACGTGTATTTCCGCGAAAAAGGCTATTGTGATGCAAAGCAGTTTCGCGAATTTTGCAGTCCTACTGTCATACTGGCACGTTTCCCAAAATTCACTTTCCAAAATGATGAAGAATTCAGTGTTCCTATCGAAGTGTCAAACATGTCGGATAAGGACTTATCCAACAATGGTTATCAATGTATTGTAACCGACGAAACAGGAAAGAAATACCATCACATCATGTCTGATGGCATTAATGCACCAAAAGGAACTACCACTCAACTTGGCAAAGTCAGTCTCGACCTCAAGCAATTCGACAAGCCAACGCATCTCACACTGAAACTCATTTTCGGCACAAGCACTGAAAATCATTACGATTTTTGGGTTTATCCTGCCGAAGCCCCAATGATGGAAGCCAATGACGTCCACATCACAGACACTCTTGATGATAAAGCCATCCAGACACTTAAGGCTGGTGGAAAGGTGTTGCTCTCTGCCGCAGGAAAAATTCGCTATGGCAAAGATATTGCACAGCAGTATCTGCCTGTATTCTGGAACACAAGCTGGTTCAAGATGCGCCCACCACATACAACAGGTGCGTATATAAATAAGGTACATCCTGTATTCAAAGACTTCCCTACCGACGATTGGACAAATCTCAACTGGTGGGAACTGACTAACAAGCAGCAGGTGATGCAGTTCACGGAATTTCCTAAAGATTTCCAACCTATCGTACAAAGTATCGACACTTGGTTCGTGAGTCGCAAAATCGGCATGTTGTTCGAGGCAAACGTCTTCAATGGAAAACTGCTCATGACCTCTATTGACATCAGCAGCAACCTCGACAGACGCATCGTGGCACGCCAGCTTCGCAAATCCATGCTCAACTACATGCAAAGTGATGAATTCAAACCACAGCATACGATTGATGTGCAACTGATAAAAAATCTGTTTGAGAAAGACGCACCAATCCTCGACATGTACACAAAAGACAGTCCTGACGAACTAAAACCCAAAATACAATAAATAATTCAACTTTCGCAAGCTCCAGTTGATTAGGAGTTAAGGAGTTTCGAAAGTTTGAAAAACTTTAGAAACTTGAATAAATAAAACTTATGCTTAAAAAACAATTTTTATTTTTCGTCCTGGCTTGGGCTATGAGCATCTATGCCAATGCACAAGTATCGTTCGGTATGCCTGAACTGTTTAATGACGGCTGGTCATTCTCTCTTAATGATTCGGAATGGCGTAATGTGCAATTACCACACGACTGGTCGGTCGAGGGGACACCATCGAAAAACCTTGCCAGCTGCACAGGTTATCTGCCTGGTGGTATAGGAACATACAAAAAACATTTTGTCATTACCGATAAAATGCCTAAGCACTACATCTATTTTGAAGGTGTTTACAATCGTAGTGAAGTTTGGCTTAATGGTCATCTCTTAGGTAAAAGACCTAACGGATACATTTCATTCATGTACGACATGACACCTTATCTAATTAGCGGTGAAAACGAACTGATGGTAAAAGTTGACCACAGCCGATATGCCGACTCACGCTGGTACACTGGTAGTGGTATCTACCGTGATGTGTGGCTCATCAAAGCCAACGAAAAACATCTTCCGCTTTGGGGTGTCGCATGGCAGTTTAGAAAAGATGGAAACCAAAACATTCTCACAGTCAAAGTTGATTCCTTAGGTGAGCCGTTTCAGGCATCGCTCTGTAATCATGAGGGCGTTACTGTAGCACATGGCAAATCCAAAAATGGTAAGCTCGAACTCAAAATCGACAACCCTGTTTATTGGAATCTCGACAATCCATATCTCTACATTCTGAAGGTAGCCATTCCTACCGACTCCACAAGTTGTCGTGTCGGACTGCGCACTTTCCAGTTTGATGCCAACAAAGGATTCGCTCTCAATGGAGAATGGATGAAAGTGAAAGGAGTCTGCCTGCATCACGATGCAGGAGTGCTTGGTGCTGTTGTACCAAAAGACGTTTGGCACCGCCGACTGTTAGCACTTAAAGAGATGGGAGCCAACGCAATACGTATGAGCCATAACCCACAAGCTCCTGTACTTTATGATTTATGCGATGAATTGGGATTCCTTGTCATGGACGAAGCTTCAGATGAATGGGAGTTTCCGAAACGTAAATGGATAGAAGGTTGGAACAAGGGAAAACCTGGTTTTGATGGCACTTTCGACTTCTTTGAAGAGTGGATAGAACGTGATGTTACTGACATGGTGCGTCGCGACCGTAATCACGCGTGCATCTTCCTCTGGAGCATAGGCAATGAAGTTGACTATCCTAACGACCCATACTCACATCCTATCCTCGATGGCAACAACAGCAAGATAAATCAGCCTATGTTTGGAGGCTATAAGCCAGATGCTCCAAATGCTGAACGCATAGGTAAAATAGCCAAACGCCTTGCTGCTTGCGTTCGTAAGATTGACACCTCACGCCCTGTTACGGGAGCATTGGCTGGAGTAGTGATGAGCAATGAAACAGAATATCCTGAAGCCGTAGATGTGGTTGGATACAACTACACCGAAAACCGCTACCAGCAAGACCATGCCACCTACCCAAACCGCATCATTTTCGGTAGCGAGACTCATGGCTCAAAAGAAGCCTGGAAAGCTGTTAGCGACAATCCATTCATCTTTGGTCAGTTCATTTGGACTGGACTCGACTATCTCGGAGAGTCTGGCGCATGGCCATCAAGAGGATTGGGTACAGGGCTACTCGACTTCAATGGTTTCCTAAAACCACAAGGCTACATTATTCAATCACTTTGGACGGGTAAGCCTATGCGAAATTTCCGCGATGAAATGAAGTATTCTGGAGATGCAGTCAGTCTGCGCATCACCGACATTACAATCGACAAAACATCACCAGTGCATTCAATTCTTATCGAAGCCATCGATAAAGACGGCAATCTTGCCACAAGAGCAAAGAATATTGTCAGCTACACCATAAAAGGTACATCTGCAAAAGTCTTAGGATTGGAGAATGCCGACATGCGCGACATGAGTGCACCAAAATCCACCACCCGCAAACTCCATCATGGCCGTATGGTTGCCTACATCCAAGGAAATCCATCAGACGTTTCTTTCAAGATGGAATAAATCGTGGTGAAATAGATTGAGAGATTAGTCGTTTGGTCGTTTAGTCGTTTAGTGAGCCTCCTCTAAGCCCTTCCCTTTAGTTTACCCTGAACTTGTCGAGGGGGGGG
>JAZLKO010000098.1:0-67791 GCA_045597685.1 Prevotella sp.
ATAATTTTTCGTTTCCCCCAAAACAAGCCTTGCAAAGCAGTTTGGGGGATTTTTCATTATTTTATGCAAAGATACAAAAACTTTATGACAATGGCAATCAAATCGTTAGGTTTATTTCGCTTAATTTGCGACAATCCCTAAGATAGTAACCAGCGACGCTGGTGCAATTATGCCATGTCGCGATGATCAGCATGTGCGTGTTGTGAAGGAGACTGTCAATGGCACATACACATACACAGGTAGTCGTTCAGGGATAAAAGGTGAGATTGACCACGAAAATGATTGCGGTGGCTTTGAGGCTTTTCCTGAAGAGACTCGCTCCGCTGATTTTGATACTGACCAAGATGGTATGCCTAATTGGTATGAGATAATCATAGGAAGTGATGTTAATGCGCCTGACAACAATGCTGATCCAGATTGCGATGGCTACACTCTGCTTGAAGATTATCTTGAGTTCATGGCTCATCCATACGTTATTATTGAGAAAGGTCAGTCGCAGTCAATTGATGTAGCACCTTTCTTCAAAGGTTTTACCAAGAGCCCAAGCTATACAATCATGGCAGGGGAAGGTGTATCAGCCACAATACAAGGATCGATGCTTAACGTCGCAGCAGGTGTGGACGCAGCAATAACAGCTGTTCAGGTAACGGTTACCGATTCCGAGGGCAGTACGATGACGCGTCCTGTCAATGTGGCCATCGGAAGCGACCCTTCTGGTATAGAGGATTTAATGAGCAGCAGAACAGGCGAAGTTGTTTCTCGTGAATTCTTTACGCTCGATGGTAAGAGAATAGAAAGAATGCAGTCGCACGAAGTGTATATCATGAAGATACAAACTTCTGATGGTAACATACAAAGTGTGAAAATAATAGCCGACTAAACAAACAACAAAGGTTGATAGTTTCGCTATCAACCTTTGTTGTTTATCTGGGATTTCCGATTTGGGAAATATTCTTTCCGATAATTATTTTATGCTAACATTCTTTGTTATTACGCCATCAATGATGCTTTGATCAAAAGCATTATTTTTTGAACATGTAATTAAAAGGTTTTCAAATTTAAAATCCTTCAATTGATACTTGTCCGATTTGCCGACGTCAAAGAAAGTCTTACACTTCATATCAATATTGCGCATGGTGATATTATTGCAAACCGACGGAGGTAACTCACGGTCGCCAGGCTTGAAAAATTGAGTCCACGGACGCACCACCAACACGCTTGATGCACTACCCATAATGTTTTCCACAGTCACGTATTCATAATGCTGCGGTGTGTCAGGACGCATCTTCAGCCATAACACTCGGCTTGCACCATCCACCTTAATATAGCGTAATACTATGTTATAGTCGTGCACACTCTCGCTACCTAAAGTCAGACATCCATGCACAAATCCATAGTGGCAATTCTGAATTAGTATGTTCTTGTTTATTCCATTGTTAGGGTCGGTGTCAGCCCAAGTACCCTTACCACCTTTAATGGCAATAGCATCATCGTTTACGCTTAGGTAACAACCATCCACAAAGACATCTTGACATACATCTATGTCAATGGCATCGCTGCTTGGAGCCTTGGCATCTTCCGGAGCATGCGGAGCAAAAAAGTAGGTGTCGATTATCTTTACCCTGTTGCACTTATACAGGTGGCAGGTCCAGAAACCGCTGTTTATCAGATGTACATCGTTTATAGTGACATCGTTGCAGTCGCGTATAAAAACCAATCTTGGTCGCATGGCCTCAAGGTTAGTGCATTGCCGGTTAATCTGTCGTCTAATCCAGAATTCACGCCAAAAACGTTCACCATTACCATTGATTGTACCTTTGCCCGAAATAGTAAAACCATTCAGCCCTTCGGCATTGATTAGGGCAGCGAAATATTTCAGGTTTTGTCCTTCCATACGATTATCCTTGACAGGATACCAGCGTATGTAATCAATACCCTTGATAGTGCCACCTTCCTGTAGATGCAGATGAGTTCCTTGTTTGAAAAAGAGAGCCCCACTCAGGAATGTGCCTTTTGGTATGACAATCACCCCACCACCTTCGTTTGCAGCCTTGTCTATTACAGCCTGAATCTTTTCCGTCTGTAGCAAAGTACTGTCATCGCTAACACCATAGTCAGTAATCACATACTGTTTGCCGAGTTTGGAAATATCAACACTTTCTCTTGCAAACCATTTTGAAATTTTTGAACCGTCTGGCCACAAATCATCAGCTGCTGGCACAGAAGAAGAACATGCCAGCAACAACGCAAATACATAAAAAAATCTTTTCATAACAATAAAGGAAGTATCATTAATCATTAAAAAAGCCCCACGAATGGAGCTTTTTTAGTAGTCAATTATCAACCGCTATTTATTCCTTCGGACTCTTGTCGAGCAGTTCCATAAACTGGTCGAGTTTTGGAGTGATGATAATCTGAGTACGGCGGTTGCGCTGCTTGCCAACTTCATTGTCGTTGTCGGCAATTGGATTATATTCACCACGACCACCAGCAGTCATACGCTTAGGGTCAACACCGAAATTGGTCTGCAAGTACTGAACAACACTTGATGCACGCAGACAAGAGAGATCCCAGTTGTTGCGGATGTTTTCTCGTGTGATAGGCACATTGTCTGTATTACCTTCCACGAGAACATCATAGTCGCTGTAGTCCATAATAATCTTAGCGATTTTCTCCAAAGTCTCCTTAGCGCGGTCGCTGATAGTATAGTCACCAGTCTTATAGAGCATGTTGTCAGAAAGCGAGATATAAACTACACCTTTCAGCACCTGAATATCAATATCCTTCAGTTCTTCTCTGCTCAAAGAACGAGTAAGATTGTTTGTGAGAATCAGGTTCAGAGAATCTGACTTGCTTTTCAGTTCAGTCAAGTGACGGATATACTGGTTAGATTCGTTAATCTGGTCAACCAGCTTAGCGATATTTACATTCGACTGGGTACCAGTAGAGAGACTCTGTTCCAATGAACGCTGCAAATCTTCATTAGCTTTCTTTTGAGTGCGGAGCTGTTCTTCCAGACCAGTAATACGAGATTTAGCGGCAGCCAAGTCTTCCTTGGTGGTCTGCCAATTGCCTTGCAACTGCTTGTTTTCTTCCTGGCAGTTGATAAGTTCCTTATTAGTACATGAGTTAAAACTCAAAGCAGCAACTGCTGCAATAGATAACAAAATAATCTTTTTCATATTGTCCCAATTTTATGGTTTTACATACATATAACGTATTTTCGTTGCAAAAGTAAAAAAAGGTAGTCTATAACGCACACAAAATTATTGATTTTTAACTATATCCCACGAAATATTACATTTTCGTTACTGCTCAGTCTAAAATCCTGATTCGCTACCATCAGATCCTGGACTTGTGTATCCACGAAGCAGATTCACATCGGTCTTGATTGTATAAGTGCGCCCATCTGCTCCCTTTGCTTTGCAAAGCATGAAATACACTCCTTGTTTCACGTCTTTGCCGTTATGTGTGCCGTCCCAGCCTCCTGCAGGATCGAACCATTCGTAGATTTTCTGTCCCCAACGGTTAAAAATCATGGCATGAAACTCTACAATACTCTGATAGCCTTTTTTTGCTTTGTAAATATCATTCAGATTGTCACCATTCGGTGAGAAAGCATTTGGAAAACTGAGCAGACTCGGCTTTATGGAGATAGTAAGCCGCAGATTGTCACCATCTGGTCCTTCCCAAAACTCTTCTGTATATTTAATGGTATCTCTTATTGCCGCTTTTACAAAAGTAGCATATAGTTCTACAACGGTAGCACCAGTTTCCGTGAAAGTGAAATCGGTATTTTCTTCGTATCTAACCAAGAATGGCTCACTGGAATGGCTGTCTTTATAAAACCGCCATTCGTATGTTGCATCATATCCGTCTGTGTTTTCCGCACCAGAATAGAATGTTGCTGCATAAGGTGCATCGCCTGAAAATGTTTTTAGTTTTAGTGAATCGTTGTCAACAATTACGCCTTGCTTGCTGAAATATGGATTTATGGTAGGTATTTCACCTGCATGGCTTGACAATTGGCAACAAAGCAGAAAAGACAAAAAGATTAAATTTTTCATTTATGATTTCAATTTGCTGCAAAAATAAGAAAAAGGTTGTGGGTTGTTGGTTATGGGTTGTGGGTTTTTAAGATTTTTTATTAAAAAATTATAATTATCAATTGCCAATCATCAATTATCAATTAAAAAACAAAGTTTTTTCTTATTTTTGCGGCATGAATAAATATTTTGTATCTGTTTTCGTTTTCGTTTCCGTTTTCGTTTTCATGCCAACTTGGGTAACGGTGTTTTCGCAAACTGTCAAAGTTGGTGTTGTATTGCCACTTCATCGCAACAATGCAGAAGGTATGCGTATGATAGAATATTATCGCGGTATTCTTTTGGCAGCGGATAGTCTGAAACTGGAAAGACAGAATATAGAGATTACGGCAGTGAATTGTAAAGCAGATACATCAGTGGCTTCTGTTTTGGCAGATCCTGATTTGAAAAACTGTGATGTGATTTTTGGTCCGTTATACTCTTCACAGGCTTCTTATCTTTCTGCTTTTGCGAAGGTCAACAACAGTAAACTCGTAATTCCATTTTCAATCAATACGCCAGAAACGCAGGTGAATCCAAACATTTTCCAGATTTATCAGCCATCTGAGATGCTTGAACCTGAGATAGTTAAGAATTTCATGCGATTATGTCTTAAGGAGGGCGAACATCAGGTGGTGATAGTTGATTGCAATGATACGACAAACTTCCGCAAACCAAGTTTTACAAATGCCATTAAACAATACTGCCAGGCAAACAAGATAAAAGTCCGTATTACAAACGTAACGCAAGAGGACAAGGCTTTCGTAAAGGCATTCCACAAGAAAAAGGGGAATATTGTGATTCTCAATTCGGCGTCGTCGCCTAAGATGTTGGCTGTGTTTGAGAAAATGAAAGTCGTCTATGCCAAATACGAAAATATTAATGTGAAATATTTGGGCTACAATGAATGGCTAATGTATGAACGTTATCAGTTGGATAATTTCTGCAAGAAAAATGTGTATATTCCAAGCACATATTATGTCAATCCATACGATAGGCGTGTGACTGATTTGGAAAACAAATATCGTTTTTGGTTCCGTCAAGAAATATTGCCTGCCAAGCCTCAATTTATGCTGGCAGGTTTCGACCATGCTTACTATTTTATCAAAGGTATTGCCAAATATGGTAAAAATTTCATTGGCACGAAGCAACAGTCACCGAATGTCCCTTTGCAGACACCATTACACTTTGGCAAGTCCTCGAAAGATGGCGGCTATTTAAACAAAGCGATGATGTTTATCCATTATCGCACAGATGGCAAGATAGAAACCATAAACTATTAAGAGTTAAAAATGGTGAGTAGTAAATGGAAATATTGCATTATCCTGCTTTTGCTGATGTTGTCAGTAAATGCAACGGCACAGGTAGGTGCATACAGAAACGATATTGCCATTGGTGTTAATGGTGGTGTTGCCTTGAACTCAATACGTTTTCTGCCAAAAGCTAATTTGAGCCAGCATGCAGGACCGCAATTCGGATTTACTTTCCGTTATACATGTGAAAAATATTTCAAAAGCATTTGTGCGCTTCAAGTAGAATTTAACTATTCAAGCATAGGTTTTAAGGAAAAAATACAGGATGTCAACCGTAATCCTGTGATAAATCTTGAAACTGGCGAAGCAGAAAAATATTCGCGCACGATGAATTATTTGCAGATGCCATTACTTGCCCGACTTGGATGGGGTGGGGAAGACAAAGGCTTCCAGTTCTATATTGTGGCTGGTCCGCAAATAGGATTGTTCCTCAATGAATCAACAAACACCAATTACGAATACAGCCAGCGCCATAATGTGGATCCTGACAACAGACGCTCCTCACTTGTTGACACGATGGAAGTGATGCCAGTCGAAAATAAGTTTGACTATGGAATCACGGCAGGTGTGGGAGTTGAGTTTTCCCGTCCGAAATTAGGACATTTCGCACTCGATGCAAGATACTATTATGGATTAGGTGATATCTATGGCAATACAAAAAGAGATTATTTTGGATCCTCCAATCATGGAACGATAGTAATAAAATTAGCATATCTCTTCGATATAAAGAAGACAAAGAATAAGTTAAATTTTAAATAATACAATTATGACAGAAATTATCCAACAGAAAATGAACGACAAAGCATGGGTGAGATGGACAGTCCTCATACTTGTCGCTTTGATGATGTTTTTTGGCTACATGTTTGTTGACGTAATGTCACCACTTCAGGCCCTTGTTGAACAAGAAAGAGGATGGACTCCTGATGTTTTTGGCACATACGCTGCGGGCGAATACATCCTCAATGTGTGCGGTTTCCTAATTATTGCTGGTATAATACTCGACAAGATGGGGGTACGTTTTACAGGTGAATTAAGTGCATCAATGATGTTCGTCGGTGCCTGCATAAAATATGTAGGTATCACAGATTGGTTCCAAACCACAGACTTTGCAGCTTGGCTTAATTCTTGGTGGATTGACATGCCTGCAAGCGCAAAGATGGCTGCATTGGGCTTCATGATATTCGGTTGCGGCTGTGAGATGGCGGGGACAACCGTCTCTAAAATCATAGCAAAATGGTTCAAGGGCAAAGAAATGGCACTCGCCATGGGACTTGAAATGGCAATTGCACGTATTGGTGTGTTCACAATCTTTACCATCTCTCCTTTGATTGCAGCAAAGATGGGAACGGTTGTTGCTCCAGTCGGATTCTGCACTGTTTTATTGCTTATCGGACTCATCACCTTCACGGTCTTTACGTTTATGGACAAGAAATTCGATAAGCAACTTGGCTCTGATGCTAAAGAAGATAATTCTGAAGAAGAATTCAAGGTAAGTGATATCGGAAAGATTTTCTCAAGCAAGGTGTTCTGGATTGTTGCCTTGCTTTGTGTATTGTATTATTCGGCAATTTTCCCATTCCAGCGTTATGGAGCAAATATGTTGCAATGTAATCTG
Source organism: Prevotella sp. (assembly GCA_045597685.1). Taxonomy (GTDB): domain Bacteria; phylum Bacteroidota; class Bacteroidia; order Bacteroidales; family Bacteroidaceae; genus Prevotella. The sequence goes on from JAZLKO010000098.1 coordinate 7,014, forward strand.
GATGGCATCAGTCCTGAAAATGCATCAAACATTTTCCGCTGGTTCCCGATTGGTGCAGCCGTCATTACTCCATTCCTTGGTGGCTTCCTTGACCATAGAGGCAAAGGCGCAACTATGTTGATATGGGGCGCATTATTGCTTATTTGCTGCCACTTGATTTTCGCATTTGTGCTTCCAGAAACTAAAAGTCCATTTATTGCATACGCTACTATTGTTCTGTTAGGTATCTCGTTTGCTCTTGTTCCTGCAGCCCTTTGGCCAAGCGTACCAAAGATTATTGATGAGAAAGTGTTAGGAAGTGCATACTGCTTGATTTTCTGGGTGCAGAATTTTGGACTTTGTTTCGTACCAATGCTGATTGGTTCATTGCTTGCGTCAACAAATGCTAATAACCCTGCAGTTATTGCTGCCAAGGCTGCAAATGCAGATTTCATTCCGTACGATTACACTGTTCCTCTGGTAGTCTTTGCTTGTTTTGGAGTCATCGCATTCTTCTTTGCAATATATTTGAAGGTACTTGATAAGAAGAAAGAATATGGACTCGAAAAAGCAAATATTCAATAGAACACACCTGAAGTGTGAGGTATAGGAGTTAAGTATCACGTATTTGGAATTATTAATAATAAAAATATAAAAAACTATGTTTGAAAATCAACCTAAAGGTCTATTTGCCTTGGCATTAGCCAACACTGGCGAGCGTTTTGGTTACTACACCATGCTTGCAGTTTTTGTTTTGTTCTTGCAGGCTAATTTCAATTTGTCTCCAGGAGCATCTATGAGTATCTATTCATCATTCTTGATGTTCGTCTATTTCCTCCCTCTTTTTGGAGGTATGCTTGCCGATAAAATCGGTTTTGGCAAGTGTGTCACTATTGGTATTTTTGTAATGCTGATTGGATACCTGTTGTTGGCTATTCCAGCAGGAGCAGGTAGTGCTGCGTATGCTTACATGATAGCAGCACTTGTGTTGATAAGCATTGGCACAGCTCTGTTTAAAGGTAATTTGCAGGTAATGGTAGGTAACCTTTACGATAATCCTAAATACGCTGCCAGACGCGATTCTGCTTTTTCCATTTTCTATATGGCTATCAATATTGGTGCAATGTTTGCTCCTACAGCAGCCATCAAGATGATGGATTATGCTCAGCATACATTGGGGTACAGCGAAGCTGATTCTTATCATTTCGCATTTGGCGTGGCTTGCATTTCATTGTTGGTGTCAATAGCCATTTATTATGTATTCCGTTCCTGGTTCAAGACTGCAGAAAAAGGAAGCGTCGCTGAGAAAGGTTCTGAAGCAGCTCCGATTGAGGAACTCTCAAAGGCTGAAACTAAGCAACGCATCGTGGCTCTGTGTCTCGTATTTGCAGTGGTAATCTTCTTCTGGATGGCATTCCATCAGAATGGTGCTACACTTACTCAGTTTGCAAAGGATTATACAGCTCAGTCTTCAACAGGTGTGGAGAGTATGTTGTTCGATGTTTGGAATCTGGTGGCAGTAGTATTTATTGTTTATGCTTTGTTCTCCTTGTTCCAGAGTAAGAGTGGCAAGGGAAGAACCATCTCTGGATTGGTAATCATTCTTGCTGGTGCATATTTGGCTTATCAATACAATGCTTTGCCTGAAACAACTGCAGTTGAGGCTCCAATATTCCAGCAGTTCAATCCATTCTATGTTGTGGCTTTGACTCCAGTATCACTTGCAATTTTCAGCGCATTGGCAAAGAAAGGCAAAGAACCTGTTGCTCCAATGAAGATAGCATTAGGTATGCTTGTGGCTGCATGTGCATACCTCATCATGACAGGGTGCTCAATGACATTGCTATCACCTTCAGAGCAGGTTGCTGCAGGCTGTGTTGACAGAGTTTCTCCAAACTGGCTTATCTCAACATATCTTGTTCTGACATTCGCCGAACTTCTGCTGTCGCCTATGGGAATAAGTTTCGTAAGCAAGGTTGCCCCTCCTAAATATAAAGGTATGATGATGGGTGGATGGTTTGTTGCCACAGCTCTTGGCAACCAGCTCGTGTTCATCCCTGGACTCATCTGGGACGGAACTCCTCAGTTGGCATACGTATGGATTCTTCTGATGGCACTTTGTCTGTTGAGTTTCTTGTTCATCATGTCACAGATGAAGAAACTCAAGAAGGTAGCATAGATATAAGCAAAACTGTTTGTTTTTTTCCACTGACTCGTCAGGGACGCAAAAAAAAAGCGATGTTAACATCGCTTTTTTTAATTTATGGAACACACCTTAGTTCTTAACTCCTCCCAAATACTTAAAGGAGAAATATTTGCCTTTAGGAGCAGGAAACTGACTGCGCTTATCTACCTTGTCTATCAGATAATCCACAATTCTGTCATAACACTCCTGACCGCAAGAGGCTTTGCATGCAACAACAAACGGAGTGTCGATGTATTGGCATTTTCCTGAACTTGGTAAAATTATGACGCGCTTGAAAATCAGAGTACCTTCATACCAGCCTGGCTTAATCACAGCTAATGCAGAAGTTGCCTGCATAACGTCAACTGGTTTTGGTGGGGCTTTTTTTATCGCTTTTTTATCCTTAAAATCCTGCATTGTCTCTGCTTCGGTTTTTATAATAATGAAATAAGAATGCTGATGCACTTTATATCGTTTTGGGTATCCCACTGAACCATCAACGTATTCTCTGATGTCATTTTCAGTTTCTGCATTCAGTTCTATTTCAGGAATAGTGTGCAGAAAGTCCAATGCCTCGTCCACACTATGAGCCAAAGTCTCCTCTTCAAAGTACCTTAAATATAAATTCATAAAGAAAGGTAGTAAAAAAATGTTTTTCTAAAAAAATGTGCTTAAATAAAAGAGCGGAAAACGGGACTCGGACCCGCGACCCCAACCTTGGCAAGGTTGTGCTCTACCAACTGAGCTATTTCCGCCTATTATACTTCGCTTCCATAACTTGTGGTAGAATTCCTTGCTCTACCAACAGCGCTATTTCCGCCAGTAAAAAACCCTTACTTTAGGGCTTTTGGTGAAGAGGAGGAGACTCGAACTCCCACGTCGCGATTGACACTACCCCCTCAAAGTAGCGCGTCTACCAATTCCGCCACCTCTCCATCAATATTGAGTAAATTAACTCTGAAAAAAGTGCCCTGAAAAGGACTCGAACCTTCACGTCTTGCGACACACGCACCTGAAACGTGCGCGTCTACCAATTCCGCCACCAGGGCAGTTAATTTACTTTTGTACAAAAAATACTTATTCCCGACTTATGAGCGGAAAACGGGACTCGGACCCGCGACCCCAACCTTGGCAAGGTTGTGCTCTACCAACTGAGCTATTTCCGCCTGTTATACTTCGCTTCCATAACTTGTGGTAGAAGTCCTTGCCAAGGTTGGATACCTTATTTAAATCTTGGGGCAAGGTTGTGCTCTACCAACTGAGCTATTTCCGCCTAAAAATATCGCCATATTTTCAAAAGCGACTGCAAAGGTATGAAAAAGATAAGTTACTCTTATTACTATTACCTTATTTTTTAACCTTAATTAACAAGAAACAATGATTTTATTTTGAAAATGTGCTGAGTTTTGTCATTTTTTTGATTTCTCAGGCTCCAACATCATTGCTAAGATAATAATTGGCTCACCAGTAAAATTCAACATCTATTTCTCCAAGTACCCCTTTTTTTGTTATCTACATTGGTGACATTCCCATATGAATGTAAAACCTGGCTTTGTCAACTTCTTCTCAACCATATTACTATCCTTTACTCACAATTTGCTCACACAGACTACACTCTATGGCTACTCTATAGGAGTGAGTAAATAGTGAGTAAATAGTGAGTAAAAGGGTTACATAAGGTTGTGACAAGGTTGTCGCTTATGGGGTCTTAACCGAACCTCTAAAACTATAATCATAACTTTGATAGCAAGATTTTAGAATCGGTGAGTAGTTCCGCTAAAAAATCCTAAAACGTAAGTTTTAAGCACTGTACTTTGAGTTTTCATTTTTTTTTATTACCTTTGCAGCCGTTTTTGCAATAATTTCAATGAAAATAGGTTATTAAATAAAATACACGTGCGCATTATGGTGGAAAAACAAATATATCTGACTTATCCTGCTGATAACATGGGCGGGGTACAGAAAATGATAAAACGTTGCTTTGACGTGGTTCTGTCGCTGATTGGGCTGATTATATTATCACCTGTATTCCTGATTTTCTTTCTGATTTTGAAAATTCAGGGAGATGGTGGTGCAATATTCAAGCAGGAACGGATAGGATATAATGGCAATCCTTTTATGATTTATAAATTCCGCACATTAAGCCCAGACCATGAGGCTGACGGTCCACGACTTGTTCCATCATTTGATGAGGCGGAGTCGTCAGGATTTTGCGGATTTTTAAGAGATTCCCATTTAGACGAACTGCCACAATTATGGAATGTTTTTATCGGTGATATGAGTATTGTCGGTCCGCGACCAGAAAGACAGTACTACATAGATATGATAATGAAAGAAGACCCAGGCTATCTGCTAATCTATCAGATGAAGCCAGGGTTGACTTCGGAAGCAACACTCTATAATGGTTATACAGACACAATGGAGAAAATGCTTAAGCGTCTTCGTATGGATGTTAACTATTTAAGAAGTCGGACTCTCACTCTGGATTGTCAGATAGTCGCAAACACGCTTGTGGCAATGGTAAGTGGGAAGAAATTTTGAATTGTGGAGTTGAGGAGTTAAAGGAGTTAAGGAGTTAAGACATGAGCCTTGAACTTTGAACCATTGTAATTGATTGTTTGTGAGTTTACAAATCAGAAAATATATGAGAAAGCATTTTGGAAAATTTTTGCGCTTTGCGTTTTTGTTTTTGTTTTCGTTTTCGTTATTGTTTGCATACGCAGATATGACCGACAAGCAAATAATAAAATTTGTGCAAGAACAGTTGGAGAAAGGAACATCGCGTTCGCAGATTGTTACCCAGTTGATGCAGAATGGTGTTGACATACAGCGCATACGTACACTTTACGCCAAATACCAGAAGCAGCAAAGCAATGGTAGTTTGAATGCTGTTGACATTACAGGTGCCGAACAGACGCGACAAGACAGGTTGCGCACAACAAATGGTGATAAGAAAGCAACAAAGGCTGATATGAAAGATGAGAATGGCAAGATTGTGAATCGCCGCAAGGATGGCAACAAAAAGGCCGTAACGACTCATACATACGATGAAAAGGATGAGGAGTTTATGGAAATGGATGATGCCATGGGATTTATGATGCCAGATTCGATGAAATATTTTGACGAAGAGGAGGATCTATTGGATAAAGAGCCTAAGAGAAAAGTTTTCGGGCGTGATATCTTCAACAAGAAGAATCTGACTTTCGAGCCAAATATGAATCTTGCCACGCCACAGAACTATCGCCTCGGTCCTGGCGATGTGGTGAATGTGGATATTTGGGGAGCATCACAGGCATCTTCAACAGAGACTATTTCGCCTGATGGTACAATAGTGATAGAGAATGTGGGCCCGATACAACTTTCAGGACTTTCTGTGGCACAGGCCAAGACACGACTGAAGAACACACTCGGCAAACGATACAAAGACAGTAGCTTTGATCTCACTCTCGGACAGACTCGTACGATAACCGTCAATGTGATGGGTGAGGTTAGAGTGCCAGGAACTTACACATTGTCAGCATTTGCATCCGTATTCCATGCTTTGTATATGGCAGGAGGAACAAACGACATAGGCACGTTGAGAAACATTCAGGTGTATAGAAATGGTAAATTGCTGTCAGTGGTTGACGTGTATGACTATATACTGAATGGGAAACTGACGGGTGATGTGCGACTGCACGAAAACGATGTCATAAACGTAGGTCCATACGAAGCTTTGGTGAACATTACTGGAAAGGTTCGTCGTCCAATGTTCTATGAAATGAAGAAAAGTGAGAGTCTGAAAACATTGTTGAAATATTCTGGCAATTTTACTGGCGATGCCTATAAGAAGCAAGTAAAAGTGATAAGAAAAGCCGAAGGTCATTATTCAATCTTCAATGTTAACGAATTTGACATGTCGTCATTCCATCTTGACGATGAGGATTCTGTATATGTTGACTCAATCATCCAGCGTTATAGCAATATGATTGAGGTCAAGGGAGCAGTGTTCCGTCCGGGAATGTATCAGGTAGGCGGTGACATAAACAGTGTGAAGACATTAATTCAGGCAGCTGGCGGCTGTACGGAAGATGCCTTCCAGAATCGTGCCGTCTTGCACAGAAGAAAAGCCGACCGCACATTGGAGGCTGTATCAATAGATGTTCAGGGCATCATGGAAGGCAGAGTGGCAGATATTCCACTGAGAAATGAAGACGTGCTGTTTATAGCCAGCCTGAAAGACTATACAGAAGAAAAAACGATAACCATACATGGTGAAGTGTTTTATCCAGGTATATACGAATTTGCAGAAAATACAACAGTTGAGGATATTATTCTGCAGGCAGGAGGCATAAAGTCGTCGGCTTCTACCGTAAAAGTTGATGTTTCAAGACGAATCCGTGACAAGCAGGCAACTGAAAGTCTTGATAAGACTGCCGAAACATTCAGTTTCTCGCTGAAAGATGGCTTTATGGTGGATGGAAAAGAGTCGTTCAAGCTTCAGCCTTTCGATGAAGTGTATGTAAGAAAAAGTCCAGGCTATGCCGAACAGAGAAACATAACAATTGAAGGCGAAATAATGTTTGGCGGCACATATACTCTGACAAATAAAAACGAACGCTTAAGCGAGGTGATAAAACAGGCTGGTGGACTTACCAATACAGCATACGCAAAAGGCTCAAGGTTGGAGAGAAAGATGACACCAGAAGAGAAACTCAGAATGCAGACGGTGCTGAAAACAGCACAGATGCAGTCGGGTAAAGACTCGGTTGACGTAAAGAAACTCGAGATAGGCGATACGTATTATGTAGGTATAGAACTTGACAAGGCACTTGCCAATCCAGGAGGTGACGAAGATATTGTGTTGCGTGAAGGTGACAGGATAATCATCCCAGAATATTCTGGTACAGTACGTGTGGAAGGAGATGTAATGTATCCTACAACAATTGCATACCAGAGTGGTAAGGATGTAAACTATTATATAAAGCAGGCTGGTGGATATGGAAATCGGGCAAGAAAAAGCAAGACATACGTGATAAATATGAACGGAACAGTGGCTAAGGTCAAAGGTAGCACAAAGGTTACTCCTGGCTGTGAAATTGTTGTACCATCTAAGTCAAAGAACAAGATGACAACAGCCGAATATATTGCTGTCGGCACGTCAGTAGCATCATTAGCAACAATGATAGCCTCAATTGCAAACTTAATAAAATAATTTGAATTATCATGGAAGAGAAAACTGTAACAGACATAATAGACATAGGTGCAATAATAAAAAGAATAAAGAGCAAAAAGAAACTCTTTATTCGTGTCGTAGCCATCACGTTTGTAGTTTCGTGTGCATTGATACTATGTGTGCCGAGGTATTATGAGTGCGAGATAAAACTTGCACCCGAAGTGAGCGGTAGTGATTTAGGTTCAATAGGGTCGCTTGCAAGTTCATTCGGCGTAAATCTTGATGCCACCGTGGGCAGTTCCGAGGATGCCATTGGACCAGATCTTTATCCAGACTTATTGCAGACGAAAGACTTTCAGGTAAAGATGTTCCCAATGAGAGTGCGTTCTTTGGATGGAAGTATTGACACGGATTATTATACTTATCTGAGCAAGATGCAGAAGTCCGCATTTTGGATGAAATGGATAAATGCAATAAAGAAACTCTTTATATCTCCAGAACCAGTTTCTTCTGGCAAAGGAAAAGGCAGTGAAGTTGATCCGTTCCGACTTACGAGACGCCAGTTTGCAGTCGCAAACAAGATAGGAAGCAAGATTAAATGCAGCATTGACAAGAAGACTTATGTCATATCTATATTTGTTGAGGATCAGGATGCGTTGATTTGTGCAACTGTCGCTGACTCTGTAGCACAGCGTTTGCAGGCCTTTATCACGGAATATAGGACAAAAAAAGCTCGCAACGACTTGGAACATGCCAAGATACTTAATGCTGAGGCAAAGCGCAGTTATATGAAGGCGCAGAGGGCTTATGCTACATGTTGCGATGAAAACATGGATGTTGTACTACAGTCATATAGGTCGCAAATGGAAGCTTTGGAGAATGAGTTACAGCTGAAATACAATAATTACAATGCTACAGCAACACAATTGCAGATGGCAATGGCAAAGGTTCAGGAGAAGACACCTGCGTTTACAATTCTGCAAAGTGCATCTGTCCCAATCAAACCTACAGGGCCAAAGCGAATGATTTTTGTGGCAGGTATGATGCTCTTGGCATTTGTCGTAACTGCGTTCTGGACCGTTAGAGACTTGCTATTCGCAAGGTTTTGAAAATAAGTTATTTGAATGAAGGGTAATTCTGCCAAACGAGCATTTGTAAATACTATTGCTCAATACGCAAGAGCTATAATTAATATATTCCTCTCATTTTATTCTACAAGACTCATTCTTGAGGCTTTGGGACACGATGACTACGGAATATATTCGCTTGTTGCAGGTGTCGTTGCCATGTTGGCTTATATCACCAATGCGTTAGTCACCACCACACAACGCTATCTCTCGTTCTATTTTGGCAAAAAGAATTTCGATTACCTTAAAAAGATATTCACAAATAGTGTCTTCATACACGTATGCTTTGCAGTGCTGATATGTGCTGTATTGCTTGCAATGACCAATTGGCTAATCTATGATTACTTTGTCATTCCTGTCGGACGGCATCAGGCAGCAGAGTTTGTGTATGTCATGGCGGTCGTGATGCTCTTTTTTACTGTCATGGCGGCACCGTTCAAAGCTCTGTTTATATCTCGTGAAAACATTGTCTATATCTCAATCATCGAGGTTTGCGATGGCGTGTTGAAGTTTGTGTTGGCTATATATCTCTTACATTCCGACTTGGACAAACTTATACTTTATGCCGTCATGATGACCTTCATACAGGTATTTACCTTTGTCGCCTTTGCTTTGTACGGCAAATATAAATACGAAGAATGTCGTCTGCTCATATATTTCAAGGACATAGAAAGGATGTGCATTAAGCAATTGCTATCGTTTGCAGGCTGGACTATTTACAGCACAGGTTGTGTTGTAGGGCGTATGCAAGGCTTCGCCATAGTACTTAATCGCTTCTTTGGAATAGTATTCAATGCAGCGTACGGCATTGCACAACAAGTGACAGGTGCAATTCTCTTCCTGTCATTGGCAATAATAAACGCAATAAGTCCCCAGATTATCAAGGCAGAGGGAGCCAATGACCGCGAAGAAATGTTGCGTCTTTCCGAGGTGATGAGCAAATACTCTTTCCTCATTCTTTCAATGATAGGCATTCCACTAATGATTGAAATGCCTGAAATTTTGCGTATATGGCTGAAAGACATTCCTGATGCAGCAATCTCTTTCTGCCGTTTCATCATTCTTGCATCAATATGCGACCAGATTACCATCGGTTTAGGAACCGCAATTCATGCAACAGGAAAGATAAGAGGTTACTCTGTAGTCGTTTATACTATAAAGTTGCTGACCATTCCTGCCATGTGTCTTGCCTTGTATCTTGGAACAGACGTTCACACAACATTGTGGCTATATGTGATTTTTGAAGTTATCAGTGCTTTGTGTCGAGTGGTATTCGCAAAGTATATTACAGGGCTGAAGTTAGGGCATTTCGTGAAGAATGTCATTGTTCCGGCTATTCTGCCGACTTGCATAATAGTTCTTGCAGGTATCGCTATCGTATATGGCATGGACTTTCCATTCCGTTTCCTCTTGACGTTATTCGTATGTGTTGTTGTCGATGCCCTTGTCATTTGGCTTTTTGCATTGAATGAAAGCGAGAAGGCAATAGCAACACAGTTGTTCCGAAAGTTCATAAAGCGATAAAAATGACGTTGAAGATTGACTTGAAGAAATTGACCTTCTTGCCATTCTGCATGTTATTCGTGCTGATTTGCGAGATTTCTTTAGCTTTTGCAGGAATGGAAGGCAAGCAAATGCTTTCCTATGCTTTGTTAGCTTTGGTCATTGCTGATTCCTTCGTGATAACGTATTTGTACGCTCGGGCACACACTGTAACTCACTTTTCCATACTCGTCTTTCTGTTTTTTATATTGCTTCTTGTTTTCACTATCATCAGTGGAAACGACTTGAAAGGGGCTGTATTTGTTTTTTTTGAAGTGGCTTCGCTGATAATGATTGTCGATTATTATCGCGACAATATGAAGATGGTTGTCATTGCTTGTACGGTTGCTTTCTCGTTTTGCATATATTATAACTTCTATTATCTCATCACAAACCCTACGTGGATTGTCGTTGCCGACAAGGACAATGCTGGTTACCCCCTTGGCGGTAACTATAATCAGTTTGGATGCCGAATGCTTTGCGCAATGGTATCGAACATTATCTGCTTGAAATTCTCCAAGAGATGGCTGCTCAATTTCATTCCGCTTGTGTTGGTTTGTGTCGTTTCGCTTGGTATTGTGGCATCAATGACGAGCCTAAGTTGTATATTGCTATTCCTTATTATATATATGATACCATCGCGGGTGATAAAGAAAATAGCAATCATTACCATTATTTCTATTACTTTACTTTTCCAATTTACTATTGTTTTCAACGGTAATGGCATTGAAAATAATAAAACTGCACGATATATTGTTGAAGATGTTCTGGGCAAGGATATCACTTTTACCATGCGAACCGAGAAGTGGGACACGGGTATGAAAGCATTTTTCCAATCCCCAGTCATCGGTCATGGGCAAGTCGGTACTGAATGGTATCAGGCTAATATGGTGGTAAGGGGCATCGGACCGCACAATTTCCTTGTCAATCTTCTTATCAATGGTGGGCTTGTACTTATGGCTGTATTCATCTTTTTGTGTTATATAGTCCTGCGAAAAATACCTCGACCCACTGATTCCACAATGCGAAACTTACTTTTGAGCATCGCCATTCTCTTTACAATGATGCTTATGGAGGTCTATGCTTATTTCTTTGTGCTCTATCTTTTCATACTTGTGTATTACTACGACAACATTAAAAAGTCATTCAAATGAGAGTCTTGTATATCCTTCATAACACAGACAAGTATGCTGGAGCTACCAAGTCGTTCAAGAATATGCTCTTTGGTTTACAGGCAGAAGGAGTGATGCCAACGGTTGTCGTGCCTGACATGAATGGCATAGCAGCAGAGTTGAAGGAGATGGGAATAGACGTTCTTCCACTCACTTTCCGCCCTCAAACCTATACTTATCTGCGAGTTCCAGTGGATTATTTGCTGTTCATACCTCGCATGATTGCACGCTTCATTGTCAATCATCGTGCGGTGAAACAGCTCGCTGCATACGCTGAACAGCATAAAATTGACCTTATCCATACCAATGTAAGCATCATTGGAATCGGTACAGACCTCAGCAAAAAGACAGGAATTCCACACATAATCCACTTCCGTGAATACGCTAACAAGGACTTCGACTTTCATTATTTCCCGACAAAACATGCCTTTTATTCGCGTCTAAAGAGCTTAGACACCTACTCAATCTGCATTACAAAGGACATACAACTTTATCACAAACTGAAGGAAAAGAGCCTTGTCGTGTATAACGGTATTGCCCATAGACAGGACAAACCATCGGTTTCATTCAAGGAAAACTTCCTTCTTTTTGTCGGTCGCATCGAACCTGCAAAGGGTTTGCTTGAGGTCTTGCAGGCTTACGCAACGTATCGCAAATGCGTTGTTGACCCTCTGCCGCTGCGCGTTGTAGGAGGTGTGTTGGATGAAAACTACAATCGCGAGGTGCAAAACTTCTGTAAAAATAACGGCATCGAAGCCTTTGTTGAGTTCCTCGGACAGCGTTCCGACGTGCTATTCATCATGCAAAAGGCACGTGCAATAGTCATCGCATCGCGTTTCGAAGCCTTTGGACGTTGCATGGCTGAGGCTATGTTTGCCAGATGTTTGGTCATCGGGCGTGATACCGGAGGCACTCATGAGCAGTTCGACAATGCACGTGAGATGCTTGGACACGACGTAGGATTGCGTTACAACAACGTTGAACAACTCATGCAACAGTTGCTTATTGCATCGTCATTGCCACAAAAGGAGTACGATGCATACGTTAACGATGCCTTTCGCGTTGTTAACAAATTATATACTAATGAGCAAAACATTGAGCAAATTTATGCGTTATATAAAGGAATAAAAAATATATAAAAAGTAAATCAACAATAGTATTTATGCACATCGAACGCTTGCGTTTCTCAAGGCGAACGTATGCATCTCAGCAGACGAACGCTTAACTCGGAAAAAAGTTGTACAACTTTTTTCCGACTTGAACGTACGTCTGTGAAAACTCATTCGGACAACTGCCCGAAAGTGTAGTAATAAACATAAAAACGACAACAAATTAGTTCACGAAAATAATACAAGATATGAAACCAAGAGTAATAGCATTATACCTCCCGCAATACCATCCAATACCCGAGAACGACGAATGGTGGGGCAAAGGATTTACCGAGTGGACTAATGTAGCAAAGGCGAAACCACTGTTTCGTGGGCATTATCAGCCGAGGATTCCCGCTGATTTGGGCTTCTACGACCTGAGACTTCCCGAGGTCAGAGAGCAGCAGGCAGCGCTTGCACGCGAAGCTGGAATAGAAGGATTCTGCTATTATCACTACTGGTTTGGCAATGGTCGGCAACTCTTGCAGCGTCCTTTCGACGAAGTTCTTGCAAGCGGAAAGCCAACACTTCCGTTCTGTTTGTGCTGGGCAAACCATGACTGGACCAACAAAACATGGAAGAAAGGGGCAAGTATGAAGCGCGATTCCATGATTATGAAGATGGAATACTCGATGGACGACCACGTAGCACACTTCAATCATCTGCTCCCTGCATTCCGTGACGAGCGTTACATCAAGGTCGATGGCAAGCCATTGTTTGGCATCTGGACACCCAATGACTTCCCTGAAGTGGAGCATTTCATCGAACTTTGGCAGTTAATGGCACACGAGAATGGACTGCCAGGCATCCACTTCGTGGGTTATACACAGAACTGTACAGGGCAGTCGCGCGAAGGAAAACGCGTTACTCTCTACGATACTAACCAAGCCGCAAACCTATATAATGCCGTGCTGAACAAGGGTTTTGATGCCGTAATGTCTGGAGGATTGTCGCGTGCGCAGACTCTATGTCATGGAAAATGGCACATGATAAGGTATTATCTCGCTGGCAGAACGTTCCTCCCAGCCTCGAATCGCACAGATTATGAGAAAGCAATGCGCTATTATTACGCACCTGAAGACGCTTGGGAGAACGTTTATCCCACTCTACTTCCGCAATGGGACCGTACGCCTCGTGCAGGAATAAAGACCGATCCGCTGACCAACAGCACTCCAGAGAAGTTCCAGAAAACGGTGGAAGAAGCCATACAACTGATTGCCGACAAGCAGCCAGAGCATCAGATTTTATTCCTTAAAGCATGGAATGAATGGGGAGAAGGCAACTATGTGGAGCCTGATTTGAAGTTCGGACACGGATACATCGAAGCAATCCGCAATGCAATCACGAAATTTTAGGCGCGATAACCTGCCATGCCGACTCAGGACGATAATTGAGACTTTCCTTGTAAGCGTTCTGTTTTAGCTGCAAGAGCGTCTCCGGTGAGTCGTACAAGCGCTTGACAGCAGTGAAAAGATTGTTCAAAGCTTCATCGTCGAACACTATTTTCTGGATAGGATGAACGTCTTCCATCATTGCGACAAGGCTTCCTCCCTTGAAGATGTAGCCTGTTGTACCATCGTTTACAAGCAATTTTGCGTTCTGGAAATCGGACACAATGACAGGTATTCCCGAAAGATATGCCTCAAGAATACTGCCAGGAAACCCCTCGGTATAGTAATGTGTCGGCAGTAACATAACGTCGTATTGGTTGAGAACCTCGGTAATATCATCGGGCGAAAGCTCACAACAATACTTGGTATTAGGGTGACGGGCAAGGTTTTCAATAAAGTAATCGTGGTCTGATTCGCCTATCTTTCCATAGAAATCAACGCTGATGTTTAGTCCGCTTTCGCTTATCTTGTCGCACAAATCGAAAATAATGTCGATGCCTTTCATCTTGATTACTCGCGCCATAAACACGCATTTCAGCATTCCTTCCGTATGGCGCGGTGTAGGAATGAAGTCGGTCATGCGGAAATTGCTCAACAAAGTGACATTCTTGAAACCATGTCTTTCTTTCAGCTTGCTTTCCATTGTCTCGGTTTCAGCGAATACGCAGTTCACTCTGCGTAGCATAAACTTGTGGATTGGGTTTTTGTCAAGGAAGTTTGAAAGCCAACCACCAATCTGAATAAAGTTTATTTTCACGCGGAAGATGAGTGACAATATATATAATATAGGAAAGATATACGCCAAACTATTGCCTGCGGCAGGGTAGAATACTGTTGATGATTTGCAGAAATCACGGAACATGCGGAACATGGAAAGCCTCGATGTGTGCAATTCTTCCGTATCAAAATAGGAAACATTAGTGACGTTTTTCTTCAGCAGTGCATACACGTTGCGTGTCTTCACCGTTTGTCCGTCGAGCTGATTCTTGACAAAACCGAAATATCCGAGCACTAATATTTTCATTGATATCATTCTTTTAGCTCGTAGAACTTCACCCAGTCAATGTCCATGTAGATAGGAAAATTGTCGAAATCTACGAATTGGAGCCATTTGTTATAGCCTGCCTCGATGTTAAGTTTCAGAAACATTTCGTCAAGACCAAATGGATATTGTCCTTCGTTATTTGTCTTTATCTTTGGATAGACGTGTGTCGTCGTGCCATTCATTGTGAAGATTAACTTGTTTGGAAGTATCTCAATGCCATAGACATTGTATCTCGTTACGTCGTATATTGGGTTCACTTGATGCTTCGGATAGTCCTTCTTGCCGAGTTTGTCAATGTAATTCGTGTGAATAGTCTGCGAAATTGTGTTGCTTGTACCGATGTGTTCTACCAAGTCAATCTCTGCATAGTCTGGGTAGGGTAGGTAATGTTCCTGCGACATCCATATTGCTGGAACGCATCCTTCTACTTTGTTCATGCGAGCTCTGACCTCAACTTTACCATATTTAATATATACTTTATGCTGAGATTCTATTCCGCTGAGTATGTATCGCGCTGTGTCTGAAGGGTCAATACCGTCATTTACTCTTCCGTAAAGCCTCAACCTACCATTTGACACGTCAAATAACGACGGATGCGTTGACTGCCATTTCTTCCATGGAACGTTATTGTTGCGAGTCATTTTAGTCCAATACTTGCTGTTTAGACTGTCACCATTGAAGTCGTCTTGCATTATCAGCGTGTATTGTGGCTTGTTTGTACGGCGATTTGATTGCTTTGCATTGGCTGTGAGGTATATTACCGCACATGCAACTAAACATACAAATATGGCGAAAGATGCTATTTTGTTGTTTTTTTTCATCGGTTATATTTTACGTTAAAACTCTTTTCATTGACAATTTTCCAGATTCCTTTCAGGTAGCCTAAACCGTAGGAAATGTGTATAGCAAGGAATGTGAACGGCAATATTAATGTTAACATTGGGCGATGAAGATGCTTTGAGTGCTTGAAACCGATGCTCGTTCCCAACGCAAAATATATTAACATTACCATTGAAAATATGATAGTAACAACGTTAAAGAATAGAAGTTTTGTGGCAAAGTATGCGGCCGTGAACGCCAATCCAAGTATTAGTCCTATTACAAACACAGCTGGAAAGAACTGCCTTATTGTTGCCGGATGTCCTAACTTTTGGTTTACTAATGGCTTGAATAACCCGTACTGATAATACATTTTGCACATCTTGAACAATGAATTTCGTGCAGTATATTGTATGAATAGTGGAATCAGGTAAATTTTTCCGCCATGATTTATTAGTCGTGCATTGAACTCATCGTCTTGATTCCTAATAAGGTCTTCATCAAACATTCCAATTTTATCAAAGACTTCACGCCGATAACAGCCAAACGGCACGGTATCAACTTGTTTGTAAAAATTTACTCCAATCTTATGGGCAGAATTTCCAACTCCAAACCAGTGGCTCGAACAAATGGCAATAGCATGACATATATTTGTATCCTTTGCAGGATTTGTATGCCATATTCCTCCAACATTATCAGCATCAAGGCGGAATAGTTCTTTGACCAAAGTAGAAATATAATTGGCTGGATAACTGCAATGGGCATCCATTCGGATTATAACATCGCCTTTAGATGCTTTGATTCCAATGTTTAATGCGTTGGGAACTACTTTATGAGGATTATCAAGAAGTTGAAAAATTGGATTTTTCTTAACATACTCGTTAATCTTCTCTCTTGTTCCATCATTACTCATCCCGTCAATAAGGATGATTTCCATTGAATCATGTTGATAGTCTTGCTGAAGAATAGAATCAAGAAAAGCCTCAATGAATTTTACTTCATTGTAAACAGGTGCTATAATAGATACAAAATGATGTTCTGCCATTTTTGATTACATTTTTTATATAATTATAACTGAAAAATGTACTGAATATTATATTTGTCCTAAAAAATGAATCCTTATACAATATTCAAATGAAATAAACGTAATAAATACATATATTACCTAATTTTGAAAATATGAAAATACCTTTTTCTCCTCCATATATAGACGAAACCGTCATCAACGAGGTGGTTGATTCTTTGCGTTCTGGTTGGATAACCACTGGTCCTAAAGTAAAAGCTCTTGAACAAGAGATTTGTAAACTTACAGGTGCAAGCGAAACCCTATGTGTTAATTCTTGGACTTCAGGAGCTATTATGATGCTTCATTGGCTTGGCGTGAAAGATGGCGATGAAGTAATCATTCCCGCATATACATACTGTGCAACAGCACTTGCTGTGATGTGGGCTGGCGCCAAACCTGTTATGGTTGACATCAATGAGGATTTTAGTATAAGTATAGAAGGCATACGCAAGGCGATAACCCCTGCCACAAAGGCAATTATTCCTGTAGATATTGCAGGATGGCCATGTAACTATGAGAAAATAATGGCACTTGTATCGGAACCTGAAATAAAGAGCTCGTTTAACCCTTCATCTCCAGTGCAGGAAAAGTTGGGTAGAATTCTCGTTATGAGCGACTCTGCACATTCCATCGGGTCATTCTATGGAGGCAAACGCGCTGGTACAGAGAGCGATATTGTGGTTTTCTCTCTTCATGCGGTAAAAAATGTTACTACAGCAGAGGGTGGAGCGATATGTTTTAATATGCCTGCACCTTTTGATAATGCAGAATTGTATAAGGAACTGCGCTTGATGACTCTCAACTGTCAGACGAAGGATGCATTTACTAAAAGCAAGGCAGGAGGATGGCGTTATGATATTATCGGAAAGGGACTCAAATATAATATGGCAGATGTGAATGCTGCTATCGGACTAGCACAGATTCGCCAATATGACAAAATGCTTACTGAACGCAAACGAGTATTCACAAATTACACATTAGCTCTTTCAAAATACGATTGGGCGATAATTCCCCCAATTAAATCAGATGACAGGGAAACATCCTATCATGTTTACCCTTTGCGAATAAAGGGCATTACAGAAGAGCAGCGCGATGAAATTATAAAGAAAATTTCAGAAAAGGAAATAGCCGTGAATGTGCATTTTGTTCCGCTTCCGATGCTGACTTTGTTCAAAAACGAGGGGTATGACATAAAAGACTATCCTCAATCATACACAAACTACTGCAATGAAATTTCTTTGCCAGTCTATCCTCAACTTACAGATGAGGCAGTTTGTATGGTAGCAGATGCAGTTATTAGTGCTTACAATGAGGTGGTATAGCAATGATTAGAGTTTTAGACATATTCTTTTCTTTTTTTGGCATTGTAATACTGTCACCAGTTTTTTTGATATTATATGTTGCAATATGCCTTGAAAGTAAGGGAAGTGGTATATATGCACAGAGTCGTATCGGACAATTTGGACGTGTATTCCAGCTGTATAAGTTCCGTTCAATGCGTGTTGGAGCCGATAAGGGTAGTCTGATCACAATTGGTGATGACAATAGAATAACAAAAAGTGGTAAATTCATTCGTAATTACAAACTTGATGAACTGCCGCAGCTTTTTAACGTGCTCAAAGGTGATATGAGCCTTGTCGGTCCACGTCCAGAAGTGGCAAAGTATGTGAATTTATATACAAAAGAACAGCGCAAAGTCTTGGATGTTCGTCCAGGCATAACCGACTATGCTTCAATAACCTATGCTGATGAAAATCATATACTTGAACTGTCCGACAATCCTGAAAAAACGTATATTGAACAGATAATGCCCGATAAGATAAAACTCAATATGCAATATATTAATAATCACACGGTAAAAGAGTATTTTAAAATAATCTTTCTTACCCTAAAATGTGTTATAAAAAAATGAAGAAAATAATTCTTATCTTATCTGTTTTGGCTTTTAGTCTGACAATTTGTGCTCACGATTTCTTCTATGCTGGTCAGAGCAAGCGTTTGCGTATGTTTATCGTGAAAGGCGATAGCGTGACGTGGCAATATGAATATAAAGATGGCACAGGGGAATTTAGTGATGCCATGCTCTTGAACGATGGACATATACTTGTGGCGCACATGTATGGCATTTTTGAAATGACACAAGAGAAGAAAATCTTGTGGAAGTATGCAGCTCCCAAAGGCACTGAAATTCATACCATTCAGCCTATTGGAAGAAATCATGTGGTTTTCATTCAGAATGGTCATCCAGCAAAAGTGATTGTGATGGAGATACCATCGCTCCGAATCGTCCGTGAGTTTGTGATTCCTGCCAATGAAAAAGGTTCTGTGCATGGACAGTTCCGCAATGCCCGACTTACAGAACGTGGTACTCTTCTCGTTGCAAACATGTCGCAAGGCTTTATTGCCGAATATACATCAAAAGGGCAGGAGGTGGATCGCTGGACGGGAATGCTGCCATGGTCGGTCAATGAGATTGGCAAGGGAAACATTTTTATTACTGGTCGCAAGGGATTGTTGCAGGAAATAAACCGTCAGGGGCAGACCGTTTGGCAGTTTAATATTGCGCCATTAGGCATTACGCAGCCACAAAAGACTATCCGCCTGAAGAATGGCAATCATATAGTCAATAATTGGTATAATGAGTGGAACAAGACACCAATGGATTCCATCAATCCTCCTATTCAGGCAGTTGAGATTGATAAGGATGGAAATATAGTATGGCAGTTGTGTTCATGGGGACAGAATGGCAAACCCGATTTGGGACCTTCGACAACAATTCAGTTGCTCAGTCAGCCAGTCAATCGTGACCGACTATTTTTTGGTGAATTCAATGCCAAAAGTCCGAAACTCTTTGGTGAGGTAAATAGTTCGATTGGCGAAGGCCGTGGAATCCATCCAGGACGTGTGGCATGGGTACATGCACCAGGAGTAGCAAATTGGGATGGCAAGACAGGACTATGGGTTGAAGATCGATGGAACAATCAGCAGAAAGCAGATGAAATGATTGATGAAACAATAATCCAGCTCACAGGAGAAAAAACACCTGAAAAAGCATGGAAAGCATTATTCAAGCATTTCAATAAGGCACATGCTCGTGGAAGCAGGGGCTATAAAAAAGGCGAAATGATAGCCATTAAGTTGAACATTAATAATGCACTTTCTCATCACGATACGATAGAACTTAATTCTTCCCCAGCAGTAACGCTTGCGTTGGTGCGTTCTATGATAAACAAGGGAAAGGTTAGAGAACAGGATATCGTAATCTGTGAACCAAGTCGTGCCATTACCGATAGCATTTACAATAAGATACATCGTGAATTCCCAAAACTACGTTTCATCGACAATGTTGGCGGCAATGGACGTGAGAAATGTGAATATTACACAGACCAGATAACGTATTCCAAGGACAACGGTAAGATGGCACGAGGATTGGCAAAATGTATAGTTGATGCAGACTATTTGATAAACAGCGCATTACTGAAGACGCATAGCGGTCCTGGTGTTACCCTGACTGGCAAGAACTGGTATGGTGCAACAGACATAGCACTACAATGGCGGCAGAATGCCCACAACAATGTGAGTCAGGACAAACGCAATGGCAAACGTGCCTATAAGACTTTCGTGGATTGGATGTCTCACAAGGATATGGGACAGAAGTGTATGCTGTTTATTATTGATGGCACATACGGTTCAAGAGATGTTAATGGAGCCCCTAATCCTAAATGGATGTGTGAACCTTTCAATGGTGACTGGGCTTGCTCTATCATAGCCTCGCAGGATGGAATTGCATGCGATGCTGTAGCGATGGACATTATAATTGCTGAATGGCCAGAATTTGGTAGTCTTAATTTCTGTGATGAATATCTGATTGAAGCAGCCTCCATACCAAATGCTCCAAGTGGTACGGTCTATAAGCAGGATGGCAAACCTCTTACCAAGTCGTTAGGCCTGTTTGAACATAAGAATAAATCAGGAAAATATACAAAAATTGACCTGAAATACGTGAAAATGTGAAACATCGTTTTGTATCTATCTTGTTGTGTCTGTGCTTAGTTGCCAATTGTGCAAAGGCACAGAGGTTATATTTGTCAGGTACTGGTAGCGACAACACCAAACAATGGGATTTTCGATGCTCTAAAGGGCAGAATTCTGGAAAATGGACAAAGATTGCTGTTCCATCGTGTTGGGAACTTCAAGGCTTTGGTGTATATACCTACGGACGTTTCTACAAGACTAAGGGACTACAGCCAAGTGATGAGCAAGGGCATTATCGTACTCAATTCACCTTGCCAAAGTCATGGAAAGGCAAGAGTCTGCGATTGATATTCGAAGGTGTGATGACCGACACGGAAGTGCTGATTGATGGAAAAAAAATCGGTGAGCGGCATCAAGGAGGTTTTACTGAATTTTCGTATAATATAACAAACTGTGTGCAGCCAGGCAAACGGCACAAGTTGGATGTGATTGTTTCTAAGGAGTCGGCCAACCAAAGTGTTAATTCTGCAGAACGAAGAGCTGATTGGTGGTTGTTTGGTGGTATCTACAGACCAGTCTATGTAGAAGCTGCCCCGATGTTGCATATTGAGAACCTTGCCGTGAATGCGGCCGCAGATGGTCGATTATCCCTGAATGCTGAAATAGTGAATGATGCCGATGGTAGCAAGGTGAAAACATACGGTGATGGCATAGAAGTAACGGTAGATGGCAAGCATGTTGAGTACGACATATCAAACAAGACATTCAATTGCGGCAAAGTTAGTACATGGGATCCTGAACATCCAAATCTTCATGACGTAACATTTAAACTGACTGCAAGCGGACATGTAGTATCGCAACGCATAGGATTTCGCACTATTGAGTTTCGCAAGCACGATGGTATTTATCTTAATGGCACACGACTTGTCGTAAAAGGAACAAACCGCCATTGCTTCCATCCAGAAACTGGCAGGACAACAAATAAAGAAATAAGCATTCAGGATGCTCGTCTTATCAAGCAGATGAATATGAATGCTGTAAGATGTCACTACCCAAGCGACCGACATTTTCTCGATGTTTGCGACTCTCTCGGGCTACTGTATATAGATGAGTTTCCTGGCTGGCAGACGAAGTATGACAACGCAAGTGCAAAGAAACTTTTGCCTGAATTTGTGTTGCGTGATGTCAATCATCCGTGCGTATTCCTTTGGAGCAATGGCAACGAAGGCGGCTGGAACACAACTGTTGATACGCTGTTCCAAAACTACGATCCGCAGGGGCGAATGGTTATCCACCCTTGGAGCGACTATAATGGAATAGATACGCATCATTATCCTGCTTATCAGACAGGTGCCTATCGAATGCATAATGGGCAAAATGTCTTCATGCCGACAGAATTCCTGCATAGCAAATACGATAAGGGTGGTGGTGCTGCTCTTGCTGATATGTGGGCGCATTGGATTAAATCGCCTCTCTTCGCTGGTGGTTTTATTTGGGCTTATATGGATGAGGCGGTCAGGCGCACAGATATGCCTATGGGTGCTTCCAAAGGTAAGAAATTCGGGCAGAAAGGTTTTTCTATTTCCGATTGCATTCTCGACAGTGACGGAGGCAATGGTCCTGATGGCGTGATAAATTGTTATCGCCAGCCTGAAGGCAGTTTCTTTACAATACGCGAAGTGTGGAGTCCAATACAAATAGAAAAACCAAACATCACTCCAACATACGATGGAAGGCTGCTAATATCAAATCGCTATCTGTTTTCCAATCTGGACGAATGCACCATGTCGTACAAAGTGAAAAAGTCTGATGGAAATATCATATATACTGGTAATGTAGAATTACCAAATTTGCACCCAGGCGAGAGTGCATTTGCACATATTGATCTGCCAAAGGATTTTTATCAGTACGACATATTGGAAATCTCTGCATACAACACAGAAGAAGTGTGCAAATGGGCATTCCCTATCAGCGGGGCTGGCAATCAATACCACATTGACCTTAGTAGCGCAGAAAAGCTCAGCAGAGACGAAGCACCGATGGTAATCCCTGTTGGAATGTCAAAAATCGATGAACTCAACTGGTACAGACTCAACAATGGACTTCTTTATTTAGATGCTCATATTCTCTACAACGAGAGAACTGCCTATCTCACAGACGATAGCAAGTGGACAGTGGGAATATCAATTGAATATCCTGAAGAAGATGTTGATTCAGTACGCTGGTTGGGTAGGGGACCATATCGAGTTTGGCGCAACAGGCTCGAAGGACAACAATATGGCATTTGGACTCTTGCATATAACAATACAGTAACAGGACAGTATAATTCACCGCAGCCACCAACCTATCCGGAATTTAAGGGGTATCGCAGCGACATGCGCTGGATGGAAATCTATAAATCCGATACTCTCAAACTGCGGGTAACATCTCTGACCGAAGGCTTGTTCATGCGCCTCTTCACACCAGAAGAAGCCATTGACACAACACCAGGCGAAATGGGAGGAATGAATGAGGGAAAGAGGAAACAGGAGCGCACGATGGTGAAATTTCCTGAAGGCGACATCTCGTTTCTTCTGTCCATACCACCAATGCAAAGCTACAAGCCACTCGAACAACTCGGACCTTCAGCCCAGCCCGATAATATCAGAATCAAGTCAGGCGATGAGGGATTCCACATAAGACTATTGTTTGATAACCCTCCAATCAGTATTTTCTGAATGCAAGCCTTACGCTGTCGGATTTAAGAATCATTGCAGAGTTGGAAAGACTTTCTATGGCAAAGCCTTCTCTGAGGTGATAGATGCCGTATGGGTAGAGTAGTGCTGCTTCTGTGATTTTTATATCGCTGGAATCACGATTATTAATATATGGTTCGGAAATAATCAGCGAATCTTTTGTTTGTTTGAAACGGAACCACAGACCGGTTCTATCTTTTTCATGTCTAATGTTAAGCAAATCCACTTGAACTGCCCAATACATAGGAAGATTGTATAAATATGCTTTTTTGTAATTGCCATAGTATTCAAGATTGGTCATTTGCCAAAATCCGTCTAATTTTCCATTGCTGGAATGGTGATTGTCACATGATGAGCAGACGATGACGAAGACGATAACGAAAACGATAAGTTGTAATTTATAATTCATAGCAATTTACTATTTACGATTTACAATTTAATCCGCAAGGCTTATGTCTTAACTCCTTTAACTTCTTAACACCTTAACTCCTGAGTTTCAACCGTAAAACCTTACAACCGTCCAGCTTTGGTTATGGTGAATTGAAAACCTGTGTTGTCGCCAAGCAGGGAACCTTTATCAATTGCAAAAGCTCCTTTTACTGACCATCCGGTGCTCTTTAACAGCTTTGAGCAGTTGAATGTAGCTTCTGCCAGAAAACTGAAATCCTTTTTAGGGTTGCGATAAGGAAAATCGTAAGTTCCCCAACCTTTTTGCCATGTGGATAAAAGTCGGTAGTGAACATTTGCGGATGGATTGCCGCTGATGCCAAAGTGCCATGCCCAAAAGCGATTGTTTTCAACCATAATCAATCCATCATTATTATAAATAGGTGACAGATAAAGCGGATTTCCAATAACTTGCCCCCAATGCTGCCACCCTGTAAAGATATAATGATTGTAATAGTTGTCTTTTCCTGCTATATGGTCAGGCATTGAAGATGTGCGGTCGTGATATATTGGACTGCTCTGGTCTTTTGTATAAACATATTCTGCAACGATGGAACTTACAAACAGATTTTTTGGCATCGTGGCTTCCAATCCCCACATGCAATCCTTGAATTTATAAAGTAGAAAACGATTGTTTTTCTTAACGTCCCATTCTGCACCAGTACCATATCCGTCATAGTCAGCGAAAAGCATTTGTGAATGGTCTTCAAAATAATGGTCCATATAGGCTGATATTTTCCAATTTCTGCCCTTATATGTGAGTCGTGCCATCCAACTGCCAGTGTGATTGCCTTCAGTATTTGCATAGACTCCTTCTCCAGTATCGCCTGCGCCACCAGAATTTGGAATAAAGGCATGCCAAAAAGCAGCTATGCTCTGGTCGTTAATACATTTTATTTTGTTGCTATCATTGTCGAATCTGTAGGCTGTACCGCCAAACTGACAACCCATTTCCAATCCGATTTCAAATTGCAGCGGTTTATTGTCAGGTCCTATTTTCAGAAAACCAGATTTGCTATGATATAATGTGTGTTCCGTATATCTGCTCTTTTTTGCAGTAAAATCAGTCTGCCAGCAGTCATCAGTCTGGATGCCGTATGCCAGATGACCCCGGAAAGATAACCAGTTTTTCAATCCAGGTATATTCCAGTAATCGTTTAGTGCAACTCTGATTTCAGGGAAAGGACGTGCATTTATACCTAAAGTCTGTGAACCGCTCGACAATTCCTGATTTTTAAGATTCAGAGGTTGTTGCTTGCTACCTATCGTCAAACGCCCTTTAAGCCACTTGCCCTCAAAATATGCTTGCTGGACAATGAATTTGGACGTGTAGTTAATAGGGACAGCTAAATCAGCTCCATACCCTATTCCCCATCTCCTGATGGAATCACAATCGATATTCCTGAAAATACCACCTCTGATATATCCGTTATTATTTTTTATGGAACTTAGCCCGTATTTATTTGCATTAAGCCATAAAGGGTTGTGCTCACCGCATGAAAAATCAGCTTGAAATTCAGTGGAATAATCTATATTACTGAAGACACCATTCTCACCTGCAAATGATTGAAAATCAGTAATTGGTAGGAATAAAACAAATGTTATTATGGCAATTGATTTTCGAAACATGTTGCAAAGATAAACCATATTTAGGGAAAATCCTATAAAAAGTAGGAAAAATCCTTATTATGTTATGTTTTTTTAACTTATCTTTGCACCGTCAAACAAAACTATAACAACAATTTACAATTTATAATTCACTCTGACTCTGACACTCTGACTCTGACTCTGACACTGACCTCAAAACCTCATAACCATAAAAGCGTAAAACCGTATAACAAACAACCAAACCATTATGAAAAAGTATTTAATAGCATTAACAGCACTGATGACACTCTCAGTAAATGCAGAAGCAATGAGTTATGAAAATGCTCGTGAGCAGGCGCTGTTCCTGACAGATAAAATGGCGTATGAACTAAATCTCTCTCCAGAACAATACGATGCAGCCTACGAGATAAACCTTGATTATCTCATGGGAGTTACAACTGCCGATGAGGTGTATAGCGAATACTGGGAACGCAGAAATCGTGATTTAGCCTACGTGCTGCTGAGCTGGCAATATTCAATGTTCTGCGATGCACTCTATTTCTATCGCCCATTATATTGGGATTGTGGCTACTGGCATTTCCGTATATACGCACGCTACCCAGACCGTGGATGGTGCTATTTCGATCGTCCAAGATGTTGGGCAACCTATCGCGGAGAACACTGCTGGCGGCATCACTCTGGATCAGGCTGGTATCATGGCAGGACATTTGTCAACGTCAATGTCAATGTAAACGTCAACAATCGTGGCGACAGATATGTAGTAAACGGAATGCGTGACAATTGGAATGGTAAGACGTATAATCATGCAGCAACTTCAAACCGTCGTGGTAGCTCATCAGGATTCACCAGCGATGGCAATAGGTCAGTAGGTAGCACTGGAAACACTGGCTCCAGCAGCAGTAGCAGTTTTGGCAGTTCTCGCAGTTCATCCTTGAGTTCAACTATGCGCAGTTCAGCAAACAGCAGTACCATGCGCAGCAATTCAGGTACTACCCGTGGGGTAAGTTCATTTGGCAATATGAGCAGGAGTACAGGAAGCAGCATGCGTCCAAGTAGTATGAGTTCAGGAAGAGGAATGAGCACAGGCAGTTCAAGCCGTAGCGTGAGTAGTTCAAGCCGCAGCATGGGTAGTTCAAGCCGCAGCGTAGTTAGTTCATCAAGTTCCTCTTCTTCACGCAGCACTGGCAGTTTCGGTAGTGGCGGCAGAAGATAGAAATATGTACAATTTGCGGTTTTCAGCCCCTATATTCGTCGAACTAATGTGTTACTATGCGAAAGAATCCTACTTTAATTTACGGAAAAGTTTAACCCGAATCGGTCATCGGTAAGATATCTGTTCAAAAATCAAATCTATTTTCATCGTAATGCAAATGATCGATTTGGGTCCCAAATGCCCCATAACTCACAACCATATTAATTATTGATTCTGCATGTGAATTCCACTGCTGCATCGCAGCAATTTGGTGGATTTTTCTTTTCCAACCTTATCCAAACGGAATCAATCCTCCCTTTTCCTTCTTCCAATATCCGTTTGCCTATTCTGCCTGCTACATGCTCAATAAGGTTAGACGGCAGAGCCATTTCTTCCTTTACAGCCTCGTAAAGTTGAGCATAGCTGATGGTATCGTCTATGCTGTCGGAAGAAATGGCTTTGCCAAAATGTGTCTTACACCTTATATTGATAATATAGTCGGTTCCCTTCTGCCTTTCTTCTGGATATACACCATGAAACGCATGCAGGGTGATGTCTTTCAGGATTATGTACTCGTCTTCTATCCGCATCTTGATGCTCCGCAGTTTGTGCAAATCAGGCAGCCTTCTTGATAGACGAGGGTTTCTTGTCCGCAAACAGGACATTTTCTTCCTTTTGCTTCTGTTCCGTCGAGGATGTATTTCTTCAAGGCTCGCTCAACACCATTTTTCCATGTGTTGATGCTTTCTGATGCTAACGACAACGAACTTACGAGTTTTATAACATGGTCGATAGGCATACGATAACGCAGCACTCCTGATATGAGCTTTGCATAGTTCCAATATTCTGGGTTGAACTTTTCACTCAATCCTTCTACGGTAGTCTTGTAGCCGCGCTTGTTTTCAAACTGGAAGTCGTAGCGTTTTAAGCCATCTTCAGTTTCGGTCTTGATAATCTTGCCACGGGTTACGGTCTTTGGCAACACAATGCCTTCATCATCATCTTGCAAACCTGTAAATATCTCGTATGGATAGCCATCGAGCAATCCTACGAATGCCACCCATTTTTCCTTGTTGTTCTGGAAACGTACCACATCGCATTCCAGTACTTTTGGGCGGACTTCAGTCACTTCAGGGAGTTTGCATGGTGGCAGTTCTGGCTTTTCCTCTTTTTTCTTTTCGTCAGTTTTTATCAGAACACCTGAACGGCAACCATCACGATAGACGGTACATCCCTTACATCCACTCTTCCATGCCTGTAAGTACAAATCATTCACTAATGCCTCGTCAACATCTGATGGGAGATTTATTGTAACGCTTATTGAATGGTCAACCCATTTCTGAATTGCCCCTTGCATCGCAACTTTCATCATCCAATCGATATCGTTTGCTGTTGCCTTGTAGTATGGAGAGAGTGCTACCAATGCATCAATTTCATCCTGAGTATAATTTGACTTCTGCACTATGCCTTTCACCTTCATCCACTCTAAGAACTTAGGATGGAATACTACATACTCTTCAAAGCAGTCGCCCACCTCGTCCTTATAGTCAATACGAGCATTTACATCGTTTGGATTCACTTTGCGACGACGTTTATAAACAGGCATGAACACTGGTTCTATTCCGCTTGTTGTCTGTGTCATCAGTGATGTTGTTCCAGTAGGTGCGATAGTCAGACAGGCAATGTTTCTACGACCATATTCCTTCATTTTCATATACAAATCGCGGTCGGCAGACTTGATTCTGTTTATGTAAGGATTCTTTTCTTCGCGTACTGCATCATAGATGGCAAATGCGCCACGTTCTTTCGCCATTTGCACTGATGAGCCATAAGCTGCCAGAGCCAATGTCTTATGAACGTTTACAGAAAAATCTGTTGCTTCGTGTGTACCGTATTTCAATCCCATGGCTGCCAGCATATCGCCTTCGGCTGTTATGCCAACTCCAGTACGACGACCCTTGCCACTCTTGTCGTAAATCTTTTTCCAGAGATTAGTCTCACGATATTTAACCTCTACAGTTTCAGGGTCTGCCTCAATCTTTTTCATAATGGCTTCAATCTTTTCCAATTCAAGATCCACGATGTCGTCCATAATGCGTTGGGCTTTTGCCACGTGCTCTTTGAAAAGAGTATAGTTGAATTCTGCCTCGCTTGTAAATGGATCTTTTACGTATGAATACAGATTGATTGATAGTAGTCGGCAGGAATCATACGGGCACAAAGGAATTTCTCCGCAAGGATTTGTTGACACGGTCTTGAAGCCTAAGTCAGCATAGCAGTCAGGCACACTTTCCTTTAATATTGTGTCCCAGAATAGCACTCCAGGTTCGGCACTTTTCCATGCGTTGTGTACAATCTTGCCCCAAAGTTTCTTGGCATCGATTTCCTTTTTGAACACTGGGTTCTTGCTGTCAATCGGGAATGTTTGCTCGTAAGGTTTGCCTTCAATGGCAGCCCACATAAATTCATCATCTATCTTAACTGAAACATTGGCACCTGTGATTTTTCCTTCTATCATCTTGGCATCAATAAATGCTTCGCTATCAGGATGCTTGATGCTCACCGAAAGCATCAGTGCTCCGCGACGTCCATCCTGAGCTACCTCGCGCGTACTATTAGAATAACGCTCCATGAATGGCACAAGTCCTGTTGAAGTAAGGGCAGAATTTTTCACAGGAGAACCAGCAGGGCGTACTTGTGACAAGTCATGACCCACGCCACCGCGACGCTTCATCAGTTGAACCTGTTCTTCATCAAGCAACATTATTGCTCCATACGAATCGGCTTCTTTATCCACACCTATTACAAAGCAGTTGCTCAGGGATGCCACCTGATTGTCGTTTCCAATACCAGTCATCGGGCTTCCTGCTGGAACGATGTAACGGAAATGATCGAGCAATTCGAAAATTTCTTCAGCCGACATAGGGTTTGGGTACTTCTGTTCTATTCGTGCAATTTCATTTGCAATTCTCCAATGCATATCCGCTGGAGACTTCTCAAAGATATTGCCGAAACTATCCTTCATTGCATACTTGGTCAGCCACACTCTTGCTGCCAGTTCATCGCCCTGAAAATACTCTAATGATGCCTTGTACGCCTCTTCGTAGGTGTATATTCTTTTTTGTGCCATTTTGATTTAAAATAATTTCGATTTATTTTTATGGAAAGTGGCGCAAAGTTATGAAAAAAAAATTAAACTCCAATCAACAAAAAAAAAATTTTCTCTTAAAAAAAATTAAAATAAAATTTCTTTTTTGGAAAACTTTCAAAATCAATTTGTTAGAAAAGTTTCCCGATTTTACAATAAAAAATTATAATTTGCAACTACAAATATTTCATTATATTTGTCGCGCGAACATAATTAAATATTATATGAAAGTATTGCTACTGATGGTTGAAAAGACCGAGAACGGAATTTGCAAAATAGGGCTTGAGGACTATTCTAAGCGACTTTCGCACTATCTTCCATTCGAATACAAAGAGATAAAAGACGAGCAGATATTGAAACTTCTCCAACCGTCGGACACGGTAGTCTTGCTTGATGAGCGTGGCATCGAACGCCGAAGTATAGAATTTGCCGACTGGTTGCAAAAAAAAGAAAACTCCGCCAAACGTTTAGTGTTTATTATTGGCGGACCGTTTGGTTTTTCAAAGGATGTTTACAATCGTGCTGATGAAATGATAAGTTTGTCGCGGATGACTTTTTCTCATCAGATGGTGCGAGTAATATTCACCGAACAGCTTTATCGTGCGTGCACAATATTAAAAGGGGAAAAATACCACCACGAATGATTGATGATTGACTCTAACTGCTGACTTTGACTTTTGTACTTTTTATCCCCCTTTTAAGGCATTTTTCCACTGAACCGGCTTTACCTTGATTTTGGAGAAGTCTTCCTCTATCTAAAACACCTTGTTCTCCGCCTTATCTCCGCCTTATCTCCGCCTTACCTCCGCCTTATCTCCGCCTTATCTCCGCCTTATCTCCGGATGTATGGTATAGTTATGGGCTTGATAACCCCTATACATGGCGCAGTTATAGCGGATATGAGGCTCTGTTAGGGGCAGGTTTCGTGACACCATCTTTTAAGAGGGTCGCAGAACCTCTCCCTGCGACCCTCTCGATTTCTTATTGTGCCTACGGTTCTTTATCACCAACTGGAGTTTATGTCTTCCAGTTCACCTTTTGAACCTGCATTCCAGTCACCACCCTTTCCACCTTCAGGTGTCATATCTAATGTACTATTAGCCAGAATATGTCTGGAGCATTCCAAATTTCTCGATTTCAATGTCGGTTTTGAATACTTTTTTTTCATAATCAGTGTCCTTTCTTATTTCATTATATACTTTTCACCATTCCTTATCACAATTCCTCGGTAGCCTTTACCTACACGCACACCATTGATATTGTAAATGTTTTCGTTATCGTTTTCGTTAACGTTTACATTACTTATTCCCGTAGGTGTGTCAATGAAAATTTCTGCCTTTGAAGCACTTCCCGTTGTTGTGAAGTATGCGCGGAACGGATTTACTGTCAATGTGCCTGTGTTTTTATACAACTTGCCATCATAAAGTGCAAACACATTGTCCTCACCACTGAAGACATTTACGCTATACGCACCTGTCATTGTCCAGTCACCCTTTACGATTTCACATTCTGCATCGGCTTCAACCATTGCATTTGTTTCCTCAATTACAGCAGATTCCGAACGATACAGATAAGGAGTATTTCCCTTGACCTCTTCCACTGGTGTGAAAGTCAGTTTGTTGCTTTCTGCTGATGTCAGTTCGTAAAGGTTTCCAGCAACCGACTTTGCAGCAAACGGCAGACACAATGTGCCTAAACCGTTTGTTGCTGCTCTTGTATAGCTCGCTTTTGCGGCAGTGAACTCCTTCGGAGCACAGAATGCGTAGCCATCAGTGAGCATGAGATTGGCACACTCATCACCAATAACCGCGTTGTCTTCATTTGCAATGCTCTTGCCTTCGGCTACATAGACGATTAGGTTCTTGTTGCCTGTAGCAATCTTAGTTGTTGCGTCAATGCTCGTTGCATTGCTGAAGTCCATTGCTGCAACCTTCGTGTTCGATGCAAGTGCAGTGTTGTATTCAGCAATAGCATCTGCCGTAAAGTCGCCATTAAGGCTCAACGAAGCGATTTCAGGCGAGCCAACAAGTGCAGAACTTTCGCAATCAGCAGGTTCGAAGCCTGATGATTCAGCTGTAGAAAGCACATTGTTTTTCAGCTGGATTTCATAGACTCCTGGTTTCAGCGTCTCTGATGCCTTGACGGTTATGATAGCAACCTCACCCTCGGTGCCACTGAATGTGAAGTTCTTCATCGAGGCGCACATAATACGTATTGAACCGTCGCCTTGCAATTCTGCCTCCATAGTGTTATGCTTCTTTGCAGTGGTACGTTCAGTTGAAAGTTCAACCAAATAGAAGTCATCGTCCTTTGCAACCTCTATTCCTTCTGGAAGTACGAGGTCTGTCTGGTAGGCTGATATTTCGTTTGAGTTGAACATCTGCAGGCTTAACTCCTTCGTCTCGCCTGGGTTTATTGCAAATGGTATGAGTGAAAGGCGGTTTGCATCTGGTGCTACGGCTGTCTTTGCCTTGAACGTCATCTCAGGCTTGGCGGCACTTGCTGTGCTGGTCATTATCTTGTTCACCAATGCCGTGAGGTCAGTAACGTCAACCTTGCCGTTACCGCTGAAGTCAGCGAGTTCGAGAGGATACCTGCCTCCATCTGTTTCCATAATCATGCTACACATTGCCGTGTAGTCAATCACGTTGATGTTATGGTCTTTGTTAAGGTCGCCCATCTCGTATGACGAAACCTTAATCTTCGATGCGAACAGCGGTTGCTCATAACCAGTTGAACTTGCTGTAGAGAGTATTACGTCCTTCATCTTAATGACATACTCGCCATCTGTCAGGTTATCGGCAACATTCAGCGTAATGTAGAGTATCGTTCCCTCGTTTCCATCGAATGTTAAGTTCTTCGACGAAGCACACATCACTCGGATTGCTCCATCAGCCTGTACTGACGTTTCGATAGTGTTGTGTTTCTTTGCAGTACTTCTCTCGCCAAGTTCCACGAGGTCAAATTCGTCTTCATCCTGTGCAATGGTAATGCCTTCAGGCAGACATAGGTCGAACTGCACGGCAGAAATCTCCGCAGTATTGTTCATCTTCACAGGAAGCACACAAGTCTCACCCACAAATCCCATGATGTCGTCCGTCAAGAGCATGTTATCGTAAATTGGATTGTCGATAGGGCCATCACCACTTGGCTCATCACCGCTGGTCTTTGAAGTTACAGTCACCGTACAGGTTGCAGAAAGATTACTTCCGTCATTAGTCTTAGCTGTGATGTGGGCAGTACCCACAGCAACAGCAGTAACCACGCCATCAACAACAGTTGCCACGTCTTCATTATCGCTACTCCAAGTCACAGACTTGTCCGTGGCATCATCTGGAAGAATGGTTACGGTAAGGTTGAATGTTTCACCAAAAGTCAAAGTTTTGCTTTCCGAATTGAGAGAAACAGAAGTGCAAGCAACTGTTTCCTCTATGATATTTTTGAAAGATCTCCAGTAACTTTTGTATATTTCCTTTGTTCCAGCAGGAACATACAGGTCAATATTGAAATATAGGAAACATCGATCACTTATCGTTGGTATTTCTTTAGCCTCTTTCCATTCTACATATACACTTGTCAAGCCCCAACAGCCAGAAAAAGCAGAACTTCCAATCGAAGTCACGGATTTAGGGATTGTCACACTTGTCAAGCCCGAACAGTTCTCAAAAGCAGAACTTTCAATCTTTGTCACGGAATTAGGGATTGCCACGCTTGTCAAACATGAACAGCCAGAAAAAGCAAAACTTTCAATCGAAGTCACGGAATTAGGGATTGCCACATTTGTCAAGCCTGAACACCCAGAAAAAGCAGAACTACTAATCCTAGTCACAGAATTAGGGATTGTCACACTTGTCATTGAGGTGATACCGGTTTGCAAAACTGTCTTTGTACCTTCGGCATAGATAAGTTCTTTTACATTATCACAGCCATCAAAGGACTTATAAGCAACAGTTTCAATCTTTGTTACGGAATTTCCGATCGTCACATTTGTCAAACCTGAACAGCCCCAAAAAGCCTCTTGTCCAATCGAAGTCACGGAATTAGGGATTGTAACACTTGTCAAACATGAACAGTTACAAAAAGCACGATTTCCAATTGTAGTCACGGAATTAGGAATCGTCACGCTTGTTATTGAGGTGATACCTGTTTGCAAAACTGTCGTTGTGCCTTCTGCATAGATAAGTTCTTTTACATTATCACAGCCTTTAAAAGCAAAACTTTCAATCGAAGTCACGGAATTAGGGATTGCCACATTTGTCAAGCCTGAACAACCAGAAAAAGCAGAACTACTAATCCTAGTCACAGAATTAGGGATTGTCACACTTGTTATTGAGGTGATACTTGTTTTCAAAACTGTCGTTGTGCCTTCTGCATAGATAAGTTCTTTTACATTATCACAGCCATCAAAAGCATCACTGCCAATCGAAGTCACAGAATTTCCGATTGTCACACTTGCCAAACCTGAACAGTCATAAAAAGCATAATTGCCAATCTTAGTCACGGAATTAGGGATTGTCACACTTGTCAAACCTACACAGTATCCAAAAGTCCAAACGTCAATAGAAGTCACGGATTCAGAGATGGTCACACTTGTCAAGCCTGAACAGTAATAAAAAGCATAATCTCCAATCTTCGTCACGGAATTAGGGATCGTCACACTTGTCAAACCTGAACAGCCCTTAAAAGCAGAACTTCCAATCGAAGTCACGGAATTAGGGATTGTCACACTTGTTATTGATGTGAGACCAGTACTCAAAACCGTCTTTGTGCCTTCGGCATAGATAAGTTCTTTTACATTATCACAGCCTTTAAAAGCCTCAATTCCAATCTCAGTCACGGAATTAGGGATTGTCACACTTGTCAAGCCTGAACAGCCAGAAAAAGTAGAACTTCCAATCTTAGTCACGGAATTAGGAATAGTCACACTTATCAAGCCTGAACAGCCAGAAAAAGCACCATCTCCAATCGAAGTCACGGAATTAGGGATTGTCACGCTTGTCAAACATGAACAATTGCTAAAAGCAGAATTTCCAATCGAAGTCACGGAATTAGGGATTGTCACATTAGTCAAGCCTGAACAGTCTTTAAAAGCATCATTTCCAATCGAAGTCACGGAATTAGGGATTGTCACATTAGTCAAGCCTGAACAGTCTTTAAAAGCATCATTTCCAATTGAAGTTACGGAATTAGGGATTGTCACACTTGTTATTGATTTGAGACCTGTACTCAAGACCGTCTTTGTGCCTTCGGCATAGATAAGTTTTTTTACATTACCACAGCCAGAATAGGAAGAATTATCAATCTTAGTTACGGAACTTCCGATTGTCACACTCGTCAATTTATCCCCGCAATATTTAGTAATGCAAGATGGCGAAACGTTTGAATCCCAAAATAAATTTTCGACATTGGAACAGTCTCTAAAAGCGTCATAGTAAATCGAAGTCACGGATCCAGGGATGGTCACACTTGTCAAGCCTGAACAGCCCCAAAAAGCCTGAGCACTAATCTCAGTCACGGAATTAGGAATTGTAACACTTGTCAAACCTGAACAGTTTTCAAAAGCCCCTTGATCAATCTTAGTCACAGATTTTCCAATAGTAACATTCGTCAAGCTTAAACAACTGGCGAAGGCATGATAGCCAATCTTTGTCACAGTATTTGGGATGGTCACACTTGTCAAATCTGCCAACATAAAAGCATTATCGCCAATCGAAGTTAAATCTTTATTAAATATAATCACTCCCGTCCCTTTGCTAAATGTATGCGATTTTATTGACGTATTGAAAGCATCAGTACGTAATCCAGCAATCCGAAAGTCAGTTGTTTCTGGCAGTTTACTATTCGCTGTGTACCTAAGGATTTTGCCACTCTCTATCACTGTCACTTCACAGCTCGCGCTCAAGTTGCTGCCATCATTGGTTGTTGCCGTGATGGTTGCCGTACCTTCTGCTATTGCTGTAACTACACCATCGGAAACAATGGCCACACTCTCGTTGCTGCTTGACCAAGTCACGGACTTTTCGCCTGCATTGTCTGGAGTGATTATCGTACTAAGTGTAATATCCTCCCCTTCTTTTATAGTTACAGACTTTTCATTGATAGTAATCGATGAAACCAACACTTGGCTATCATCTCTGAAAACAACTTTAATGCTGTGGTTTTCGTCAGCTTCTTCAAAAACATATTTTCCTTCATCATTTAATTCACTAATTGCATCATTGCCATCAACAATGAAAGAAATAAGCTGACCACCATCAGCAGGAATAGCTGAAATTGCAACATCAGAATAAGGCAGGAAATACTGCGAAGACTTCCCACTGCCGACAGAGGTTTCATTAATCATCACAGTTCCGTTTCCAATAATATCAAATTTAATTTCTCCTTCTTGTTTGATATTAAATGATTGCCAGTAAGCAGCATTCTTATATTTGGAATAAGTGCCGATAGGAATATACAGTGTTGGAGTAGAGCTGAAACTATGTCCGTAGGTTATATTAATCGGCGTATCCCAATGTACTCTAATTGTTGTTACTTTCTTCCAGAGAGGATCACCCGTTATTCTACTTAGGCTCTCAGGAATATCTACCTCGATTAATTTGGTTCCTTCGAATGCACTACCTTGAATTTCCACCAATGTAGAAGGAAAAACTATACCATCGCTCAATGGAGAATTATAAAACGCCTTAGATGCAATCACTTTCGTTCCGTCATGGAATGTCACCTTTCTCAAACTACTACAATCTGATGCAAAATTTGCAGGAATCGTTCCAAGACCTGGTACATTAAGTTCTTCTATGGATTTGCAGTAACTGAAAATTCCAGTCCCGCACGATGTGAGTGATTGAGGAAGGTGGATTGTTTTCAAATTTGTACAATTTGAAAACGCATTATCTCCTATTAATCCTATTTCATCGTCAAGATAGACTGTTTGCAACTCACTGCAACCAGAGAATGTTTCTAAAGGAACAGATTTAATGCCATTACCCAATGTGGCTTTCAACAATTTGGATGAAGAGAACACTCCAGATCCTAACTTGATATCGCCTTCCAGATTAATCTCTTCTAATGATGTTCTTGAGAAAGCAGAATTTTGTATTTCAAGATATTTACAATTGATAACAACACTCTTTACGGAAGACCTACAAAATGCTTCTTGACCTATGTTATTAAGACTTTCGGGGAAAACAATATTCGAAGATAGACGCGTGCAACCTGCAAATGCTGATGAGCCAATACTTTCAAGAGCCGTTGGAAATGAGACTTGTGAAATGATGCGACAACTGCTGAATGCTCCATCAGGAATAGCAGTATTTTGGAGTTCACTCATATCTATTGTATGTAAATTTTCCATCTTTTTTATTTGGTCCCAATCATATTCATCCAGTGTACCTGTAACCTTAAGACTGTGAACACCTTGCAATGTCAATCCTTTACCTTCTATCTTTGGTCCAAGTGACCCAGGGCTACTAACATTGATCGTCAAAGGTTGATCAGTGATGTCTATGATTATCATCATGTTCCAAAACGGATTGGCTCTATATGACTCTCCACTTCCATCAGGAACTTGCACTACAATTTTCTCTGAATTAATATTCACGAACGTTCCTTTATATATGGTCGGTGGTGTAGCTCGATTACAAATCACAGTTTTAACGTTTGTTTCAGAGAATGCACCGTCACCGATTGTACTACAAGAAGCTGGTAAGGTGAGGACTTCTCCAAATTGGGCGTTCTCAAAAGCATAATCGCCAATCGACTCTACTGATTCTGGAATATGGAAATCTGAATTCTTAATCGCAACATAGCTGAATACCCAATCGGAAATTGATTTCAAATTATTACCTAAAGTGAGATTTTTTATAGTTTTGTGGTTATTCGACCAACTCTTACCATCTCCATAGGCAGGTGTCCCAGTAACCCTAAGAGGAGGATAGACTTTTTCTTTCACAATTGGGCAAGTGACAGGACGTCCCAGATAAAAATTTTCAATTTTACAGTCTGAGAACTGGCCTCTATAATGTTTTATGTCATATCCATAATAGGAATCATCATACCCCATCATACTAACTTCGTAATTGTATCCAAAAGCCAATGGTATTTCAGAATCCTCGATAATAATATCTTTAAGCCCCGTGCATCCAACGAAGGCATCATCTCCTATTGAAGTGCATGATGCTGGTATTGTGATGCTTTCAATTTTATGACAGTCAAAAAAAGCACTTGCCCCTATTGATTCGAGTGTTGATGGTAGTGTTATGTCTTCCAGCTCATGACATATTTCGAATGCACTGTTTCCAATTGAAGTTACTCCTTCGGAAATATTGACTGACTTAAGATAGGTCGCATATTTGAATGCCCGAGAACCGATAGTCCGAATTGTTTTCGGTAAAGTCACGGTTTCTACTTGTGTGCAATAGGCAAAAGCATCACTTGTCACACCTACAACTGTGTATTCCTGTCCATTGGCATTGATTTTCTCTGGAACTATAACATTCTTCCAAAGGTTTGGTTGACCACTTGTCCACCAAGGATCATCTAATGCTGGTTTATAGAGTGCTGTTTCCCTCTCATTAGTATTACTACCCAGAAATGCTTCGTGAGTAGATTCGTT
This sequence comes from Prevotella sp., assembly GCA_045597685.1. Lineage (GTDB taxonomy): Bacteria > Bacteroidota > Bacteroidia > Bacteroidales > Bacteroidaceae > Prevotella. The sequence goes on from JAZLKO010000098.1 coordinate 45,359, forward strand.
AAGAGTAAATAGAAGATGTAGATTGCTGTCACCCCAATAAGTTTCAGCGTTTACATGAGAGAATCCCAGCATCATATATGCCAGTATCAAAACGAATAATTGCTTATATATTGTGTTCATTATCGTATATTTAAATTCGTAAAACTATTAATTTCTAATATATTCACAATAAGAATTCATTGAAGAAACATTTCTGTTCTTTGTGGTTGTCATCCACAACCCGGATTCCACATTGTAGAGATAATAAGTAGCACCCGACTGAGGTGCAACGAATTCTGGCATGGTTGGTGCATCCAATGCCCACAAGTTAGTCGCAATGCTCAGCACTGCAACCAACAACAAAAAGATTTTCTTTTTCATAACAAATAAAATTAAAATTGATAAATATGATTACTAATAGAATTAAACACAACATCATCCTCCAGACTGTCACCCTGTGTCTGGAATTACATTTGTTTTTGTTAATGTCTGTATATGAAAAGAGCGTGGGTGACACAATGTTCTCGCCAATCCCAAGCTCAGGTTCTGGAATACCACATATCAGGATTAGCACTCAGTTAGCCCACGCATCGGATTATATTTGGTTGGAATATAATCACCGCGTGACGCTCAGTGCATCATCTTCTGATATGTTTCAAATTTTCCAGATTTGGGCTTAGAAGATAACGACTTTACGTCTTTTCATCGGCTTCTGCTCATGCGAGCATCTGCCGAAACCAATAAGTTCTGACCCACCTCACCCACAATGGGCTTACTAAGTCGCTGCAAAAATAAGAAAAATAATCAGTTGAGTGTGCAAAATACCCAGTTTATAACGAAAAATTTAAGATTTTTTAAGGTTACGAGGTTTGAAGGGGTATCTACTCTGCCTTTTTAAAAAGGGTGATGTGTTATACCAATAGCGAAACCTGAAATTTGATCAAAATACTTCCAATGTCAAATAAAATTTACAATCACAATGTACAATTAGGAATGTGGAATTAGATTTTTATCAGGATTTTCTTTAGGATTTCAGTTCCTGCAAAGTTGGCTGCACCTCTGCATAATGCAAAAATATTTGCCTTCTGCTCTCGGTTTGCACAACTTTTCGAGCATCTTTGATGCGATCCTTCTAAAACTCCTCACTAAAGCGAAGTACTTGAGCGCATTTTTTGTTGGGATTTTCGTTAAGGATTTTTTTATCCTAACTATAATCTAAAATCAAAATCCTCACAATGTCTCGCCTTTGGCTTGCCATAGAAATGCGCAACATTACGTTGCTTTTATGGGACGATTTAATAAAGGATCGTCGCTACGCTCCTCGACATCCAAACTAAAATCTTAATAAAAATCCCACAACCCATAAACATTTTTTATGGCCAAGGCCAGATTTTTTACCGTAAGGCATTTTGTCTTTTGATGGTATGTAAGCCATTCACAGAAGGGTGATGGTGTATGGCGGAATGTCATCGGCATGCTTGCATGACAGGGACATTTCGATATACAACATCAATTATGGTGAGTAGTTACATCAATCAACTGAAATAGTTAAAAAATCATATAATTTGAGATTTTCTTGATGAAAAGCGATTGTATTTGAGTAAAAAAACTGTACCTTTGCGCTCAAAGAGCGCGACTGAACGATTTCCAACCGATAGTAAAACTTACGAAAAATGAAAAAATTCAGATACCCAGTAGATACAGACCAGTTCCAGAATATAAGAGAGCAGGGACTGTTGTATGTTGACAAGACAGACATGATGTATGATCTTGCCAATAGGTACAATTATGTCTTCCTTGCTCGTCCTCGCCGCTTTGGGAAATCGTTGCTTTGCAATACCTTCAAGGCTTACTTCAAAGGGCAGAAGGAACTATTTGAGGGGCTGAAGGTGATGGAGTTAGAGAAGGAGTGGAAGACGTACCCTGTGTTGCACTTCATTATGAGCGGGCTGAAGAACTGCACCATACCCGAGGCGAAGAGCAGTCTTGAAGGATTCTTACGTGATTATGAGGAAATATATGGCCGCAAGGATACGGATGATTCTCCTGGCGCAAGATTCCGCACATTGATTCGTAACGCGGCAAAACAGACTGGCGAAAAGGTCGTAGTCATCCTCGATGAATACGATTCCCCCATCATGCGCCTAATGTACGACAGGGAACAGCTGGAGCAGATGCGCTCATTACTACGCGAGTTCTATCAGGTGCTGAAGGACGAAGGCGAGTACCTGCGTTTCGTCTTTATCACAGGCGTAACTAAGTTCTCTCAGCTCAGCATCTTCTCGGAACTGAACAACCTGAAGCAAATATCGCTGCTTGATGAATATTCAGGCCTTTGCGGCATCACGCAGGAGGAACTTGACACAACCCTCCGTCCATGCATTGAGGAATATGCTGAGAACCTCAACATCACAACGGATGAGGCATACGCCTTGTTGAAGAAGAACTACGACGGCTATCATTTCTCAAAGAACAGCAAGGATGTATATGCTCCATTCAGCCTGTTAAGAGCACTTGATGACAATGATACTGGCCATTATTGGTTTGAGTCAGCAACCATGACAGGATTGATAGAGCATCTGAAGCATCACCCTCTGACTTCAGCATTGGAGTGTGACGGAGTGGAAGTAGATGAAAACGAGTTTAATATGTCTTGTGAAGATGCTGAAACAGCCATACCGTTGCTTTATCAGAGTGGTTACCTGACAATAGATAGTTACGATGCCCAGCTTAGGACCTACACGCTGCATTTCCCTAACCTTGAGGTTCGCAAGGGAATGATTAGCGGTCTGATGCCATTGATATTAAGACGTTCTACCGCCGATGGCAATAGTTTGGTTCGCAGCATGGCAAGAGCCGTATTCGACGGCAACCTGTCGGATGCCCTCGCAGCACTTCGCTCCTACATCTCCAAGATACCATACGATGTCATAACAAAGGAAGAATGGGAAGACAAGGAAAGTCGTGAATCGTTCTATCAGCTTCTTCTCTACATGGCATTCTCCTTGCTCAACTCCACCGTTGATACCGAAGTAAAGAGCATCCTCGGCAGAGCGGATGTAGTAATCAAGACCAAAACCCACGTCTTCGTGCTTGAATTGAAAGTCGATGATACCGTAGAGAATGCCCTTGCACAGATAGATGACAAAGGCTATGCCATTCCATACGAGGCAGATGCTTCGACAGGCTCAGCACAAGATTCACGAACTCTCATCAAGTGCGGAGTAAGCATCAGTAGCGAGCACCGCAACATCACCCATTGGCGCATTGTTGACCAAGATGGAAATATCATCGACGAATTGTAAATTGGTGTTCTTCGCTATTTGTTCGCTTCAGCTTCGCTTGGTGTTCGCTTCAGCTTCGCTTCCACTTTACCTTCCCTTCGCCTCCCCTTCGCTATGCAAGCGAAGGAATAGCGAAGAGACGATGAAAGGAAAGTCAAAAAAATGAGAGACAACAGTGACCAATCAGCGGGTTAAGGGTACATAATTCCCATACTACTCCCACCATAAGTGGGAATTTTTATCACTACCTTATGTAACCCTTTTACTCACTATTTACTCACAATTTACTCACTCCTATAGAGTAGCCACAGAGTGTAGTCTGTGTGAGCAAATTGTGAGTAAGGGATAGTTATAAGGGCTTTAAAAGGGGGATGTTTTGTTTTTTGCAGAGCAATTCTGCATCTATTGCATTAGTCTTTTTTAAGTTGCCATTTGCAGTCGTCGCTGTCTGGATTATACTCGCATAGCGATGGAGTGCTGTCGGCAATGGCTGTAAGTACGAGTTGCTTGGTTGTGCCTGGCACCTGCTTTGGCATGATGCGGTAGTTGCCATCGGTAAGCTGTTCAATGCGCCACAGCTGTTCAGGAGCTCCTGTGTATTCAGGAACGGTCTCAACTTCGCATTTTTCATTGGCTGCAAGTGCACGGTTGGTGCCTTCTATAATTATCTTGAAATAAGGTGCATCAAGATAGCCTCCTGCTTCTGGCACGGCTTCAATCTGCCATTTCTGATGAGGGCGGAACATGTAGTCACCAATGCGTACTCCAATGTTTCCTGTTGGCCAACCGCCTTTTACCTCATCAAGAGTCTGTAAAGGCAGAGTCTTTAGTGGTTCTTTGTTGTCGCGCATGAACCAACGGTTGCCCTGTACTTCCTGACGGACAAAATCGACAGCCAGTTCGAGAGCATAGCCTCTGCGCTCAGACTCAATCCAGTATTTGCCAGCCTTGAGTTTTGTACCTGCTACAGGCCAGCCATTGTGCCACAGCAGCGGACGTATGTCGAGCACACTGTAGCCACTGCGGTCGTAGTCAGCCTCATAGTGGTATGACATTTTTTCCACACCTTTGTCGATTATCATTCGTCCGAAGTGTCCCGGACCAGTCTTGCGGTCACCAGCAGCAATGAGCATCTTGCCACCGCCTTTAAGCATATCGCGTCCGCAGTTGTCGAGATATGGACCTGTTACCTGACGTGAACGTCCTACAACAATATTATAAGTGGAGTTCACTCCGTCGCAGCATGTGCCATGAGTACCAAGCAGATAGTACCAGCCATCGTTGTACATAAGGTCGGAAGCTTCGCAGTCGATGGCAATGTCCTGTGCCTTATTGCCCTGAACACGTCGGCCTGTCTTTGGGTCGAGTTCCACAAGTCGGATGAAACCATAGTATGTGCCATAGGACATCCACAGACGACCTGTGTTAGGGTCGAGCATAAGTCCAGGGTCGATAGCATCGCAGTCTTCATCATTGTCTGACCATGCCACCATTACAGGGTCGGAATATTTGAAGTCGGGTGATTTCGGGTCGAGGGTTTTGTTCCACATGGTGTAGATAATGCCTCTGTGTCCGCCACCGAGACCACCACCAGTAGCACCATAGGCTATGAGGTAGCGGTCGCCTATTTTGATTGCATCAGGAGCAGCACCACCGCCAGGACGAACACCACCAGAATGCCATGACCAGCCATCGTCAGAAATGAGTCCGCCACCACCAGTGCCGAATGTGAAATATTTTCCGTCGCTCTCCTGAATAGTAGAAGGGTCGTGAATGAATGGTTCACCAATCTGGGCATTGCAAATCAACGAAAACGAAAACGCAAACGAAGACGCAAACAATAATTTATAAATTCGTTTCATAATGACTATCCTCCTATTTTAAGTTTAAGTTTTTCAGAATTTTAATGTCTTTGACAGGTTTGCCGTTAGCATCAATGAAGCGGACGCAGAAGTCGCTCATACCTGGTCCGTTGATGACTGCACCACGCAGAATATTGCGACCCTTCTTGAGGGTGATACGTTGTGACATTGCATCATCGGCAACCATACGTCTGTCGCCAGAGAGTACGAGAGTTTCCTCACCATTGAGCCACCACATTGAGGCAGAGTTGGAACCTACTGCCAGACGAAGGTCGGTCATGTCGCAAGGAGAATCAATGACTGTTACTGCCCAGAAGATTACACCATAGACCTGCTTGTCGAGTCCACTTGCAAAACGGAAGAGCTTTACATTGTAGAGTTTGCTGTCGAGAGTGTGCCATGCAAGTTTCTGCACTTCGTTCTTAATCTGCGGTGGAGCCATTGCACGACGGAAATCCATCGGAGCATCTGTCTTGACTTCTATTTCCACATTGGCTTTCACAATCTCGCCATCTTTTGGAAGAATAGTGAACTGCTTAGGGAAGTATTCCTTGTAGAACACCTTATGCAGATAGGAATCAACAAAAGGAGTATTGCTTCTGTTTGGTTTGCTGATAGGCTCAAGCAGAGTCCAGCGGCGGATGAACCCATCGTTGTCAGGAGTAGCCTCTGGTTCTGTGGATAGAGTGAAATAGTCGCTCAGCTGTGGTTCGGAGAATGTGGTCTTATACTGTCCGCTGAGATGCAAGAGTCCGAAGATGTAAAGCAGACCATCGTAGTAAACATCATAGTATTTATCCTTGTAAGGAGCAAGTTTCATGCTCCAGAGATGGCGCACGAGGTCTTTGCTGTACTGATTGTCGGTTACGAGACTCAATACGGCAGTAGTAGTGACGAGTCCGATAGAGTGGCGTAGTTTCTGATAGCCACCAGCAGGCATGATGAACTTAGGTTCACTGCCATCCTGTGCAAACTGGTCAGGGAAGGTAGTGATGCCCTTGCTTGCCATGGTGGTTTGGAACTTGTCGGCATATTCTTTCTGCCACTGTCTGTCTTTGCCATAAAGCACAAAGTCCATTGCGATGTTCATAGGCACGCGCCATGAATCGAAATGAAATTCAGAAACCATAGGTGGTCTGCCGCCCCATCCAGGAAAGCTCGTTGCCTTGCCCTCGAAGTCGGTGTTGTCGGCATTGATACCAGTCTTCTCGTCGCAGCATTTGTGCAGATAGGCACGAGCATTCTCAGCCAATTTGCGATAGATGCCCTCGCGGCCATCCTGTGCCGATTCAGCCCAAATCTCATAGAAGGCAGGAAGATGGTAAGAAGGGTCGGTGAAAGTGTTGCCACGTTTGTCGGGAGTGAAGTTTATCAGACCTTTCTCCATATTGATGATGTTATAGACACCATCTGTACCATCCTTTGAGAACAGCGTGTTGAGCAGAGTCTGAGCTTCTTTGAGATAGTTTATTTCGCCATCATTACCCCAGCGGCGTGAAGCCAGCAGAAGGTCGGTGACAAAATAAAGTTCGCCATCGCTTGCAGAGCCTTTAGCCATCTGAGTGCCATCAGGTCTGCACTGCCATGCAAACAAGCCTTTAGAAGGACCTTCCTTGTGCATCATGTAGTGTTTTGACCAGCGCCAGATGCGGTTGAAGACATCCTGCTTGTTAAGCTGTACGGCAATCATCATACCATACGACTGTCCTTCAGTTCGTACGTCATTGTTTTTCACGTCTTCTACATAGCCCATGTCATCGCCAACACTGTGATAAGCACGGCGGTCGCTTTCGAAGACTTCATGATAAGCGGCTTGAATCTTTGCGTTGATTTCTTTCTGTGTGTAGCCCAACTCTTTGAAATAGTTGCGCTGAGCCATACTTGGAGAAGAAAAAACAAATGTCAAAGCCATAGCATAAAAAATCTTTTTCATATTAATATGGTTTTGAGGTTTTGAGGTTTTGAGGTTTTGAGGTTTTGAGGTTTTGAGGTTTTGAGGTTTTGAGGTTTTGAGGTTTTGAGGTTTTGAGGTTTTGAGGTTTTTCGATTTTACGATTTTATGGTTTTACGGCATTTAGGAAATTGACCATTTTTTGCAGGTTTTCCTTTGCATACATCTTGAATCCATGACCACCTTCTGGAACAATGTTCAGTTCCGACTTGATGCCAGCCTTTGTCAGTTCGTCGTAGAGTTCCTGTCCCTGGCAATATGGTACGACATTGTCTGCTGTACCGTGGAAAATAATCATTGGTGGGTCGTTTTTGTCAATGTAGGTGATTGGACTGATAGCACGGAATAGGTCGGCGTATTCATCGGCATAATTATGACCCACAAGTGCTTCTTCAGGAGTGTTGCCCCATTTACGAGGTTCGTCACAGTTCATACGGAACATGTCGATAGGTCCCGACCACACGCAAGCTGCATTTACGCTACTGCTCAGGTTGGTGTAATTGCCCAAGTCGCCTTCAAGTTCTTTTATGCCACCTGATGTGGCAGTGAGTGACGACAGATGACCACCTGATGAGAATCCCGATGTGGCGATGAATGAAGTGTCGAAGTGATATTTCTCAGCTTCGCCACGTACAAATCTTACCACTGCCTTGATGTCGTTGATTTGTGCTGGGAATTTTGCATCCGCACTGCTACGATGGTTTGGAGTTACCACAGCATAACCAGCATCAAGCAAAGCCTGACAAATAGTACCGAGGTCAGCCATGCCCTTTGAGTTGTTGCTGAACCATGCACTGCCATAGATGTGGATTACTACAGGGTACTTATCCTTTTTCTCTTTAGGTAGATAAATATCAAGTTTGTGGTAAACCTGATTGTCGCCAACATAGTCAACATCGGCAAATTTTTCGGAATAATTCATTTCCACTTTTGGCATTTGAAATCCGCCAAAATTCTGTGCAACTATAGGCAGGGCAATAGTTGCACAGAAAAAACTAAAAATCAATTTCTTCATAGTTTGTGTGTTGTTATTTTGTATCTTTAGAATCATCTTTGAAATGCATCAGCCCGATTGCATTCACAAAAACAGGAATGTGGTCGGCACTTACAGGCAGTGTGACATCCTGTCCGCCATCATACTTTTCCCCTGTCCAAACATCAATCCAGCCGTATTTGTTGTCAGGCAGATAGGTTGTCCATGTTTCAGGATTCTGTTCAAGGATAGGATTGACCAGCAGAGCAGAGCCAAACATATATTCTGTCTGCTGCTGCAATGCTTTAGGGTCGTCTGGAAAATCAAATACCAAAGGACGCATTAGAGTGTATCCTTTTGTAACCATTTCTGCCATTTGATAGATAAGAGGTAATAGTTTGTATCGCAATTTTATTGCATCAATAAACCTCTTTTCTGTTTCCTTGCTGTATTGCCAAGGTTCTGTGTTCGACTGATAGCCATGCACCCTCATGAGAGGCAGGAACACTGCAGTCTGAATCCATCGAATCATGCGTTGCTGATATTCCTCGTTTGTGTATTGGTCGGCTGGACGGAAGAATCCACCAGCATCGTAAGTCCACCAAGGCAATCCTGTTGATACCAATCCGAGTCCAGCAACAATCTGTCGTCGCAGAGTTTCCCAGTCGTTGCCAACATCGCCCGACCAGACAGCAACGCCGAATTTCTGTATTCCTGTTGAGGCGCTGCGTGTGAGTATGAACGGATTGTCAAGGCTTTTTGAAACATTCTCGTTTACCTTATAAGAATATATGTTTCTCACATCGTTGCCCGACATGGTACCATTGTTGACCATTCGTCCGTCGAGGTCATCGTTTTCAGGTTCTGTGGCATCTTGCCACCAAGCATCCACACCGAGCGAAGCCAGTCGTTCACGTTGAGCCTTGCAGTAGGCATCGGCAGCTTTGGGATTGAAAAAGTCAATCCATTCAGTATCGCCAATGTAGTATCCGCTGTCAGCCATCTGTTTCCCTAAGTCGGAGTCGCGTCCAATTTTTGCCCATACGGAAAGCATGAACTTGATGTCCATGGAGTGCAGTTTATCAATCATAGCCTTTGGGTCAGGGTAGTCGTCCTTGTCGAATTGCATGGAACTCCATCCCGATTTGCCCCAGTACTGCCAATCCTGAACAATGACACTGATAGGAATATCCCGCTTTTTAAACTCTCTTGCCGTTTCTAAAATCTCTGCCTGTGAATGGAATCGTTCACGGCAATGGATGTAGCCGAAAGCCCATTTTGGAGGCATCGGCACTTCACCAGTCTGGTGACGGTATTCTGCAATCACCTCATCGGCTTTGCCAGCAAAAAACGTGAAATCAGTCTCTCCCGTTGGGGAACTGAACGTTGTGGTGTTGTCTATTTTGCGCCAGTAGAGTGAGCACTTTTCGTTAGTTAGTTCTATTTTGTGACTGCCTTTTGCAAGGTGCATTTTTACCGAAGTGGTAGGTGGTAGCCATAGATTGTGAAAATCCACAACCACCTTTCCGTCAACAGTCAGATAGTAGCGGTGTGCCATTTTTTCATTGCAGTCCATGAATAGGCAATATTCGCCATCCTCGGGAACGATTATCTCATTGCCCGACATCTTATTGGTTGCAGGATTGAATTCCGTCATTCCATCATTGTTCCACAATAGTCCATACCCCTTGTTCGACAAGATGAAAGGAATTGCGATTTGAGTATTGACCTGAGTGAGTCGGCGTGTCAATCCACGTACGTTCAGATAGCCATCCTGAAACTGACCAGTGCCGAAAAGATATTCATCATCAGCATTCAGGAAAGTCTGTGAGTTGGAGTTCCTTACATTATCGCCAACAGTTTGCAGCAAAATCTTGCCATTCTTGTCCTTGAAGGTGATGACGTCTGTCGTTGGGTTGTATGCAACATCAACCTTGCCCGTACTCCACTCGGTTTTTTCAGCATTGCCATCGGAATATCTTACGTTTATCGCTGATTCTGATAAAATGGTTACATGTGGATATTTGGCAAGACATACTGATGAAAATAGCAATAAGACTATAGTCATCAGAGCCGTAAGATTGCTTCGGGTTAGATTGTTCATATACATTTGTTACTTTTTCATTTGCCAGTAGTTAAAGTCCAGTAGGTCTTTACCTTCACCTTTGAAGCAGAAGTAAAGGTCGTGAACATCTTTTGCTCCTTTTATTTTGCATTGCTGGTCGGCAAAACTATCTGTGGCTTTCAGATTGAGGCATCCAACGAGTGTGCCGTTCTGGTTGTCGAGACGAATCTCCACAGTGCAGTCTTTTTTAATGAGCATATTGGCAGAGAGCGATTTTGCTTTTTCCCCGAAGTCAACACCCTTCAGCATTAGCGTTTCACCATTGTCAACATTGCAGATGACAATCTGATTATCAATGACTTTTGTCTTCAGTCCATATCCCCAAGCCATTGTCTCAGCCTGCACACGCTGGTAAGGATTGAAAGTGCCGACTTGCTTGTTATGGTTGTCTTTCCAGTAAGGAACTTCCTGAATTGTGCCATCAGCATTATAATGCATTTCTGCATAAGAAACGCTCCTGCGCTCATGATGGTCAGGAGTTTCAATGCGAAGAATATCGTAGTTCAGTCCGAAGACGTAACTTTTTCCTTTGTAGTCGATGATTCCAGGATGATTGCCACGAGTACGGGGGGTATGATTCATGATGTGTCCTTTATATTCCCAAGGTCCTTCTGGATTGTTGCTCATGGCATAGCCTATTCCTTCAGGACAGCAGGTTGAGGCAAATGCAAGGTAATAATGTCCGTTGCGCTTATAGAACCAAGGTCCTTCTTGATAGTCTTCAATATGAGGATGCTTGATTATGTCGCCACTATATGAAATCATGTCTTCGTTGAGTTTGACGTGGTAGAGGTCAGGATTGCCCCAATACATGTAAGCCTGTCCGTCATCATCGATAAATACAGTTGGGTCGATATCGTTCCAATGTTCTTTCTGCCACACAAGAGCATGACCTAAAGGGTCTTTAAACGGACCATAAGGTGAGTCGGCAACCAGCACTCCTATGCCATTGCCATGAATAGGGCAATACATATAGAATTTTCCGTTGCGTTCAACGACCTGTTCTGCCCATGCACCGTTTGTCTTATCAATCCATTTAAAATCCTTCAGCGAAGCCACAGCACCATGGTCAGTCCAGTTCACCATATCGGTTGACGTGTATAGCAACCAGTCATACATTTTGAAATTGTCGGCATCGTCCTCATCGTGAGTGGTGTAAAGATACACAGTATCATTATACACCATCGGTGCAGGGTCAGCCGTATATTTTGTCTGCACAACAGGGTCTTGTGCGTAGCCGCCAATGCTCATTGCAAGGCAAATAGCAAAAAATGCAATTCTTTTCATAAGCGATTAATATGAAAGCATGTCACCCAATCTTTTTAGGGTTAGAGGTTAGTGGTTAGAGGTTAAGGATTTTTTATCCTAACTAAAATCTAAACCACTTAACCACTAAATCCTTCAACAAGCTCAGGACAAGCTAAACCGCCAAATTCATTATTTAAAGAATAAAGGCAACATTTCATGCAGACTGCGACGCCAAGTAAGGAATTCGTGAGCAGTACCTTCTGAAATGTATGAATGGGCATTGTAGCCAGTAGCCTTGAGTGATGTTGCAGCTGTCTTCAGTCTGTCTGGCATTTCCTTGCTGCCGCAGCTCATGAATATTGTAGCAGGGATGAGTTTCTTGTCCATCTTCTCAAAGTCTTTTGGGTCATACTGTCCACCACTGAGAAGTCCCCAGTGACCGAACACCTCTGGACGTGCAAGAGTGATGTTTCTTGTTTCCATACCACCCATTGAAAGACCAGCCATTGCACGGTTAGCTCTGTCGGCCTTTGTCCTGAAATGAGAATCAACGTAAGGTACAAGTTCGTCAACAAGCACTCTCTGGAAGATAGACCAGTCGAAAGTGTTCAGTCCACCGAATTTAACTTCGTTGGTCATACCGTAAGTCATTACGATTATCACAGGCTTGATTTTGCCTTCTGCTATCAGGTTGTCAGCAATCAGGTTGGCATGTCCCTGGTTCGACCATGCTGTTTCATCCTCACCCCAGCCATGTTGCAGATACAGAACAGGGTATTTCTCTGATTTGTTTTCATAATACATTGGTGGAGTATAGACAAAAGCTCTGCGGTAGCAGTTAGTACTTGGCGATTTGAACAGCACCTGTTGAACATTTCCGTGAGGAACATCCTTCAAAGCATAGAAGTCCTTATCGTGAGCTGGTATCTCAATACCACTTTCCCAACGGCAAGAACCGTAATAGTTGTTAGCGCCTGGGTCGTTGAACACACCACCGTCGATGGTTACATGATAGTAGTGGAAACCTTCGTCCATCGGACCGGCTGTTGTGCCTGTCCAGTAGCCATCTTCGTTTTTAGTAAGGTCAGTACCGCCTTTTGCGCCACCGAGACCAAGGCTCACACTTACCGCCTTAGCATCTGGAGCTTTGATTTTAAAGCGTACATAACCTTGTGAGTTAACCATAGGATATTCCTGTCCTGGTTGGTTCATTTCTGAAGGAACGAAATCTTCCTTAATCTGTGCATAGCTGCTAAGCCCGAATGTCAGAGCCATAGCTGAAATAATAAGTTTTTTCATGTTAATATAGTTTTTATTTGGACTAATGATTATTTTTTGCATGTTGCATACATACCGATGGTTGCGCCAGTGAATCCGCCAGCAAGTTCTGTCGAGAGGATGCGACCGTCCTGAACGCCACCTACTGGTGTATCGTTGTAGTAGAACTGATAGTCAGCACCTCTTGCCACGACCTTAAACACAGCCAGTCCGTCAGCAGCAGGTACGCAAGCAACTTCCGTCTTGTCCATGCCGCCGCCCCATTTGCCTACAGCCTTGTAGAGCACAATCACAGGCTTGCCATCGCGCAGGGTTTTCCCGATAACATAGTTATTGGTCTCCTTCTGATACACCACCATACCAGCCAGTTCTTCCTCGCTCTGTGGAGTGAAGTCCATTGTCAGCGTACTGGTGAAGTTGAAGTTCTTTATCCAGCGGCATAGGTAAGAAGGATTTTTCTCTTCGTAGATGCTTATCGGACGCGCTTCCACCTCCATGCTGTTGGCAACTATGTCGTGACCTTCGGCAATGCGATACCATGAAGTTTTCGGAGTGCGCAACTGAATCCACATAGGATCCAACGAGGTGAAAGTGTCGTGGATGTCACATTGTGCATTGTGCGTTGTGCATTGTGCATTGTCAATCTTTGGTTTTTCCACAACGTAAGGCAGTTCTTCCTTTTCAGGCCAAATCAGAGGTTGGTTTTCTTCCGTCAGCCATTTTGCAGGTACAAGCATAGTCGAACGTCCTGTGTTGCAAATTGCCTTGTCGCCATATTCGTATGGTAGGATGGAAAGGAACACAGCCCACCAGTCACCATTCTGTGTTTGGAACAAGTCAGCATGACCGGCAGCCGTGATAGGATTCTTTCTGTCTTTTGGCAGGGTGCGCTGTGTTAGGATAGGGTTGATGGCACAAGGTTTGTAAGGACCTTTTACATCATCGCTTACAAACACCACTTCGCTGTGGTCGTCACCCGTACCACCTTCAGCAGCCATCAAATAATACTTGCCATTAATCTTATACAAATGTGGACCTTCTATCCAAATAGGTTTGTCTTCAGGATGCACACCTTTATCTATAATCTGAATATCGGTTCCGATTACCTTGTCAGTATTGAGGTCGTATTCTCTCAGTCCGATAGCCCTGTGACCATCATATTCGGCAGGAGTCTTTGGATCTTGATTGTTCACTATGTAAGCCTTGCCATCTTCCGTAAAGAAGAACGATGGGTCGATGCCTGGAACGTCAACCTTTATCGGGTCGCTCCAACCTTTCCGCGGATCTTTTGTTTTCACCACTATGTTGCCACCGCCAGCAGCAGTCGAACCTATGGCTGTAACAATAAGATAGAAGGTGTCGTTGTAAGGATTGTATTTTATGTCTGGAGCATAAACGCCAGCCGACAGAGCCAGTCCGTCAGGCAAATTCAACTGAGAAGGGCGGGAGAGGGCATAGCCTGTAAAATCCCAGTTTATCAGGTCCTTGCTGTGCCATACTGGTACACCAGGATAGTAACTGAACGAACTGTTTGCCAAATAGTAGTCATCGCCCTTGCGGGTTATTGAAGGGTCTGGAGCACATCCAGGCAGTATGGGGTTCAGATAGTGGGTTTCAGCATTATACTCAGGCTTCTTGTCCTCGTCGGTATAAGTGAAATCCGTGAATCGTGCTTTGTTGTAATCAGGTTTCATAGCAGTCAGAGGTTTTATCACAGGATTTTTCACTCCCAATAGCGGCAACATCAGTTTGGCGTATCTCTGTCCTAATTCGCGGTAGCCTTTTGCATCGAAATGCAGATTGTCAGGACCATTAGTCAGTCCGTCAGCCTTTGCCACATGAGCAGTTTTTATTGTCTTAGGCAGTTCATCAATGATTGGGTTCATTGCAATGCACAGCCCCTTTCCTCCAGCAATCACCACCTCGCCAGCAATCAGAGGCACATTCTTAGCCTTCAGTCCCAAATCCTTGAGCAGCCGTTCATAGACGGTGTTCACCTTCATTGGCCAGTCTTTCTGTCCGGTGTTCGATTCGCCTTGATGCAGCAAAATGCCTTTTATCACACCGTCTTTCTGTGCTCTTTTTGCCAATCGCAGCAAATAGGCGTATGGGTCGTCATCGTAAGCCTTGAACATTGCTCTCTGCCAAGCAGGAGGAGCATTTTTTACCTCTTCAGCCACATGCTCCTGCATGAAAGCCTCAATCTTGCAGCCACCAATAGCTACGTTTATCACCCCCACGCGCACATTGTCGGGCAAGTTGTCAATCAGAGTCCTTCCGAAATAATCCACAGGCGTCATACCATTCTGCTTTCTGCACAATGGTGGATAAGCCTTATGCCATTCAGCCTTTTCAGGAGTAGTCTCGCAAGGAGTAAGACTCAGGAATCGGTCACTAATGCCCACATAATCCTGTTCTTCAGGACGTGCGGCACCTTCCATATTGCTTTGTCCGAAGCAAAGGAATACATAGAAATTCTTGTCAGGTTTACTTGTTGTAGAACCAGCGGCAAAAGCAGTTGCAGCAAATGCAATCATACCGATACAAAATAAAAATAATCTGTTCATTGTTTCAAGTTAATATTAATTTGTTGTTTGGTTAGCTTGTCCTGAGCTTGTCGAAGGATTTAGTGGTTGCAAAAATACACAAAAAATTTTAAGAAATAGATAAAGATTATTTGCAAATTTCATTCTTCATTTTTTGTGTACGCACACATTCGAATTTATTAACTTAAATCAAGTTGGTCGTTTGGTGGTATAGCGTTCGATAAAGTAAAAAAAACGGCTGAATGCTTACACACCAGCGTAACTGGTAACGTCTCTCCTGCGCATTCCCATTCGAGCGCAAAATGGTTAAATACTTGCAAGTCATAAATGTCATAAAGTTACGGAAATAATGAAAATCCGCTAAAAAAACTTAAAACCTTAACTGCAGAAACGTAAAACTATAAAATCGTAAGACCTTTTTATTATCTTTGCATCGGAATTGAATTAATCATGTTGCATAAAAGAAAACAAAAAACGTTGTGTTTGGCATTGTTGCTGTTGAGCTGCTTGGTGACAGCGTGCAGCAGCATCGACTGTCCACTTAACAATACGGTATATACAAACTATGTGTTGAAGAATGCTGAACTCAAACCCGATACATTGAAAGATACGTTGTATGTCTGGACTCCGCGTCAGGTGGCAGAACTGGGCGATACGGTGCTGCTAAATCGTAGCGTCAGGACAACAACCTTTTCTCTGCCGATGAGCTATGTGAACGATGTGGATGTATTGTGTTTCCTTAGACAGACAACAAAACAGACTTTACTGCTTGACACTGTATGGGTGTATAAGACTAATACGCCGCATTTTGAATCGGTGGATTGCAGCCCCAATTATTTCCATGAGATTACAGACGTAAAGCTCACACACAACGGAATTGATTCGATTGTAATTGCCAACAAGACCGTGAATTATGTACCGAAAGATAATTTTTACATTTATTTTAAGAGCATTAAGTAGTCTGCTGTTTTGCATGATTGCATCTTGTTGCTGTATGGCTCAGGACGATAAAAATGCATCTGAGTTGCCCGACAGTATAAAACCTGCTGCCATTGACCTGACTGCATGGTTCGACCTTGTGGGGCTGGCAGAAAAACTATTCTCCGACTATGGCCAATATGAAGCGGGAATAAGGTACAACTATCAGGATAAGTATTTTCCAACCATTGAAATTGGTTTGGGAAAGGCTAATCATGATGATGACGTGACAGGTGTGCACTATGACACGAGTGCTCCATATTTCAAATTTGGATGTGATTATAACATTAGCAAGCAGAAACATGCCGACCATAAGATTCTTATAGGTTTGCGATATGCGTTTACATCGTATAAGGTAAATATCAATAGCCAGTCTATCGACCCTGTCTGGCAAACTCCTTACGATTTCAGAGTGGAAAACGAAAAGGCTAACATGCATTGGATTGAGGCGGTCTTGTCGCTTGGAACAAGAATCTGGGGACCGTTGCGGTTAGAGTGGTCGGTGCGCTACAAGCATCGTCTGAAATCGAAGGAAGGCATACAAGATAAAGTGTGGTACGTTCCAGGCTATGGTACTTATACAAATTCGCGCATAATGGCAATGTTTAATGTAGGATTGCAATTGTCATCAGACTTATGGAAGAAAAAACACACAGCAAAGGCAGACTGATTTTTCAGGTTGTTTTTCTCTTGTTTCTGATAGTTGGTTCTATTGCTATCATCCGCCATCAGAAAGAGACACCCTATCAGCATTCTCAAGGCTTTATCTTTGGTACTTTTTACAATATTATCTACCAATACGACAAACCGCTTGACAATGAGATTCTGGCTTGTCTGAATGAGGTGGATGCTGCATTGTCAATGTTTAATGATACTTCCGTTATTTCAAGGATAAACAAGAATGAAAGCATGGAAATCTCACCAATGTTTCGCAATGTCTTTGAAAAATCCCAAAAGGTGTCGGAAGCAACTGAAGGCAATTTTGATATCACGGTGGCTCCACTGGTGAATCTTTGGGGGTTTGGACTTAAAAACGCTATTGACGGTAGTGACAAACAGACTTCCATTGATTCAATTATGCATTTTGTGGGTTATCAGAAAGTGCGTATTCAAGGCAATAGAATAGTAAAAGCCGACAAGCGACTAATGCTCGATTGCAGTGCTATTGCCAAGGGCTATGGCAGTGATGTGGTAGCAAAATTGCTTACATCTCATGGGATAGAAAATTTTATGGTCGAAATAGGTGGCGAAATAGTTTCAAGAGGTAATAATGAAGCACGAGTGCCTTGGAGGGTAGGGGTTACAAAGCCTACTGATGACACTCTAAATGTGAAAACAGAATTGCAGACGGTCCTAAATGTTACCAACGTAAACATGGCAACATCGGGCAATTATCGTAATTTCTATTACAAAGACGGAAAGAAATATGCTCACACAATCGACCCAAAGACAGGGCGGCCAGTGTTGCACTCCTTACTATCGGCAACGGTGTTTGCTGAGGATTGTGCCACTGCCGATGCATACGCAACATCGTTTATGGTGATGGGACTTGAAAAGTCAAAGCAATTCCTGAAACATCATTCAGAGTTGCAGGCATATTTCATCTATGCGGATGAAAAAGGAGAAAATGCTGTGTGGTATTCTCCTTGGCTGAAATCGAAAATAGTACAACGATGACTCTGACTACTGACTCTGACGCTGATTTTTGGCAATGCCGCAAGGTTCATGTCTTAACTCCTTAACTCCACTTTTCACAAAGTTTAAAGTAAATGGCTTTACAGATAATATACGACAAAATTCTTGATTTTCCAGTCTTTCATGGACTGGGAAAGATGGATCTTGCGGATATGGTGGAAAAAACAAAGTTTTATTTCCACAAATGTGAGCGTGGCAAAGTCATAGTCAGGAATGGTGAAGAATGCAACAATCTGCATTTTCTCTTGCAAGGCAAGGTTACTTGCGTCCGTAGTTCCGACGATTACGGTTATGTGCTGTCGGAAGATTTGTCGGCACCATTGATTTTCCAGTCAGAATCGCTGTTTGGTCACAGCCAGTATTTCACACGAGATTATATTGCTGCGACAGACGTTAGCCTAATGACACTCGATAAAACGGAAGTGCTTCGTTTTTTGGAACGTTATCCTATCGTCAGAATAAATATCATAAATCAGTTTGCCACAAATGTGCAGAAGTTATCATCCTTGGCATGGAGGCATCAGTCGGCTGATGTGGAACAACGGATTATTGATTTTATAGTTTTGCATTGTCTCCGTCCGTCTGGCAGAAAAGAACTGAAAATAAAAATGAACCAGTTAGCGCATGAGTTGAATGATTCACGATTGAATGTTTCAGTGGCACTAAACAGGCTACAAGAGCAAAATTTGCTTGAACTCTATCGTGGACGCATAGTAATACAAGCCATGGAACGGCTCATAAATCGTTTTACCCTGAAAAATGAATAATATGGAACTAAATCATAAAGGAAAAGCACGAGAATTGTTTCTCCAAGGCTACAATTGTTCACAATCGGTATTCTGCGCTTTTGCAGAAGAATACGGTATCGACAGGGAACAGGCATTGAAACTGTCAGCATCGTTTGGCGGTGGAATAGGCAGGATGCGTGAAACGTGTGGGGCATTGTGCGGAGCTGCAATGCTCGTTGGATTGGAAACAGGACAGACGAATCCAAATGATACGGAAAGCAAGCAAAAAAATTATCATTCTGTTCAGGAACTGGCGAGGCTGTTCCGTGAGATGAATGGGAGCATCAAATGCAGTGAATTGCTTAATCTGCGCAAAGATGCAGCAATAACAGACCAGCCCGACAAACGCACTGCGGAATATTATCGCCAACGTCCATGCCTGAAAATGGTGGATTCGGCTGTTGAAATATTTGAACGTGAGTTCTATAAACCTTGACCAAACGACAAATTATGAGTGATGAGATAGAATCTATAATGCTGAGTTTGAGAAATGAGGAACAATCTGTGAATCTGATGCGTTTCTTCAAGACTGGCAAGGGTGAATATGGTGAAGGTGACAAGTTTTTAGGAATAAAAGTGCCGCAGACAAGAGCTGTGGTGAAGGCTTATTGGAAAAAATGTTGTCTGAATGACCTAGAACCGCTGATTGCTTCACCTTATCATGAAATTCGGCTTTGTGCGTTGCTGATTCTTGTGCAAATTTTCAAGCATGCACGAAAGGATGAAGTTTTGCAAAAGCAATGTGTTGATTTCTATCTTTCCCACACACAATTTATTAATAATTGGGATTTGGTGGATTTATCGTGCTATGAAATTCTTGGTACTTGGCTATTGGATAAGGAACGGCAGATACTTTACGACTTGGCTCGTAACGGCAAGACTATCTGGGAACAACGTATTGCAATGGTCAGTTGTATGCAGTTTGTGCGGCATGGAGAATTAGATGATTGTATTCGTATTGCCGACATATTGTTGCTTCACTCTCATGATTTGATACAGAAATCCGTAGGCTGGATGTTGCGTGAAGTCGGAAAGAGGGATGAGAATCTATTGAAGGATTATTTGTACAAACGACATAAGACAATGCCTCGTACTGCATTGAGATATGCAATAGAACATTTCCCAAAGGACGTACAAGAAAGTTTTAAGCTGAGAGCTTAGAGCTTAGAGGAATTAGGAATGTTGTATTGTTTATATAAGTTTTAAGCCTAAGTTTAAGCCCATACTTTGCGTATGAGAGGCGAATTTTATGTTTTCAAGCAGCAAGCCTAACTGTCTTGAAAATTCATCGCGACCTTTGCCCGACATATGAATCAAATCGGAAAAATTTGACGCATCATTATTATCAAAACTATATGCAATATGGTTGTGATATTCGCTATCTAAGCCAAGATTTTCCATCGTTTTGTCACATAATATGGTTTTGACATTTCTCTTATTTAAGAAGTCATAGTAATCCTTCATCATTTTATTGTACGCATGATCTGCATGAACACGATAATATTTAGGTGTTTCTACAAATACGACTTCGATTTCTTTTTCCATGCATAGTTTTATAATCCTATCAAGCGCATCCATCTGCAATGGCTGTAAAGTATCTTTGCCTTCAAAATTTAGTTCTACTGCATTAAGTTTCTCTTTTGTCGCACCAAGAAGGATGGTGGTAAATGAGCCTCTAAAGTATCTGCTGTTTATCATACCATGTGTTACTGGCCATGTAACAAGCACCTCATTAGCTCCATTTAACAGCATCTTGAGAAGATACGAGAAATCTTTATGATTCTTCATTGCATCATAGACATCAAAAGTAAAGCTGATGTCACCATCTTGAAGTATGTTGATATCACTAATATCTGGTGTGTTTGCTGCAGAATAGGGATACATGTCAACAACCAACCTTTTTATATTAGCTCCTTTCTCAAACATATATTTCAAACATAATTCTTCTGCAATAGGCTGATTCCCATTATAAGACAACAAATATGCTGATGAATCTATCTCTACTACATTAATACCTAATCGAAACATTGATGAACCTATGTATAGTGATTTTATTTCCTTTTCATTGCAGATTGCACGCATGCCATAATTAGCATGAGTCATTGCAACATTAAAAAACTGGTATTTACCTATAACAAAGAGAAATACCACGACCAAAGATGTAGTCACTATTAACAAAATTATCTTCATAACCTTCAATCAAAAACCTGCATAAATAAAAGATGTGGCGCCAAACGAACCGAACAGGATAACACTACTCAGAATGAAAACCTGCCATAAAAAAGAAGTGACAACATTAGGGCTCACAATTCTAAACTCGTCATTCAACTCTTTCAGTATATAAACGGCTATAAAGGTCACTGCAACAAGGAAGAATGCCAAACAAGTGTTATCACCAGTAAACGGCAAGATTGCGGATTGTATTGAGGCCATGTCAAACGACACCCTTGTGAACATCCCCTTGAAATACTCGACAGAATCGCCAAGGGTCTCAGTTGCAAAAAACACCCAGCCGCACGATACCACGAGGAATGTCAATACTATATTGGCAAAGTGCTTAAACTTGCCAGTCTGCTGTATCTTACCACCATATATCGTATTGAAGATACCGTGGTAACCTCCCCATACAATAAAGTTCAAAGTCGAACCATGCCACATACCACTAATAAGGAAAGTTATCATTACGTTTATCACCTTTCTTACTTTTCCTTTACGATTGCCTCCCAATGGAATGTATATGTAATCACGCAACCAAGTAGAGAGTGAAATATGCCAACGTGACCAGAAGTCTTTTATATTTACCGCAAGATATGGACGTTTGAAGTTCTTTACACAATCTATTCCGAACAACTGAGTCACACCAACTGCGATGTTTGAATAGCCCGCAAAATCGAAAAATATATAGAAAGCATACAGAAAAAAGCCAAGCCACAATTGCAAACCACTCATTGCCGAAGGGTCGGCGAATGTGCCTGTTACATACGATGACAGCCTGTTTGCGATAACCACTTTCATGAATAATCCTATCACGATGTAGTAATATCCAGAAGCAATCCCTACTGATGGTTTTGCATTCATGTTTTTATACCACTCTTTATAGCGTTGTATAGGACCGGCGATAATCTGAGCAAAGAAAGTGACGTATGCCAAAAAAGCGACAACATCCTTCTCCGAATAAATCTTTTTGTAATAAATGTCAGCAAGATAAGATATGGACTTAAGAATGTAATAGGACATGCCTATTGGCAAAATCAAATATATAATTTTACCCCCCCCCTATGCCACCAAGGAGTATCTCTATAGGCATCCAATATTTGAACGCACATAACAGAGCAACCAAGGGAATTATACCCATTAATGCAGCACTTTTCCTATTGCTTGCAGTATCTATCTTCTTTCCACAAAAGTAAGACCAAAGACCAGCAAATAGCATGACGATTAAATACTTTGGACTACATAGATAGTAGAACGCCAAATTAAACCCTAATAGCATGTACTTCCGCACTTTCATAGGGTTAAACCTATATGCCACTACAGCAATAACAGCAAAAGCTATGAAATGTAATAGGTTTGCAGATAAATTCATATCTTGATTTACTGAGTCCACTTTAAAAAATCGGACAGTTTATTGTTAATATTTGTTTATCACTCTCAAATAGTAGTCTGATTATTTGTTTATCTGGAATAAAAGTTGTATATTTGCAGGGTAAATCAAACAGTTAGATA
>JAZLKO010000099.1:0-22342 GCA_045597685.1 Prevotella sp.
ACAGGTCCTCCGTTCCGGCAGGAACTAAGAGAGTCGAACCTGTTTGTAATTGAAGGGCGGCATTCGTAATTGTGACAATTTTGTCTGCTTCTGTCCAGTTCAATGTAACAGATTCAATACCAGAGCACCCGCTGAATGCACCATTTCCAATGCTTGTAACGGATGCTGGGATGGAGATAGAAGACAAGGCGCTGCATCCGTTGAACGCATAACTTACGATAGTCTCCAACTTGCTGCCCTCTGCAAATGCGACTGTGGCCAGTTTTGAGCACTGGGAGAATTCATCATCTCCAATGCTTTTAACGGATGCAGGGATGGTGATAGAAGACAAGGCGCTGCATCCGTTGAACGCATTCTCTCCGATAGTCTCCAACTTGCTGCCCTCCGCAAATGTGACTGTGGCCAGTTCTGAGCAGTTCCAGAATGCTTGCACTCCAATGCTTGTAACGTTTGCAGGGATGGTAATAGAAGACAAGACTGTGCATCTGGTGAACGCATTCTTTCCGATAGTCTCCAACTTGCTGCCCTCTGCAAATGCGACTGTGGCCAGTTTTGAGCACCCGTAGAATGCTTTCGTTCCAATGCTTGTAACGGATGCAGGGATGGCGATAGATTCCAATGTGGAAATCCCATAGAATGCAGACTCTCCAATAATTTCGACACTTTCAGGAATGACGGTACTTTTACATCCTTGAATCAGCGTATTCGTTGCCGTTTCGATGATAGCGTTGCAACCATCAGGGCTGCTGAAACGGTATTTCCGTCATCTACGCTTATTGATTCAAGTACGGAACAGTTCTGGAATACTTGCAATCCAATGCTTGTAACAGATGCAGGGATGGTGATAGAAGACAAGACTTTGCATCCGTAGAACGCCTGTTCTCCGATAGTTCCCAACTTGCTGTCCTCCGCAAATGTGACTGTGGTCAAACCGGTTTTTTTGCTAGAATCGTAGCACTGGTAGAATGCGCTATTTTCAATGCTTGTATCAGATGCAGGGATAGTGATGGAAGACAAGACTTTGCTTCCTTTGAACGCATTCTCCCCAATGGTGATGACATCGCCACTGAAGGTAATTTTCCAAATGCCTGTTGATTCATCATAGTTGTTACTTGTAACGGTGAGGGCTGCATCATCGGTTCCTAAAATATTGGTAGGAGTAACCTCGCTCGTTGCAGTGTACCAAATCTCGGTGTTTGCAGGACCTGTTTGTGCCTGCGCAGCCATGCCTGTCAGACAGAACAGACAAAGCAGAATCATGTGTTTGATTTGTTTCATTTCTTCTTGAATTTTAGTGATATCAATATTACTTTTGAATTTTAGCTAATATATAAAATCTCTCCCTTCATCTTCTGACACTTTGACGAGAGGACACGACAAATACGTCAGGTGCCCTTGCGGAGCATCTGAACAGATTGCATTTAAGAAATGAGAAAGGATTATACGTTGCGTAATACCCCTCCCCCCTAAATTATTGATATTTAGGGTATTATATTGCTTGCCATTAAAAATTGTCTGCAATGTCATGGGGTGGTTGGTATCAGGTAGGTTCATATTCGTACGCAGATAGAGTCTATCTAATTTATAAAATCCGTGCAAAAATACAAAAAATCCTCTAACTCAATGTAATTCAACCATTTTTAACTTTTTACACATATTGGTCAAGAATTGTTAATGTGTAAAGAAAGTTCCTGAAAACATCTTCCGTGTCGGGAAAAAGTTGTACTTTTGCAGCGGAAATCTGTAACATATTACAGAAATATTCAGTAGAATGGTGTTTTTTGAACGAAAAGAATACGTAGAGCAACTTGTTGCGCTTGAAGGTAATGGGATGATTAAGATTGTCCCTGGCATCAGGCTTCATCCTCTTGTCAGTTATCTTTTTTACATATGAATAACAGATGCTCCTTTTGTTGGGTGGTTGTGGCGAAGATGTAGGTGTCGCCTCCTTCTGCCAGTTTTAGTTTTTTACGCAACTGATTAGCATTTATTGGGAAATTACGTGTGGTGATATTTGCATTTTTCAGCACAGAAACTTTTTCTTTCAAGGCTTTTTTATTCATCGATGAAACCGATAGTATTTGAAAACTTCTGCCTGGAAAATCTTTAAGTTGTCTATCGGATAGAAACAGGTGTGAACTTGCACTTATTTCCATAATCCCGAACCGCAAAGCCAACTCTCTGAAACAGCCCGATTTCATAATGGAGGCATTTGGCTCATAGAGGTATTGGAATGTGTCAGAGTCAGTGTCAGAGTCAGTGTTAACTTGTGGTGAGCTTGTCGAACCATCGTTATCAACTATAAATGTCGAGTCATCATTAATACAGAACAATTTCAGCGGCTTTTGTTCTTTTTCAAGAATTATCAATAGTTCTTTACATTCATTTCTGACGGAGACAATATGGACTTCTGTAACTCCATGCAAAACTTTTACCGCCTTGTGCCAGTCGAACATAGGCGAAAGTTTTATCATCACTTTATCGGCTTTCTGTAGCAACAGGTCGTTGATTTTGGTTACGTCGGGTGTGCAGTCGCAAATGTTGTAAGTGCGCTTGCCGTTACCGTCTCTCCTTGCGGGGTCGATGTAGATTACGTCGGCTTGCGGCATTTGTGCAAGATAGTTTGTAGCATCTTGGCAAATGACGGTGCATTGGCTGAAATCTAACAGTTTGTAATTATGTTTTACAGTTTCGCAGAGGTCAGGATTTTGTTCTATGTAGAAGGCAGATTTGAAATTTTTGCCTATGTAGTAGCAATCCACACCAAATCCACCAGTCAGATCCACGAATGTATTGAGACTTCGTCTCTTCGTTTGGCTACACCTCGGCAATTTGAGTGAACTCAATTGCTCTCGGTTTGCACAAACGTTGAGGTTTGTCGTTTTGGCGGACAATAGCTGACTTTTGTATTTGGCTGTCTGTTCAGATGAGCATTGTTCTAATGAAATGTGGCGAGGATAGATTATGCCATCAATGTCGGTCCATTGTGGTAATTTTTTCTTGGCATATTCGCGTTCTGCCAGATTTCTTTGCTGCTCGTCCATTATTTGGTCGTTTGGCGATTTATTTCGATTTTTCGATTTTTCGATTTTGAGTCAGAGTCAGAGTAATTCGGTTGAGAGGCTGAACGGACAAAATAGCCTGGCCTGTTTTTCACTTCTTTGAACACACGTCCAAGGTATTCACCAATGATGCCAATTGCAATCAGTTGTATGCCTCCTAAGAAGAGGATGGTTACCATAATTGTGGGATAGCCTTGAATTGGTTCGCCGAATACCATTGTTGTAACTATGATGTAGATAAGATAAAGAAAGGCAATGATTGAAACCACCAGACCTAATATTGATGCTATGCGCAATGGTGCTGTGGTGTAGGAGGTGAGTCCATTCATAGCAAGATTTAACAATGATAATACGTTCCATTTGGATTTTCCTACAATGCGCTCTTTTTGATTGTAGAATATTCCTTTTTTCCTGAATCCAATCCAGCTGTATAGTCCCTTAGTGTTTCTTTCCGATTCTCGCATCTGTTTTAATGCTTCTATGCACGATCTGTCTAACAGCCGGAAGTCACCAGTATCTTTTTGGATAGGTATTGATGTCAGGTTCTGCAGCAGTCGGTAGTACATTTTTGAGGTTTTTTTCTTAAACCAAGTCTCATTGGAAGTTCCGCGCTGTGCATAAATATCGTCGTAACCTTCTTCCCAATATTTGAGCATTTCGGGAATGACGTCGATGGGGTGCTGCATATCGGCATCCATGATTATTACGCCATCGCCTGTTGCATAGTCGAATCCAGCCATCATGGCAACCTCCTTGCCAAAATTGCGTGAGAGGTCGATGTAATTGAATCTGGCATCCTGATTATGTAATTTTATCATCTGCTGTAATGTATGGTCTGTGCTACCATCATTGATGAGTAGAAATTCCCAGTTGTAGTTTGGGTTTGCCTTGACCACAGCCTCCATATTTGCTTTTATGAGAGGGAAAGATTCTTCTTCGTTGTAGGCAGGCAATAAGATTGAAACTGTTTTCATTGTCTTAAAACTTTTTGCAAAAGTAAGAAAAAAGGTTGAGGGTTGAGGGTTGAGGGTTGAGGGTTTTAAGATTTTTTATAAAAATTAAAAATTAATAATTAATAATTAAGCCCATTTAGTAAAAAAGGTTAAAACTCTAACCTCTAACCTCTAACCTCTAACCTTTTTTTATATTTTTGCACGTTGAATATAGTAATATGATGAAAATTAAAATAATAAACAAGAGCAGGCATGCTCTTCCAGAGTATGCTACCAAGCAAAGTGCTGGTATGGATTTGAGGGCAAACCTTGCCTCTCCAGTCACCTTGCGACCATTAGAAAGAGCACTTATCCCAACAGGATTGTATATTGCTTTGCCAGAAGGATATGAAGCACAAGTCCGTCCGCGTAGTGGTCTGGCTATAAAAAAAGGTATCTCGATAGTAAATGCTCCAGGCACAATAGATGCCGACTATCGTGGTGAAATTTGCGTAGTGCTTATAAACCTCAGCAATGAAGACTTTGTTGTGGAAGATGGAGAGCGAATTGCCCAGATGGTGATTGCCCGTTATGAACAAGCAGAATTTGAAAATGTGGATGTGCTTGATGAAACCGAACGAGGTTCTGGTGGATTCGGACATACGGGGATTTAGGATAACGAAAACGATACGCTTCGCTACGATAACGATGACGATAACGAACCCCTACTACCCATAACCGATAACCCACAACCGATAACCAAACCACCAAATATGTTTTTGCGTATTATATTATTGACTTTTGCTATTTGCTATTGGATTTTAGCTGCTGGAGTTAACCAAACAACTAAGGAGCATTTTCAATATCTGTTTTTAGAAGCATCACGCCAACAGGAAAAGGGTAATTTTGCAGGGGCATTCGACTTACTGCAGCATTGTGAAAGTCTGAATCCAAATGCTTCTGAAATCAAGTTTCTATTGTCGAAATACTACCTTAATCTGAAAGACATGAAACGTGCCAGGGCCTATATGGAAAAGGCTTCGGAACTCGACCCTAAAAACGATTACTATAAGGAAATGGTGGCGGAATATTGTATTCAGAACAAAGAATACGATAAGGCTATACAAGCCTACGAAGACATCTATGCAAACGACCATGAACGTGGTGACATTCTCAACACTATTATAAGTCTGGCTTCGACTGCTGAAAAATATGATAAGGCTATTTGGGCTTTGAACAGGCTCGAAACACTTGAGGGTAAAAGCGAGACTATTTCAATGACTAAGTATCGTATCTACTTGGCACAGAAAGACGATGAGAAAGCCTTGGAAGTCCTTCGGGATTTAGCAAATACTCATGCCAACGATTTGAACTACACTGTTGCTATGGGTGATTTCTATCAGCAGCACGACCAGTATGATAAGGCTTTGGAGATTTATCAGAATGTTTTAAGTCAGGAGCCTGACAACATCTCGGCACAGTTGTCGCTTTATCAATATTATCTTGTAAAACAAGATACTTTGAAAAGTGAAGAGATGGCTAAGACTATGCTGAGGAACAAAGCTGTGAAGCCTGATGTGAAAGCATATTTGCTGAGGCTGGCAATAGCCGATAATGAAAAGGCTGGCGGTGACAGTCTGCAAATGCTGAGAGTATTCCGCTCTGTTCAGACTGACGATGAACAGGATGTCACAATAATGATGATGCAGGGCTATTACATGGAGGCAAAGAAGATGGACAGAGATTCCGTCTTGGCTGTGTTCAGGAAAATTGTTGAAATAGAACCCGACAATGCAAGTGCAAGAATAAAATTAGTGCTGTATGCTTGGGAGGAGCAGGATTATGATGAGGTAATCAGAATATGTACCCCTGCTCGGCAGTATAATCCCGACGAACTGGCTTTTTATTACTATCAGGGACTGGCTCACATGCAGAAAAAGGAAAACGACAAGTCGATAGATGTGTTCCAACGTGGCATAAGCACTATCAGCGAAAGCAGTAATCCAGAAATAGTGTCTGATTTTTATGCTATTTTGGGAGATCTCTATTTCCAAACCAACAGAAAGGAGGATGCATTCAATGCATACGACTCCTGTCTGCAATGGAAAGCCGACAACATAGGATGCCTGAACAACTATGCCTATTATCTGAGTCTCGACAACAGAGAACTCGACAAAGCGGAGGAGATGAGTTACAAGACTATCGTGAAAGAGCCCAACAATGCGACCTATTTAGATACATACGCCTGGGTGCTGTTTATGGAACAGAAATACACCGAAGCACGAATATATATTGACAAGGCTCTTGCTAATCTTGATACGTTGCAGACGCATGAAGACATTTATTCCCATGCAGGAGATATTTATTCTAAGATTGGAGAAATTGATAAGGCTGTGGATTATTGGACACAAGCCATCAAATTGGGAGATTTGGAATCCCAAACGACTAAACAACAAAACAACAAAACGACTAAACTATTACTTAAAAAAATCAGAAAACGCAAGTATTATGAGAAATAAATGGTTTAAAGTTCGAAACTTAAAGTCATCGTTATCGTTATCGTTATCGTTATCGTTGTTATTGATGGGTTGTAAGTCATCAAAGACATTGACCACAACCTCTGGCACAGCGACATTAAGACATGGTCAGGAAATCACATACCTCAGAAACATTTCCGATAATTTCCAGTATGCCCGTAACATAACCTCAAAAATCAAGTTCGTGGCAGAAAAGAATGGTGCTGAGGTTTCACTTTCAGGCAGTTTGAAAATGCGGCGTGATAATGTTATTCAAATTCAGCTCACCGCATTTGGACTTATGGAAGTGGCGCGAATAGAACTTACACCTGACTATCTGATGCTGATTGATCGTTACCATAAGAAGTATGTGAAGATGGATTACGGGAAGTTGGATTTTCTCAGCACCAATGGCATGAATTTCTATTCGTTGCAGGCTTTGTTCTGGAACGAATTGTTCTGTCCTGGACAATCCAGTATCACAGAAGACAAACTCAGCCTTTTTAGCGTAATACCAACATCAGACAAATTAGTTGTATCTTTGAAAGATGATGCCAAACCAAAAACGGCACTAATGAAAGCCATCACATTCTCGTGGCTTGCCAACCCGAGCAATTCTTCACTCACATCAGCAATTGTAAGATACTCAGATTCCGTTGTCAGCACTTCACAGATACAGTGGCAATATGAAAATTTCAAGACATTCTCAAGAAAACTGTTTCCTTTGAAAAATATAATTACAATAGCAACATCAGATATGAATATCAAAGCAACCATGACACTGATAAATCCTACGAACGATTCAGATTGGGAAACTCGCACACAATTGTCGGGCAGGTATCAGCAAGTGACAATAGAGGATTTGCTCGAAGGAATAATTTAGAATTTAATACGCAAGGCTCATGTCTTAACTCCTTAACTTCTTAACTCCTTAACTCCTGAGTTTAAACCGCATAACCGAAAAACCGCATCCTTCGACAGGCTCAGGAACCAACCGAAAAATCGAAAAATCGAAAAACCATATTATTACAAATAGTTTATGAACAGAATATTTTTTAGATTATCAATACTCGTATTGTTGTTTTCGTTGTCGGCAAATGCTCCAGCACAGCGCAGACGATCATCTTCCACTCAAAAAACATCGGTAAGCAAGAGGACGAAAACGAA
This sequence comes from Prevotella sp., assembly GCA_045597685.1. Classification (GTDB taxonomy): domain Bacteria; phylum Bacteroidota; class Bacteroidia; order Bacteroidales; family Bacteroidaceae; genus Prevotella. The sequence continues at coordinate 7,678 of JAZLKO010000099.1, forward strand.
GACGAGAACGAAGACGAAAACGAAAACGAAGGCGAAGACAAAGGCTAAGGCGAAAACGAAAACCCTCAACCCTCAACCTTCAACCCTCAACCCTCAACCTTCCGTCGATGTGAGTAAAATTTCCACAAAGGAGATTTCAAATCTTCGCAATGAGAAAGGTCAGCTCCAGAAAGAAATGTCGGAACAGGAAGGAAAACTGAAGAAGAACAAGGCTTCTGTCAGGGATAGACTTAATAAACTGATGATACTCAATAGTGAGATAAGTTCCAAACAGAAAACTATCCACAAGATTGAGAACGATATCAGTGTATTGAATTCCGACATTACAATAATGAAAAACAATCTTGACACGCTTGAAATGAATCTGAAGGAACGGCAGCAACGCTACACCATGTCGATGCGCCATCTTCAGAAACAGCGTGGCAAGCAAAGCAATCTGAATTTCATTTTGAGTGCCAGCAGTTTTTCCGAAATGGTAAGGAGAATGCGCTTTCTAAAAGAATATGCCCAGTACCAGCGCAAGAAAGGCGAAGAAATCAAAGCCAAACACGCAGAAGTGGCTGACCATAAACGCAACTTGGAGAAAAAGAAAGACGACAAGGATCAGTTGCTCAACAAAGGCAAACAGGAAGAGCGCGAACTGCAAGGCAAGAAAGAGGAGCAGAGGAAAGTCGTTTCTTCGTTGCAGAAAGAGCAGAAGGAAATACAGTCCGTCTTGGCTGAGCAGAAAAAGAAAAATGCTCAAATCAATGCCAAGATAGACCAGTTGATAGCCATTGAAGTGGAAAAAATCCGTAAACGAGCCGAAGCCGAAGCTCGCAAGAAGGCTGAACTGGCAGCCAAACGTCGTGCCGCCGAGGCTGCAAGAAAAAAAGCCGAAGCCGAGGCCAAGCGCAAGGCTGCTCTTGAAGCTGCCGCAAAGCGAAAGGCAGCAGAGGAATATGCCCGCAAAAAAGCCGCCGAAGCCGAAGCTGCTGCAGCAAGAGCTGCTGCTGCCAAGGGAGGAAATGCAAAAGAAATGGCAAATGCCGAAGCAGAAGCAAAAAGAAAAGCATCTGAAGCCGCTGCCGCTGCCACAGCTGCTGCTGCTGCCGCTGAAGCCGCTGCAGCATCAGCCAAAGCAAGTGAATCAGCAGCTGCTGATGCAAAGTCGTACGAATCAATGCCATTTGTCTCATCTTCAGAAGATACCCGTATCTCAGGAAGTTTTGAAAACAATAAGGGACGTCTGCCTATGCCGATAACAGGACCGTATCGCATTGTCAGCCATTTCGGGCAATACAATGTTGAAGGACTGAAAAACGTGCGACTCGACAATAAGGGAATAAACATTCAAGGCAGAGCAGGAGCACGTGCACGTTCAATCTTCGATGGTGAGGTGAGTGCTGTGTTCAGTCTTGAAGGAACTATAATAGTCATGGTGCGTCATGGCAACTATATCTCTGTATATTGCAACCTGAGTTCAGCAAGTGTGAGTCGTGGACAGAAAGTTTCTGCACGTCAGGTGTTAGGTACTTTAGGTTCAGACCATATACTCCAGTTCCAGTTGCGCAAAGGTACAGCAAAACTCAACCCAGAAGCATGGGTTAAATAATTTACAATTTACGGATTTACAGATTTACAATGTTTTTCATTTTCGTTTTAGTTTTCGTTTTAGTTTTCGTTCCTTGTAGCGCTAAGACCACTGCCGACAGTGTTTATATTTTCACGTCGTTCAGAGAACCATCAACTGCTGGGTTGCAATATCTCTATAGTTACGATGCCTTGCATTGGGATACATTAGGAGGTATCTGGATGAAACCCGAAATAGGCAACGAGAAACCATATGTTGACAGTTTCACTGGCGAGCGAAAAACACCAACATTTAGTCCTACTCACATTCTGCGCGATCCTTCCATATTGCAAGGACCCGATGGCACTTTCCATCTCGTATGGACAATAGCATGGGGCGGCAGTTTAGGATTCGGATATTCACATTCCGACGATCTGATACATTGGAGTCCACAAATAGAAATACCCGTAATGGCAAATATTGCAACCAATAATGTCTGGGCTCCAGAACTCTTCTATGATGATGTTAAGGATGAATATCTGATAATCTGGTCGTCAGCAATATCTCCACTACTCTATACCAAAGCCGACAAACTTGGCACCAACACAGCCCACCGCCTATTCTATACCAAGACAAAAGACTTCCTTACTTTCACTCCTGCAAAGCCATATTTTGATATAGGTTATAATAGTATCGACGGTTTCCTGGTCAAGAAAGATTCTGCTGATTACAGATTGATTCTAAAAGACAACCGAAAGCCTGGCTATAGCAACATTCTTTGTGTCGAAGGTCCTACACCCGAAGGACCGTTCAGCAATCCCGTAATGTTGGGTACTCCAGAATATTCAGAAGGAGCATGCGCCGTAAAAGTAGGTGACGAATGGATAATATATTTCGATGTATATAAGCAATATCGCTATGGAGCCGTATCTACAAAAGACTTTCATACATTCACTCCTATAGACCACAAAATCTCAGTGCCGCCAGGTCATAAACACGGAACAATAGTCAAAATTTCCAAAAAGCAATTCAAAAAACTCAAAAAAGCAAGTAACCGGTTTTAGGTTTTCGGTTATAACCCACAACCCACAACCCACAACCCATAACCATAACTTATTATGAAAAGAAAATTATTTGTACTATGCATCTTTTGTGCACTGTTTGTTAGCAGCCAGGCTGCTTCTCCGGTAGTAGATATGCCTATTTCCATAAAATGGGCTTTCAATACTGGAAAGGAAGGACAGGTGGCTGAAATTTCTCAGCTTGATTATATCTCAACAGACTACGTCAGTGTGGGAGAAGGACTTTCATACGCTGGCACAAAGTCTGTAACTGAGGATGGAGTTACATACGTGCAGACAGGTTTCCAACCTGCCGAGCAGGATGATGGTGCAGCAGAGAAAAATGCTGTAAAATTCATGTTCAAGACCAAGACTGGTATCTCGTTCACTCCTACAAAGGTATCGTTCAGAACCTACCGCCACGGAACCGATGGTGGGAAACTTGATGTGGCATGGCAATCGGGCGAAACTATCAAGACCCTTGAAACAGGCATCACCCCTATGCGCAACAACACAACAAGCAGCAAAGACTATGCCACAGCAAAAAGTTATTGGGAAACCACAAATATTGGTGTTGATGCATACGAGGGCGAGAGTGGATTGGTTGTCTATCTTTATAGTTTGGGCAATTCCAAGCAGGTTTCCTATGGTGACATCATCATCGAAGGCGTGCTGAATGGTGAAATAGCCGATGTGAAGACTTATAAACTTACCACATTAATAAACCCTTCCGAAGCAGGAACAATTGCCATCAAACCAGTGGGACAGGTTTTCGATGAAGGTACAGAAATCACACTTTCACAAACCCGCAATTTCGGTTATAAGTTCCGTAACTGGACCGACAAGGCAGGCAACGAATTAGGCACAGACCCTACATTCGCCTTTACAATAAACGCCGATGCCGAGATCACTGCAAACTACGATGTCATTCCTACCTACCAACTTACCATCAATGCAACAAATGGAGCAAAGGAGTATATGGTTTCGCTCAACCCAGCGCCAGAAATTATCGAACAAAAAAACATGTATGAAGAAGGAACTACGGTAACACTCTCTGCCTCTAACAATCCAATACTCACGTTTGCATCATGGAACAATGGTGAAACTTCTGGCAACACGCAAGTAGTTATGGATACCGACCATACGGTTACGGCAAACTATAATGCCATTGACTACGTGGCAGGGTGGGACTTCTATGTCACAGGCAATAACGGACGAGTTGCCGACTTCGCTTCAGAAGGCAATGATGCCGATGCCCTTATACTGCGCGATGCAGCAGGTACGACAACAAGTTGGCTCGACAAGAGTCAGATGTATGCTGGAGGATATGAAGGCAAGCCTGCAGCCGTAAACTGGAAAGCCCTTATAGATAAATACTATTATCAGACAAAGATAGACGCATCAGCATTCTCCGACATTCATGTCCAAGCAGAAATGCTCTATAACTACAATGCCTATCAGACGCAAGTCTTAGAATATTCGTTAGACAATGAGACATGGAAAGAAGTTGCTCGCATCACTATTGATGGAGCAAAGAAATGGACACCAATCGCTGGTTCGCTACCTGCCGAATGCAACAGTCAGCCAGAAATTCATCTTCGATGGATTCCTGACTACACATCAAATATTGACGGTACGTCAGCCACCAACGATGGAACCTCAATCTCAGCCATCTATATAACAGGTAAACTCCGTCCAATCGACGATGGCAAATCACCTACACTCGTTTCGTCAGTACCAAAAGCCGATGCCACGAATGCCTCCATTGCAGGCAAGATAGTATTGAACTTCTCTGAAAAGGTAGTCCTCGCAGATGGAGCCTACGCTCTGCTCAACCCTTCCATCAGTTCAGGACAAGCAAATCAACAATCAGAGTCAGTAATAGAAGGAGTTGTAACAAATCAGTCGGTTTCATTCGCATATAAAGGACTTGATTATGGAAGCAGTTACACATTCATTTTGCCAGCCAATTCCGTACTCGACCTCATGGGTAACCCTTGTATGGAAGAAATAGTCATCAACTTTACAACAAAGAATCGTGCGACAGTAACTAAGGGAAACTACGATTTCATCGTACCTGACATGGGCACATTCAAGGATGCTATCGCAGCAGCCAATAAGCGTGCTAATAAGTCGGAACGCTACAGAATATTTGTCAAACAAGGCGATTATCTTGTAGAGGGCGACAATGGAGCAACGGTGACAGGCTACAGCGGTGAAAAATACCCATCGCCAACAACAACCATCTCAGCACCAAACATATCAATCGTTGGTGAAGGTATGGACAACACACAACTCCGCAATCAATGCACCAACTGGCCAGACATAGAATCACTCCATAGGGCAGAATTCATATACCTCACTAACGCAACAAGTAATACCTACGTTCAAGACATAACCTTCCGCAGTGGACATAAACTTGGCGATGGACGTTGTGCCGCACTTGAAGATTATGGCAACAAAAATATCTTTAAGAACTTCCGTATGTGGGGAACACAGGACACTTATTACTCTCGCAACGGTCGTCTGTATTTCGAAACATCAGCCCTCCATGGCAGCGTGGATTATCTTTGTGGTGGAGGCGATGTGGTCTATAATCAGTGCGATTTGGTAATCGAACGCGACGGTTCAGTACTTTGTGCTCCTGCCCAGGCTCGCAAATATGGTTATGTATTCCTCGACTGCACAGTAAAATCCGCTAATCCATCGAAGTATAAAAATTATAACCTCGGTCGTCCTTGGGGAGAAGGAACCCCTGGAGCCATTTTCATAAACACGACCATGAACATCGTGGCAAGTGCTGACGGATGGGAAGAAATGAGTGGAGGCTATCCACTTCGCTTTGCTGAATACGGCACAAAGACAGCATCTGGTACACTGATAGATCTCAGCCATCGCAAATCAGTCTTTGGCGACGGACATTACAATAATCCTATTCTCTCTGCCGACGAAGCTAAGCAATACACCATTACAAATGTTCTTGGTGGTGATGATGACTGGAATCCACAATACTATACCGAACAAGCACCAGTGCCTTCGAATGTAGTAATCAATGAAAATACAAACACTCTATCATGGGACAACAGCGATTACGTCTTCTGCTGGGCTGTTTGCAAGGATGGACATGTGGTTGATTTCACCACCACACCGAACTACACCATCAACGTTCAAGACAATAGCCATTGGTCGGTACGCGCTGCCAATGAAATGGGTGGACTTGGTGAGGCAATCGAAGCCAAAATCTCCGATGGCATCATCAACCTTCAACCTTCAACCTTCAACCTTCAACCATCAACCTACGACATTCGCGGCTATAAAATTGCATCACCGAGAAAAGGACAAGTGTATATACAAAACTCAAAGAAATACATCGCTCGATAATGTACAATTTAATACGCAAGGCTCATGTCTTAACTCCTTAACTTCTTAACTCCTTAACTCCTGAGTTTAAACCGCAAAAAAATGATATTAATTGCATTTTATTGGTTAATAGGCTGGGCCATTCTGTTGATTGGAAGGGTTGCACTTATCGTCTCCTCGTTGCCTGTGGAACAACTTTTATCTGATAAAGAAAGTTTTCCACTTGCAATTTGGAATATTCTGCGATTCGACTTTCAAACTTTGTCGTATTTGGCAGTGTTGCCGTTATTAACAGCATTAGTCGCAGCATTGACACGCAAATCTGCATGGTGGCTTAATTTTGTGCGGTGGTATTATACTATTGTTTACACCATACTTGCAACACTAACCATCATCGACATCGGATTCTACAAAAATTTTCATTCCCATTTCAACATTGTAGTATTTGATTTTTTCAATGAATTGCCTCTGACATTGCTCCAAACATTTTGGGAGGACTATCCTGTAATACCAGCTTTGTTGTGTATAATATCAGTATTTTTAGTCTTGCATTATTTTGGAAAGCGAATAACCTCATCCTTCGACAGGCTCAGGAACCAACCTAAAGGCCTTAAAACAATATTACCCTACTTAATAAGCATAGCCTTTGTAGTTGTATGCATGAGAGGTTCGGTTACAGAGTTTCCATTACAAATCGAAGATACGTTTGTTTCATCTGTCAAGCAAATCAATGATTGTGTGCCAAACGCAGCATACGCATTAAAAACAGCTTGGAAAGCAAAGAAGAATGCCTTTGAAATCGGTTCGCCAAAGGAAATATTAGCAGAATATCAGTTTAGCAGCGAAAAAGAAGCACTAAACACATTAGGTATTGATAGTCTGTTTACTACCCTAATGCGGCCTGCAACAGATAATCCGCTGAATATCGTAATAATCTTCTGCGAGAGTTGGAGCGGCTATCTGTGTTATGATAATATTGACAAGCCAGAGGTTATGCTCGGCATGGAAAAACATTTGCAGGAAGATTTGTGGTTTAAGAACTATCAGAATGTCCATAATAGCACCATTGCATCGGTAGAAAATTTTGTTATGGGTATCTCTTTACCACGTTTCTTTATGTCAGATTATCACAATAAACGTCTTAACACTTCGATTGTCAATCCATTCAAAGAGAGTGGGTATCATACAGTTTTTATGACTGGTATGAATAAGGCATGGGAGAATATTGGTGAAGGACTGGAATACCAGGGTTTTGATGAAGTAATAGGCAAGTATGAACTATTGGCAAAGCATCTGGAATACAGGTATAATAGCATAGGCGTATATGATCATCATCTGTTCAATTCGCTTTTAGAACAGATTACTTCGTCTCAGTCCTCCTCACTTCAGCCTCACATGTATTTCGTGCTCACAACTACCAATCATCCTCCATACGATTATCCCGATGACGTGGAACTGCCAAAGTTGCCAGAAAATTACTATGCTCGCAAGCAGTTCGATGAGAGCAGAACTACGTTAGAGAAAGTAATTCGCGGTTTTCAGTATGCAAATTACTCAATGGTGCAATTCCTTGATGCCCTGAAATGTTCAGATGCCGCAGAAAATACAATGGTCGTAATTACAGGCGACCATAATGTTCGCGGCACAATACGATATGGCAATGCACAAGTACATAAAAAATGGGAGCATGCAGTGCCACTTTATATTTATCTCCCAAAACAACTGCGTGGTACAGACGATGACAGTTATTCTGTAGATACTAATAAATATGGCTGTCATTACGACATTCTGCCTACTATTGCTCCATACGCTTTCAAGCAGGGTGTGCGGTATCTGAATGTTGGTAAAAATTTACTGTCGGATAGTATATCCACCATTGATACATGGAGTTATAATGTCGATGGCATACTTGCTGAGAGGAGCAGCCATGATTTAGCAGAATGTAAGTCTCGTGCCAGAGAATGTCTGCTGCAACTCAATTTCCAAAAAGAACGATAACGAACCATCATAACTCCCACACATCTCCCACTTACTTCCTACTTATGGTGGGAGCGCGTGTGAGTTATCAGCGCAGTAACCGCAATGCTTTTCTTAAAAAATCATAATTGTGAATTGTGCATTGAAAATTTTTCTTACTTTTGTGACGAATATACAAATAATGCTTATATGAGGATTGTGTTTTTATTATGCGCCACCATTGCACAACTGGTTATTGCAACAGCCAACGCACAACAGTCTGCCAATACGCAACAGAAAACTGTCCGCGTCCACGTTGATGGCAATCACTTCGTTGATTCTATAGGAAATGAAATCATTTTCCGCGGTCTATGTTTCTCTGACCCTGTGAGACTGGAACGTGCTGACCATTGGGATGAAGAATATTTCGCAGAAGCCGCCGAGTGGGGCGCAAACATTGTGCGCTTCGCTGTGCATCCAGAAAACATTAACTCGTTTGGTTGGGAGGAGACTTTTGCCTTGATGGACAAGGGTATGGAATGGGCACGGAAATATGGTCTTTATGTTATTTTAGACTGGCATTCCATAGGCAACCTTAAGGATGAAAAATTCACTTCGCGGATGTACGTCACCACCATTGAGGAGACTTTCAAGTTTTGGAAGCTTGCTGCCAAACGTTATAAGGACGAGCCTCAACTTGCTTTTTATGAGTTGTTCAATGAGCCCACGATTACTGGGAACCAGCTCGGAGACTGCACTTGGGATGAATGGAAAACTCTTCAGGAAAGCATTATCGATGCTATCCGTGAAATCAATCCAGATGCTTGCTGCCTTTGTGCCGGTTTCGACTGGGCGTATGACCTCACTCAGGTTGCACATTCCCCTATAGAGCGTGAAAACATAGGATACGTATCACATCCCTATCCGATGAAGCGCAACCGTCCATGGGAACGGCAGTGGGAAGCTGATTGGGGCTACGTCGCAGACAAATATCCTGTGTTCTGTACGGAAGTGGGGTATTGCCTTCCAGAAGAACGCGGTGCACACAATCCTGTGATGGATGACGGATTGTATGGTCCAGCCATCATGAATTTCTTAGAAAAAAAAGGTATTTCTTTTACCGTCTGGTGCTTCGACCCACAATGGGCTCCGATGCTATTTAAGGATTGGACTTTTACCCCTACAACTCAAGGCACATTCTTTAAGAATTTCCTACGGAAGAAAAAGTTTAGATAGATGAAAAAATCATTTTTATTTTTTGCAGCCGTATGCTGCATGATGATGTTGAGCAATGATATTTTTGCTAAACGGAGTGAGAAATTGCTGACCGACTGGAAATTCAGTCATGCTGATAAAGATGGTCAGGCTGAAGCAGGTTTTGACGACCATGCTTGGGAAGATGTGTGCGTGCCGCACGACTGGGCAATAAGTGGTCCGTTTGACAACAACCTCGACAAGCAGACGGTTGCCATTGTACAGAATGGTGAGAATGTGGCTACGGAAAAGACTGGTAGAACAGGCTCATTGCCTTGGGTCGGAATTGGTTGGTACAGAACCCATTTCAAGGTAGGAAAGAAAAGCGGACGGGTGGTACTGAACTTTGACGGTGCCATGAGCGAACCGCAGGTATTCGTAAACGGAAAGAAGGCTGGCGAATGGAAATATGGCTATAATGCATTCAACATCGACATTACTCAATATGTGAATAGAGGAAAGGACAATGTTGTTGCTGTTCGTCTTGAAAACCTTCCTGAAAGTAGCAGGTGGTATCCTGGAGCAGGACTTTACAGGCCTGTGACATTGATTGAGACTGGAAGTACTGCAATTGCAGACTGGGGTATTAACTTTGTGACGAAAAGCATAGATGGAGGTCATGCCGCAGGTGAGTTTAGTATTGACATTATTGGAGGTGAGGGCAAACCTCTGATGGCGATTGTGGAAATGCGGCACAAAGGTGCAAAAGGTAATTCAAAAGTTATGAATGCAGAAGCGGATGTTGTTGATGGCAAGGCAAAAGGGTGGTTCAATATCCCTTCACCTCATTTGTGGACACCAGAAACTCCTGAGTTGTATGAACTTACGGTCAGGCTTTATGAGATTGATGACAAGGGAAAATATTGTCTCATTGACCGAAAACAGAGGAATGTAGGAATCAGGACGGTAGAGATAAACAAGGAAAAAGGATTTGCCCTGAATGGAGTGACAAGAAAGATTAAGGGAGTCTGCCTGCACCACGACCTTGGAATGTTTGGTAGTGCAGTCAACCGTCCTGCCATCATCCGTCAGATAATGATGCTGAAGAGTATGGGATGTGATGCGATAAGGACTGCCCACAATATGCCTTCACAGATGCAGATGGATCTCTGTGATTCGCTTGGCATGATGGTCATGGCAGAGAGTTTCGACATGTGGGAATATCCTAAATGCAAAAATGGTTACGGACGCTATTATAAGGAATGGTGGCAGCGCGACCTTACGAATCTCGTGATGGCAAACCGACTGCATCCAAGTATTGTAATGTGGAGCATAGGCAACGAAATCCCTGAACAAGGAAGCCAGAAAGGTGCTCAGATGTGTAAGGAAATGCAGGATTTCATGCATCTGCTCGACCCGAGCAGACTATGCACAACAGGCATGGATCGTTGGGACGCTTGCGTGAAGTCTGGTTTTGCAGCAATAATAGATGTTCCAGGAATGAATTACAGGACTCACAGATACCAATTTGCCCATGACAACCTCCCACAGGGATTTGTGCTTGGAAGTGAAACGGCATCTACTGTAAGTTCACGTGGCACATATTATTTCCCAGCAGAACAGGCTAACAATAAGACCCATCCAGATGCACAATGCAGCGGCTACGACCTTGAGGCTTGCAGTTGGAGCAATCTGCCTGAAGAAGACTGGGAATTGCAAGACGATAACGACTGGGTAATAGGAGAGTTTGTCTGGACGGGATTCGACTATCTTGGGGAGCCGACACCATACGATGGTGCATGGCCGTCAAGAAGCAGTTATTTTGGAATTATTGACCTTGCTGGACTGCCAAAAGACAGATATTATCTTTATCGGGCACGATGGAACAAGGATGAACATACAATCCATCTGCTTCCACATTGGACATGGCAAGGCAGAGAGGGAATGGTAACACCTGTCTATTGCTACACCGATTATCCTTCGGCAGAATTGTTTGTCAATGGAAAATCACAAGGCAAGAGAACTAAAGATGTTACTTTGAAGGGTGGACATGGGAATCCTGCAATTGACCGTTATCGTCTAAGATGGAACGAAGTGAAATATGAACCTGGAGAATTAAAGGTGGTGGTGTATGATTCGCAGGGAAGGAAAAGCGGCGAGAAGATTGTCCGTACTGCTGGCAAAGCTGACCATCTGAAAACTGAATCGCAGACGTATGAGGATTTCACGTTTGTCACGGTTAGTGTGGTTGATGAAAATGGTGTCATCTGCCCTGAAGCCGACAACCAGCTCACGTTTGAAGTGGAGAATGGAAGATTTCGTGGAGTATGCAATGGTGATGCCACCTCAACAGAAGTATTTACAAAACCAACCATGAAGACATTTAAAGGTCAACTGGTGTTCTGCGTAGAAGGTAAGAATGCAAAAGTAACCATTTCATCACCAAATTTGCCAAAAAACAAAACACTATATCCGTCAGGTAACAATTATTAAATAAGGTTAATTATTAATTATTAATTATTAATTATTAATTCATTCATGTAGTTTTTCATATCTTTGCGGTCGGTTTGTTGGAATGCAAACGAAATTTGTTTAATTTTATAACACAAATATTATGGTAAGTTACAAGGAATTAGGTCTGGTGAATACTAAAGAGATGTTTGCCAGAGCAATTAATGGCGGTTACGCTATCCCTGCATTCAACTTCAACAATATGGAGCAGTTGCAGGCTATTATCAAGGCTTCTTCTGAAAAGAAGTCTCCAGTTATTCTTCAGGTTTCAAGTGGTGCACGCAACTATGCTAATCCTACTTTGTTGCGCTATATGGCTCAGGGTGCTGTGGCATACGCAAAGGAATTAGGCTGCGAACATCCTGAAATAGTATTGCATCTTGATCATGGGAGCAGTTTTGAAATATGCAAGAGTTGTGTTGACCTTGGTTTCTCGTCTGTAATGATTGATGGCAGTTCTCTGCCTTACGAGGAAAATGTTGCTTTGACCAAGAAAGTTGTGGAATATGCTCACGAGCACGATGTTACAGTAGAAGGTGAATTGGGTGTTTTAGCAGGTGTTGAAGATGAGGTTGCTGCAGAGGAATCTCACTACACGAAGCCTGAGGAAGTTATCGACTTCACACAGAAGACAGGTGTTGACTCATTGGCCATTTCTATAGGTACTTCTCATGGCGCATACAAGTTCAAGCCAGAACAATGTACACGCGACCCAAAGACAGGCAAACTCGTCCCTCCTCCATTGGCATTCGATGTGCTGGATGAGATTATGAAGCAGTTGCCAGGATTCCCAATCGTTCTGCATGGTTCTTCATCTGTACCACAGGAATATGTTGACATCATCAATGAATATGGTGGCAAATTGCCAGATGCTGTAGGTATTCCTGAGGAGCAACTCAGAAAGGCTGCCAAGAGTGCTGTCTGCAAAATCAACATTGATTCAGATTCACGTCTTGCATTCACAGCAGCAGTACGTAAGGTTTTGGCAGAAAAGCCTGCTGAATTTGACCCTCGCAAATATTGCGGTCCTGCTCGTGACTTGATGGAAGAACTTTATAGCCACAAGATAGTTGATGTTCTTGGCAGCAACGACAAGTTGGCAGAATAAGGGGGCAGTGGAAAATACTGGGGGTATTGATGCTCGCAGGTAGTTTATCACAAAAACCAAGTTAAACCCTCATTCATAGAATGGAGCCTTTGGCTCTTGAACAATGTATTGACTTTGTCTTCACAAGCAAGCTTGCAAGACAAAGTCAATTCATTATTCATTAATCCGAGATTAACTTTATTCTATGAATGAGCGATAAACCGGCTGCTTTCAGCAGCAATAAACAAAAATAAACAAACTGTTGCACCATATATACATATTGATATGGGAACGATGTTATGGGAAAGGTTTATTTTGGTTTATCGCCTTGTGATTGTTGCAGAACTCGATAGGGTAATGATGTAGGTGGTTGGAAACATCTGTGAACTTGTTCACAAGGGTTTTCAACCAACTATATCATTAATGGCTCATAAGAGACATTTGCAACAATCACAAGGGGTTTTTTATGTTTTTGTCAAAATAATCCTACACCCACTAAATTTCCACTGAGATAGAATAAGGGCACTTATCACGAACCTAAAAAAAAAGTAGAGCTGCATTCATTTGCAGCCCTATTCTATCTTATATTCGTATTGATTACCAACCGAAGCTTATATCTTCCTTTGCATCAAAGCCTTCGTTATTTACGTTGTTTGATACTTCTACCGATGTGCCCATAACTCTGCTTTCAAGCCTTACCTTTATTGTCTTTATGGTAGGAGTTGCATATTGCTTTTTCATTTCTTCAAGTATTTTTTGCCGTTAATAATTACTATTCCCTTGTAGTTGCTGTCAACACGCATGCCATTGAGGTTGTACAGGTTTTCGTTATCGTTATCGTTATCGTTTTCGTACAAAGTTATGCCTGTTGGTTCGTTGATGTTTATTTCGATGCTTTCCTTTGACGATGATGCCTTGCGCTTCAGGTAGAAACGATAAGGGTTGAGGTAAGCACCCTCGCCAGCCTTCATAAACTTGCCGCCCTTCAATGCGTACCAGTCACCAGCGATGTCGCCATAGTTCAGTTTTTCGTATGTACCTACAATCTCGAAATCTGTAAGGTCGCTGTTAGTATTCGCCACAGTCACCTTGACAGTCTTGCTCGAAACAGGAATTGTCTGCTCGCCAGTAGCCTTTGCCTTCATCAGGTAAGGAGTGTTTGCCAAGGTATTACCTTCTGTCATCAGCGTCACGTTGATTGCATCTGCCGAAGAAGTAGAGATTTCATATACGTTGAAGTCAGCAAGGTCGGTCTTCACACTCAGTTCAAACGGCACATACAACGACTGCCAATCGGTATTGTCAAACGTGCGCTTATACTGCAATGTGTTTACCGTAGCCTCCACAGGCACATAAACTTTTTCTATGCCTTCGCTCAGCGTCACATCAGAAGAAGCATCCCAAGTCTCAAAACTATACCGATCATCAAAATCATCCCCATCACAGTTCTTCGAGTAAGCGGAGTAAGTCTCGATAGTATTGCCATAAGAGTTGCTTTCACCAAACCAATCTCCAAAATTAGAGGTATATGACTCTTCACTGCCTGATGGAACATGCAAAGAACAATTTTCGACGAAAGCAAAACAAGATGAACCAATCGTAGGAGCATTGATGCCCTCTGCAATTATGTTTATCAATTTTGAACAGCTCCAAAAAGCACAAAATCCAATCGAAGTCACTGAATTAGGGATAGTCACACTTGTCAAGCTTGAACAGTAATAAAAAGCATTACTGCTAATCTTTTTTGTAGTAAATTCTGCGTTCGTCACAGGCTGTTCGTTCAAATACAGTTTATGTGCATATGATAGGGATAGTCGTTTAATTCCAAGAATTCAATATTGATTGACGAGGGTATGCCTTCCAAGGCTGCCCTCGTCAGCCTTTTTCTGAGTTTTGTCGTTGTTTGAGTCGATTTTCGTATCGTCATGACATAGTTATCCCCTA
>JAZLKO010000100.1:0-3325 GCA_045597685.1 Prevotella sp.
GGTTAAAATTTGTGAAAATATTACATAAATTACATAAATTACATGGCTTTTCATGAATTTTAAATTTCATTGAGCCCTAAAAACCTTCACGAAGGAAATCAAAGGCTTCTTTTATCTCGGATTCGGTAATAGACTGATTCAAGACAGGGGTGCCAATGTCTTTCAGTAGGACAGGATGGATTTGTGAACCGGAATTTTTCTTGTCGTGCTGCATCAGTTGTATCAGTGTGTCATAATCCTTGCATTCGAGATTGATGTTTCCATAGTTCTCGCGGATATAGGTTACTGTCTGGCGCATTTTGTCGGTTGGGAAACCTGATTTTATGCTGCTCAGATACAATTCACAAATCATTCCGTAGGCTACGGCATAGCCATGTGGCATTTCCCCATCATTGAATGCCTCAAAGGCATGACCGAAGGTGTGACCGAGATTCAGTGCTTTACGAATGTCATGCTCGTATGGGTCGGCATCCACATAATGGGCTTTGATTTGCACATTATCAAAAACGAGTTGCTGCAAATCAGAATGTTCCAAAAAATGTTTTGTCGGGAGAATTTCCGTAGATAGTACCTTTGCCCAATGGCATTGGTCAGAAATCAGGGCATGCTTGATTATTTCGGCATAACCCGAAAGAATATCCTGACTGCTGAGAGTTTTCAGAAACTGAGTGTTGATGAGTACGGAAACAGGGGAAGTAAAAGTGCCAATCTCATTTTTCAATCCACAAAAATTCACCCCCGTCTTTCCTCCAATGCTGGCATCAACCATGGCAAGCAGAGTGGTGGGAATGTTGATGCAGTCAATACCTCTTTTGAAGATTGCGGCAGCAAAGCCACCCAAATCGCACACCATTCCACCACCAAGATTTATCAACAGACTGCGGCGTGAAGCTCCATTCTCCACCAATTCTGTCAGCACAGCAGTAAGACTCTCAAGATTCTTGTTGCTGTCGGTATTGCCAATAGTAATGTTATGGGAATTGCTGATTTTCAATAGTGGCAAGCACAGCCGATGGGTTGTGGTATCGGTAAGAACAAAAACCTTGTCGTATCCGCCTTTCCCCAGTTCAGCATCAAAGGCTTGTTGTAAGTTGTAAGCATTTATTATCTGTTCGTTCATAGATTCATTTTGTCGCAAAAGTAGAAAAAAGGGTTAGGGGTTAGAGATTAGGGGTTAGGGTTTTTAAGTTTTTTTCATTAAAAAACATTAATTATCAATTGTCGATTGTCAATTATCAATTTAAAAACATAGTTTTTTCTTATCTTTGCACGCTTAATTGCAAATGACAATAAAAAAGATAAAAGCTTTTTGGTCTTCTAATAATAAAACCGCAAAACGAAAAAAAATAATAACCACAAAAAATATGAACATTTTAGAACTTAGTGAACAAGAAATAGGCAGAAGAGAGAGTCTGCAGGAATTACGCAATATGGGAATTAATCCCTACCCAGCAGCCGAGTATCCAACAGATGCTTATTCAGACGAAATAAAAGAAAATTTTGTTGACAAGAGCATAACCAATGAGGTTGATGGTCAACAGGTGGTTGACAATAGTCAGCAACGTCGTGTGTGCATTGCAGGCAGAATGATGAGCCGTCGTGTGATGGGAAAGGCTTCGTTTATAGAACTGCAAGACTCAAAAGGCAGAATACAAGTGTATGTTACACGTGACGATATTTGTCCTACCGACAATAAAGATATGTATAATGTGGTCTTTAAACGTCTGTTAGACATAGGTGATTTCATCGGAATAAAAGGTTTCGTATTCCGCACTCAGATGGGAGAAATCAGTGTGCATGCGCAGGAGATAACAGTCTTGTCGAAAAGTCTGAAACCTCTGCCAATAGTAAAATACAAGGATGGAGTAGCATACGACAAGTTTGATGATCCTGAACTGCGTTATCGTCAACGTTATGTGGATTTGGTTGTTAACGATGGTGTGAAAGACACATTCCTGAAACGTGCACAGATTCTGCGTACTATGCGACAAGTGTTCGACGATGCTGGTTTCACAGAAGTGGAAACTCCAATCCTGCAGCAGATTGCAGGAGGTGCGACAGCTCGTCCGTTCATCACTCATCACAATGCGCTGAATGTGGATTTGTATTTGCGAATTGCTACCGAACTTTATCTGAAACGTTTGATAGTAGGCGGTTTTGAAGGAGTGTATGAAATAGGTAGAAACTTCCGTAATGAAGGTATGGACCGTTCCCACAATCCAGAGTTCACCTGTATGGAACTCTATGTGGCATATAAAGACTATAATTGGATGATGTCTTTCACTGAGCAACTGCTTGAGAAAATATGTATAGCTGTCAATGGTAAGCCTGAGGTGCAGATTGGTGAAAACATTGTTTCGTTCAAAGCACCATATCGCCGTCTGCCAATTCTCGACGCTATCAAAGAAAAAACAGGCTACGACCTTGACGGAAAAAGTGAGGAAGAAATACGCGAAATTGCAAAGAAATTAGAGATAGAAGTTGACGAGACTATGGGCAAGGGAAAACTTATCGACGAGATTTTCGGAGAGACTTGCGAAGGTTCTTTCATCCAGCCAACTTTCATCATTGACTATCCTGTAGAAATGTCGCCGCTTACAAAGATGCACCGCTCAAAGCTTGGACTGACAGAACGTTTCGAACTGATGGTCAATGGCAAGGAACTGGCAAATGCTTATTCAGAGCTCAACGACCCAATCGACCAGGAAGAACGTTTCGTGGAGCAGATGAAACTTGCCGATAAGGGCGATGACGAAGCTATGATAATAGACCAGGATTTCCTCCGTGCATTACAATATGGTATGCCGCCAACTTCAGGTATAGGAATAGGTATCGACCGTCTGGCAATACTGATGACAGGTCAGCCAACCATTCAGGAAGTCTTGCTGTTCCCAACAATGAAACCCGAAAAGAAAGCTCCGAAGAGTAGTGTGGCTGAATGGGTAGCGATTGGTGTTCCAGAAGAATGGGTTCCTGTATTCAACAAGGCAGGTTACTATCTTGTAACAGATATAAAAGATATCAATCCGCAGAAATTGCAGATGGATGTCTGTGGCGTGAACAAGAAATACAAATTAGGTCTTACCAATCCGAAAGTTGAAGACTTTGCCGCATACATTGAAAAAGTTTCTGTAAGGTGTGTTCTATAAATTCTAAAATGATATGAACTCTTATGGTAGCCTTCGTGTTGGATGCTTTCAGTTTATTTTTGGCATCTTCCTCTGCTTAAATCAATTGCATAGTAAACTATGCGCTTGCTTTAACCAAAGAAATCTGCTCAAAAATAATTCTGAAATCATCTCAATATAATTTATAGAACCCACCT
>JAZLKO010000101.1:0-32128 GCA_045597685.1 Prevotella sp.
GCCATAAGTCGCTATTATTTCAGATTTTATTTGTAACTTTGCCATGTCAATGCAGATTTTCGCTTGTTTTTATTTTGCAGCACAAAGATAAGTGAAAAATCAGATATGGCAAAATCATGAGCAACTTTTTGTTGTTCAGGAGCTTATAAAAATGTTAAATCAAAGTGCTGCGGAATTAAGGAATACTTGGTGATAGACATCGTTCAGTGAGTGAGAATCAAACACATCGATAGAGACACTACCTGTATTAGGAAAATATTGTTTCAATAAAAAAGCAACATTCATATTTTCTCAAATAAAAGAATAATCGTATATCGTAAATCACATCTTCATTACCTTTCTGCCCAATCAGCTCGGTCGAGGCTGCGGTAGCTTACGGCTTCTGCGATGTGGTCGCTTTGAACTTGTTCGGAACCATCGAGGTCGGCTATGGTACGAGCAACTTTCAGTATTCTGTCGTAAGCACGAGCAGAAAGGTTTAAGCGTTCCATTGCCATCTGCAACATTAGCATTCCATTGCTGTCGGGTTCGGCATATTTACGTATCATTCTTCCTGTCATCTGTGCATTGCAATATATGCCTTTATGTGCTTTGAATCTTGCAGCCTGAATCTCACGTGCCTTGATTACCCTCTCACGAATAGCAAAACTTAGTTCGGAGCGTTCCTTGCTGCTGATTTCCTCAAATGCAACTGGAAGAATTTCACACTGCAAGTCGATACGGTCGAGAAGCGGACCGCTAATTTTGTGCATATACCGATGAATTTGCCCAGGTGTGCAGGTGCAAGTATGGGTGGGGTCATTATGATAACCGCATGGACATGGGTTCATGCTTGCAACGAACATAAATGAGCTTGGGTATTCTGTGCTATATTTTACCCGTGAAACCGTGATTTTTCGGTCTTCAAGCGGTTGGCGCAACACTTCCAAAACATCTTTTTTAAACTCTGGCAATTCGTCAAGAAAAAGCACCCCATTGTGAGCTAAACTTATTTCCCCAGGCTGTGAATTTGACCCACCACCGACTATGGCAACCGAAGAAATTGTATGATGCGGAGCACGAAACGGACGTTGGGAAATAAGTGAGATATTTCGGCTTAATTTTCCAGCTATGGAATGTATTTGTGTTGTTTCCAGACTTTCATCAAGTGAGAGCGGTGGAAGAATCGACGGTAAGCATTTTGCCATCATTGATTTTCCACTCCCAGGAGGGCCAACCATAATAAGATTGTGTCCACCAGCAGCAGCTACTTCCAATGCACGCTTTACATTTTCCTGCCCCTTGACATCAGCAAAATCATAGTCAAAAGTTTTTTGTTTATCGAAAAATTCTTTCTGAACATCAATTTTTGTTGGCTGGAACTCTTCCTTATCATTGAAAAAATCTATTACTTCAGACAGGTTTTTCATACCATAGACTTCCAGTCCATCTACCACAGCAGCCTCCATGACGTTGACTTCGGGCACAATCAGTCCTTTGAATCCATCCAATTTGGCTTTTATGGCTATAGGCAAGCTACCACGTACTGAACGCAGAGTGCCATCAAGTCCTAACTCACCAACCATCATATATTCAGCAAGTTTATCGGACTTAATATCTTCGTTGGATGCCAAAATGCCAATTGCTATTGGCAAATCATAGCCACTACCTGATTTCTGAATATCAGCAGGCGACATGTTTACTGTAGTATCAGCATGAGGAAATTTTAATCCAACATTTAAAAACGCTGCACGAATACGATCCTGGCTCTCCTTTACGGATGAGTCAGGCAATCCTGAAAGATGGAAATACACCCCCATACGAGTACTTACTTCAATCGTTATGGTGGTGATATCCAATCCGTTGACTGCAGCACAATATGTGGTTACAAGCATAATGTATTTATTTTTTCACGCAGATTATCCTTTGATACACTGCGGGCTGTTATCTTTCCATTTTGGTCAATAATAATATTGTCGGGTATGTTGTTTATTCCTAATGTTTTCACAATGGGCGTTTCCCACATTTTGCCACTACAGATGTCGGGCCAGTCCACCTTACACCTTGTCCGTGATATTTGGCAATTATATTTGCTTGCATCTAATGAAATGCTGAGGATTGCAATTTTATCACCATATTCATTTTTCAGTTCCTTTGCCTTACGGAGCATTTCCTCCCCTTCATAGCTCCACGAGGCCCAAACGATAATCAGTCCGACTTTCCCTTTGCAGAAGTTCTGAGTTACATTTTTTTTATTCTGATCTTTTACGGAAAATTTTGGCAGTCTTGATGATATTGCTGCTTGTTGAAGGATTGCTATCTGGTTCTGTAACTGCTTAAGCGAAATGTCATCAGGACGAGCAGCAGACGTTTTCTTGATTAAAGTGTGAGCAGTCTTATAATCAGGTGTTTGCGTACTGATAAAATATTTGGATATCAGATATTTACACACATACGATTCGGGATGGTTTGTAACAAAAAGTTTCACTTCTTTAAGGATATCAGGAGGAGAGCAGCCATATATGGATTCCCGAAAATCTGCCATCAAGCTATTTTCTTCAGTTCCTTTTATTTTTATTTCCTTAAGATGTGTGGCATCGGCATGTATTGATGCTTTTCTGCCAGGTTTTCCAAATACAACTTGTTCGGAAAAGTTTGGAAATACCAAATTGAATGTTGCTTCTTTATCTAAAAAAGTCTGATAAGCAAATCTTCCATCCTGCACTTTGACAGTATCCATCTGGCTGGTTCCGCCATCCGTGCTGTAGATATAAAATTCCCCCTGATTAAAATTGCGAAACCGTCCTTCTATCTTAAATGAATCCCCACTTTCAGAGCATGAAAAAAAAATAAATACTGACAGCAAAATGCATAATGCATAATACATTTTGCATAATTGACAATTGATAATTGATAATTGACAATTCCTCATTCCTGATTTCCTTAATGCATTATGCATAATTGATAATTGACAATTGAAATTCCCTCATTTCTAATTTTTGGTGCCGCGAGCGGGACTCGAACCCGCACAGCCATCACTGGCCAAGGGATTTTAAGTCCCTCGTGTCTACCAATTCCACCATCGCGGCATCAATTTGCGCTGCAAAGATAAGAAAAAACTCTGTTTTTTAATTGATAATTGATAATTGATAATTGATAATTAAGGTTTTTTAATAAAAAACATATCTATGCATCGATATTTGCATAATGCGCATTCTTTTCAATAAATTCACGACGTGGCTCTACATCGTCACCCATAAGCATTGAGAATATTTCATCAGCCTGTGCTGCATTTTCAATATTCACCTGCTTCAGCAGACGTGCTTGTGGATCCATTGTAGTTTCCCAAAGCTGTTCTGCATTCATTTCTCCAAGACCTTTATAGCGTTGTGTATGAATACCTGTTTCTGTGCCATCACCATATTTATCTAAGAAACGCTGGCGGTCAGCTTCTGAATAGCAATATTCACTTACTTTACCTTTTGTACAGCGATAGAGCGGCGGGTTAGCTATATAGAGATGACCCTGCTGTATGATTTCAGGCATATAGCGATAGAAAAGTGTCATAATCAGTGTATCAATATGGCGTCCATCGACATCGGCATCGGTCATGATTATTATTTTATCGTAACGTAGCTTGCTGAGGTCAACGGCATTATCGTCACCTTCCAATCCAAAGCGTATGCCTATACTCTGTATGATATTCATCACCGATTCTGAATCGAACACCTTATGGCGCATAACTTTTTCTACATTCAGAATCTTACCTCGTAATGGTAAAATAGCTTGGAAGTAGCGGTCGCGTCCTTGCTTGGCAGAACCACCTGCGGAATCCCCCTCGACGAGGAATATTTCGCATTCTTTTGGGTCTTTGTTTGAACAGTCGGCGAGTTTACCTGGCAATCCTCCACCTGTCATAGGACTCTTGCGCTGAACACTTTCACGCGCTTTGCGAGCTGCAATACGTGCCTGAGCAGCAAGTACCACCTTGTCAACAATCAGTTTAGCTTCTCTTGGATGCTCCTCAAGATAGTTCTGCAGAGCCTCACCTACTGCCTGCTGTACAGCACCAGCAACTTCCGAGTTGCCGAGTTTGGTCTTTGTCTGTCCTTCGAACTGCGGTTCTGCCACCTTGATGGAGATTACTGCCGTAAGACCTTCGCGAAAATCCTCACCAGAGATTTCTATCTTGCCTTTTTCCAATGTTTTGGCTACCTGTGCATCATTGTCAGCATATTTTTTCAGGGTACGAGTTAGTGCCATACGGAATCCTTGAAGATGCGTACCTCCTTCTATAGTATTGATGTTGTTGACGTATGAATGCAGGTTCTCGCTATAGTCGGTATTATACATGATTGCCACCTCGATAGGAGTATTCTGCTTTTCGGTCTTGATGTATATAACATCGTTGACGAGATGATTACGATGGCGATCGATGTAGCGCACGAAGTCTTTCAATCCACCTTCCGAATAGAAAGTTTCCTGTTTTATATTTCCTTCTTCATCAGGACGTTTGTCAATAAGTGTAATTTTTAATCCTGCGTTCAAATAAGCCAACTCACGCATGCGAGCAGATAATATGCTGTATTTGTATTCTGTAGTAGTAAAGATTGTTTTATCAGGCCAGAATTGTTGGCGAGTGCCTCGAAGTGTTGTTTCTCCAATCACTTTGACAGGATAAAGAGCAACACCCTTTTCATATTCCTGCTGATAGATTTTGCCATCGCGGAACACCTGTGAGGTCATGTGTGAAGAAAGTGCATTAACGCAAGACACACCCACACCATGCAAACCTCCCGACACTTTGTATGAACCCTTATCAAATTTACCACCAGCATGAAGCACTGTCATTACAACTTCAAGAGCTGACTTGTGCTCTTTTTTGTGTTCATCAACAGGAATGCCGCGTCCATTGTCAAGGACAACGATAGAACCATCTTCTTCGATGGTGACTTCTATTTCAGTACAAAATCCTGCTAATGCTTCGTCAATGGAATTGTCAACTGTTTCATATACAAGATGATGAAGACCCTTTTCGGAAATATCACCAATATACATCGCAGGGCGTTTACGTACGGCTTCAAGTCCTTCAAGTACTTGAATATTACTTGCTGAATAATTTTCTGATGTTTTAAATTCTTCTGTCATACCACTATTTATTTACTTGTGTGTTCTGCAAATCATGCATAGAACTCACCTACTATTTTTTTGGTTTTGCAAAGGTAATAAAAAACTACGTTTTTTAAATCAAAATCATCAAACATTCGCAATTAATTATGTTTTTTTAATAAAAAAGGCTGTCACGCAATGTAACAGCCTTTGATTTTAA
Organism: Prevotella sp.; assembly: GCA_045597685.1. Taxonomy (GTDB): domain Bacteria; phylum Bacteroidota; class Bacteroidia; order Bacteroidales; family Bacteroidaceae; genus Prevotella. The sequence goes on from JAZLKO010000101.1 coordinate 5,309, forward strand.
ATATAGCGATTTTAAATTATTTCAGTGAATTCACATGACATGCTAAACTTGATTTAAGATTTGAAGCCTTATTCTTGTGAATAATATTCTTCTTTGCTAACTTGTCAAGCATCTTCTGAAGAGCCTTGAACAATTCAGCTGCTTCTTCCTTGTTAGTTGTTGCGCGTAATTTGCGAACTGCATTGCGCATTGTCTTTGCATAATACTTGTTGTGAAGAGTCTTAGTCTTAGTTTGACGAATTCTCTTAACAGACGATTTGTGATTTGCCATTTTTTATTCTTTAAACTTTTAATTTCAATTTTCAAATTACAGCCCTGCTGCCTTGTAGCCTCTAGGAGAGTCGAACTCCTCTTTAGAGAATGAAAATCTCTCGTCCTAGCCGATAGACGAAGAGGCCATTGCTAAAAAGCGGGGGCAAAGGTAAGGAAAAGTTTTGAGTTTAGAGTTTAAAGTTTAGAGTTTTAATATTTTTTAACTAAAATATGCGCCAAACAAAGAATATTAGCACCAAAATCCATTTTTTCTCTACTTTTGTGATATGCTTATTAAAACCAAAGGAGTGATATTAGGTTCCATAAAATATGGTGACAACTCATGTATTGCCACTATATTTACACAATGTGATGGAATGCTTTCCTTTTTATACAAAAAAACATGTGGCAGAAAGCATATTGCTAATAGTGCCATGTATCTTCCAATGACTCTGCTCAACATTGAATTCAACTATCGCAGTAACCGCAATATACAGTATTTTACGGAAGTGTCAATGATGTCGGATGTGCAAAACACCTGCCTGCAGAATTCATATAAGAATGCAATAAAAATGTTTCTTGCCGAAGTGCTCAGGCATTCCTTGAAAAAGGAAGTGGATTGCTCGCTGATTTTTGAGTTTATTGAAAATAGGATTGGGTGGCTGAATGATGCAAAAGACAATTATTCTGATTTCCACATCAGCTTCATGCTGGATTTGCTGAAATATTTGGGTTACGACCCCACCTTTGATTCTGATTTTAAAATAAATCTCCGTACAAGAAACCGAGATGAACGGAATCATTGTACGGAAATATTATTAAACTATTACAAGCAGCACATCCCTGCTTTCCCTGACATCAAGTCGTGGTATGTGCTCAAGGAAGTGTTTGACTAAAACACTATTTTCCCACTATTGTCTTCATAGTTGGCTGCCTCCCGACTTGCTTGAATTGCAAAGGAAGGTATTGCATTAGTCTTTATATTTTTCAGATTTTCTAGTGTGCGCTTGTAGGTTGGAATTTCGTCAACCTGTTCGATTATCTGATCATTGTCCAAATCATCGAGTTCATAGATAAATACTTTTGGCTTGCGCTTATATGGGGTATTCATATCTGCACCATAATATTTTTCTCTACGCGTTCTGAGGTCGGCTTCCTGCTGTTCAAGCACAGCCCTGCGTTCAGCTTCTTCCTGAGCCGACCGACTGGTGCGTTCGTCCATGCCGGAAATACTGTCTAGTCCATATCCTGTAGCAATAATAGTAACCTTGACTTGTTTTCCCAAAGAAGGGTCAACGGCTAACCCCCATTTAATTTCGAAATCTGTGAATTTGGACATAAACTCATGAACATCGCCCATTTCTTCCATGGTGAGTCCATTGGTTGTTTCCTTATCGTTGCTGAAACAGATTGACAACAGAATCTTTTTGGATGAGAAAATATCGTTATCGTTGAGCAATGGAGAATGCAAAGCATTTTCAATAGCCTTTTTCACGCGTCCTTCACCTTCAGCATAGCCAGTACTCATTATTGCTACACCGCCATCCTTCAGCACGGTTTTCACATCATTGAAGTCGAGATTTATCAGTCCATGCACAGTAATAATTTCGGCTATACTCTTTGCAGCAATGCTCAGAGTGTCGTCGGCTTTGCCAAAAGCATCTATAACCGTCAGCTGAGGGTATATCTCTCGCAACCTCTCATTGTTGATTACAAGCATTGCATCAACGTTTTTCGACATAGCCTCAACACCATTCAGCGCCTGGTCGATTTTCTTATCGCCTTCAAAACGGAATGGAATAGTTACTATACCGACAGTTAAAATATCCATCTCTTTGGATATTCTGGCTATAACAGGAGCAGCACCTGTTCCAGTACCACCGCCCATTCCAGCGGTGATAAACGCCATTTTCGTACCATCGTTTAACATTTTTCGTATATCTTCCACACTCTCTTCTGCTGCTGCACGAGCCTTTTCAGGTTTGTTTCCAGCACCTAATCCTTCTGTTCCGAGTTGAACCTTAACTGGTACATTAGAATCATTGAGTGCCTGATTATCTGTATTACAGAGCACAAAAGAAACATCGTGGATACCCTGACGATACATGTGGTTGACAGCATTGCCGCCACCGCCTCCAACACCTATAACCTTGATGATACTGTGTTCATTTGCAGGTTTTCCGAAATCCAATATATTCGGCATATTATTCATATCTAACATAGTATTTATTATTTACAATTCACTATTCGTCTTCTTTAACCATATTCTTCAAAAAGTCAACAAAATTCTGGAAGTAGTTTCTCTTGCCGTTTTGCTGTTTAGCGTCCTCCTCTGGATCTTCTGGTTCAGGAACATCTTCTTGTGCCGCAATAGGTTCTTCTACTGGTTGTTCTATAGGTGTGATTGGTTCATTGAATAGTTCATTAGGATCAAATTCTGCTCCCGCACAATTTTCACGTCCTTTTGCAATCAAGCCCCAAAGTGTATTCAACCGACCATCTTTTACGTTAATTCCATCTACCTTCATGAATACTGGATCTGTAATGGTCTTCGCTATTCTGACATGGCCTACATGGATGAATTTCTTCATGGCAATCTCCAAATTGCTCATCATGCTACCACCGCCAGTTAATATATATCCTGCCATTAACTTGCCCTCAAGTTCTTCAGGAACCTGACTCTTAACATTTTCGAGAATCTCCTGCAAGCGTGATTCAACAATCTCGATAAACAAACTGCTTGAAATGCTTCTTTGAGCATCGATAGGATATTTCAGATCTAAATCAATATCACTACTTTCCGTATATGCACAGGCATATTTCAGTTTCATTTTTTCAGCATCGGCTTCATCAATCTGCTGAGATGCAATATCTTTTGTAATATTGTTGCTTCCTAATGGAATAACAGCCAAATGACGCAATATACCTTTGTAATATACTGCAACAGAAGTTGTATCTGCACCTAAATCAACCAACACACATCCAGAACGGCGTTCTGCTTCGGTCAACACAACATCTGCCAACGCAAGAGGTGAAAGATAAAAATCACTGATTGGAACACCTGCCGACATGAAGCAATTGTTCAGATTGCGGAAGAAAGCCCTTCGTGAAATAATATTGAGAAATGAAGCCTCAAAATGTGTGCACTCTATGCCGATAGGGTCAATCTGGTATTGGTTATCTACCTTATATTCCTGCACAGAAACTTCTTGTATCTCTTGTTCAGGATAGCGCGTAGCATGGTTTAAATCCATAATTTCATAAACCATATTCTGGTTGATTTTGGTATTTACGGCATATTCCCTGACAATACTGTTTTTCACGCCACGTACCGACTGTCCTCCAATCCCGACATAGACTTGTTTAATCTGTGTCTTTAACTGAGTTGACAGAGATGTAACTATCTCTGAAATAGCTTTTGCTGTCTTATCAATGTTATAGACATATCCTTTATGAATGAACGACGCAGATTCTTGCTCGGATAGAGCCAGAATATTAAAACTGCCATCAGCATTCCTTTTCCCCGCTGCACCTACTATTTTAGACGAGCCGAGTTCAATTGCTACTATAAATTCTTTTGCCATATATATATATATTGTTTGTAATTATTTCCGACAGATAATCTGATTGTCAAACTCTAAATTAATATATTCATATTTATTCCAACCAATTTTATTCAACCCATAAACATAAAAGTCGTATAATCGCTTCAACTTGCGCTCAATATTAAATGGTTCGCCTAAATAAACAATGTGATTACCTACTCGTGGAACAAGTTCAATCGAACCGTCCTTGAGAACATTTATCTGTTCTATTTCACTATTCCAGAAAGAATTTTTCACAAAAATACGACCTATTCCTGTAAGATACTTTTTAGCATATCGTTGTGAAATATATCCAGAAGCTACTATCTGATTAGATGCGTATGATACATCGGATATTATTCGTCCCTTGTAATCTAAATAGTAATCGTCGCCATTTATGCTCTTTATTCTCAGTACAGGTTGTCGCTGGATAAGGTTTATGAAAATTTTTCCCTTACACGTCTGATAGCATTCTGCATTTTCAATCAGTATGTTCGACTTTAGATAATCTTCAATTTTTCTGGTGTTGACATCTGCCAAATTTTGTTCCAACGGATATAGATTCTGAGCAACAAGGATCTTTTTAACGTCACGCGATGTAAGAAACCCTGGAGAATCTCCCTTTTCTATATTGATGTTTACTTCAGAGCAAATCAAACTATTGTCTGTCAGCGGCTTGCTGAAAGACGTCATCACGAATACAATATACACAAGTATTGCTATATCGCACACCACAAAGATGGTTTTAATCCAAGTCTTTTTATTCATATCTGCTTCTCAATATTTTTTCAATTTCTGGCACCTGATTGTCTAAATCACCAGCACCAAGGACAACGAGAACATCAAAATCGTTTGATTTAACAACATCCTGCACCTCATCTTTTGAACACATTGTTTTAACTATTCCCTGCCGGAGATTGTCATAGATGAGTTTTGATGTTACTCCAGGTATCGGCTGTTCTCGTGCTGGATATATATCTACAAGTATAACTTCATCCAGAAGGCTCAGACTATCAGCAAAATCCCTGTAGAAATCACGAGTTCTTGTAAATAAGTGCGGTTGGAATATAGCTGTGATTTTTCTGTCTTTAAATACTTCTTTCAGGCTTTTTGCACTTTGATAAATCTCTTTCGGATGATGAGCATAGTCTGATAGGAACACCAGTTTATTGGTTTTTATCTTAAAATCAAATCGTCTGTCAACACCAGCAAAAGTTGCCATTGCCTTACGGATTTCTTCTGCTGTGCAGCCGCTAAGTTGTGCCAATGCCATGGCAGCGATTCCGTTTTCAATGTTTATTGGTATGGGCTGCCCCAACCTGATGCTTTCAATATTGCAAACTGGCGATATTAAATCAAATGTTATCTCTCCATTCTCTACCTTTATATTTTCAGCATGGAAGTCACCTGCATTGCGACTGTATGTGTAGGTAGCCACTCCTGGCTGTACTGATAGAGTCATCTTTAATCCTGTGTGCAGAATAAGAGCACCTCCTGGTTGGATGAGTGTGGTATAATGGCGGAAACTTTCTAAATATGTTTCCTCTGTGCCATAGATGTCCAAATGGTCAGCATCTGTTGATGTAATGACTGTCATGTATGGATGTAGCCAATGAAACGAACGGTCGAACTCATCAGCTTCGACAACGACAAAATCACTATTGCTGAGAATATAATTTGTGCCGTAGTTCTTTGATATTCCTCCAAGAAAAGCATTACAATCCAGACTGCTCTGGTGCATAATATGCGCAGCCATTGCCGATGTAGTTGTCTTTCCATGTGTACCAGCAACGCATAATCCTTTATGCGACTTGGTCAGAGTGCCAAGCACTTGAGCACGTTTTTGAATCTCGAAACCTTCATTTCGGAAATATACAAATTCCTTATGCTCATCTGGTATTGCAGGGGTGTAGATTATCAATGTGGAAGATTTGTCCTTACATTCTGCTGGTATCTTGTTTATGTCTTCATCATAATGAATAGCCATGCCTTCTTTCTCCAATGTACGGGTAAGATCAGATGGGGTTTTGTCATATCCACCTACGATCAAACCTTTTTTCAGGAAATAACGTGCAATGGCACTCATCCCAATGCCACCTGCTCCTATAAAATAGACTGATTTTATATCTTTAAGTTCCATGTGTATTTGCATTTCCCAATTTTATAACTTCTTGTGCTATTATCTCTGCTGAGTCAGGAAGTGCAAGTTTTTTTATGTTTTCACTCAAGGCATAAAGCCTGTTCTTGTCGGCTACTGTATCCATAGCCAATTCAAGAAGTGCATCCCTGGCTTCGATATCTTTCACATACAATGCAGCATCTTTGTTTACTAACGACATTGCATTCTTAGTCTGGTGGTCTTCTGCAACATTTGGCGAAGGGACTAATATCACAGGCATCCCGAGCAGACAGAATTCTGATATGCTACTTGCTCCAGCACGACTGACTACCAAATCGGCTGCTTTATATGCAATGCCCATGTCTTTGATGAAATCCGTGACATGAAGATTCGGAATTGTTTCGCCTTTCAGTTTATCTTGTATCTCACTACTGTAATATTTACCCGTTTGCCATATCACTTGAACATCTGAATTTTTTATCATATCAATATGGCTAAGAATGCTTTCGTTGATAGTTCTTGCTCCAAGACTGCCGCCAACAAACAGTATTACAGGTTTGTCTGGATTCATACCAAATGTCTTTTTTGCATCTTCCTTGGCAACTGCTGTTTCAAAAAGAGCCTGTCGAACTGGGTTTCCTGTCATGATTATTCTGTCAGCAGGAAAGAAACGTTCCATTCCATCGTATGCCACACAAACCTTTGCCACTTTCTTTGCAAGAAGTTTGTTTGTGACACCTGCGTATGAATTCTGTTCCTGAATAAGGCAAGGTATTCCCATTGCTGCAGCCTGATTGAGAGTTGGTCCACTGGCATACCCACCAACACCAACAACGACATCAGGTTTGAAATCTTTTATTATTTTCTTTGCCATACGTTGGGATTTATACACCTTATATAATACTATAATATTTTTCAAAAGGTGCTTACGATCAAATCCCATGATTGGTAGTCCTTTAATTTCATACCCTGCATCGGGTACGCGCTGCATCTCCATACGTCCTGATGCCCCAATAAAAAGAATTTGCGCATCTGCACGCAATTTCTTTATTGCGTTAGCAATTGATATAGCAGGGAAAATATGTCCACCAGTACCACCACCGCTGATAATTACTCGTAATTCCTTATTCATATCTTTTTATTTACAATTTAACCCCTCACTCATTTATAATTTGAATATTCATCTATTGCGCTTACTTCGTTGCCTTTCTTTTTTGCAGAGCGGCTCACGCTTAATATCATACCTATATACGCACAATTAATCAATGTAGATGTGCCGCCTTTGCTTATCAGCGGCAGCGGCTGACCAGTGATAGGTGCCATTCCCACCGCAACACACATGTTGAACACTGCTTGTGTCACCAGCAACAATGCCAGCCCTAAGACTAAGAATGCTGGAAAGTTTCTTGCACAATCGCTCGCAATGTGCTGCGCTCGAAACAGCAGCACTATAAACAAGAACACTACTATCACTCCACCTATTATGCCCATCTCTTCTAGGATGATGGCATATATGAAATCAGAGAAAGCCTGAGGTAACCAGTCGCGTGCTACAGAATTACCCGGACCGCGACCGATTATGTTGCTTGATGCTATCGCTATGTTGGCATGTCCTTTCTGTCCGTCCTTATCCCAGTCGTAGTTGGCAATGTCTATTTCCTCATTGTCACAGAATGAAAGGATTCTGCCTTTCCATGTGTCGAATCGGTGGAATACTTTTTCTATTCCTCCTTTTTTTTCAGGTTTGTCTTTTGCGATTATTGCTTGTTCAGTAAGAACATTCTGCTCGTCTATTTTTGTTGCATCTACGTTACCTAAGAGGAAAATACATCCTATCGCTGATGCTCCTATCGCAGCCAACACTCCAACAAAATATAGTATCAAACGCGTTGGAATCCGCCCTATTATCATCATCATTATCACTACGAGCAAAAGCAAGGCTGCTGTAGAGAAATTTTCTGGTATTATCAGTAGCGTTATCGGCAATGCAACAATAAGAATATATTTAAAAGCACGTCTGTCGGCTCCTATTTCCGTTTGCATGGCACTCAGTATCTGAGCAACGGCAAGTATCACTGAGCCTTTTGCTATTTCAGACGGCTGGAACTGTATCCCAAAAATTTCAATCCAGCGGCTTGCACCGTTAGTGGCATGTCCTACAAAAAACACCCAAAGTAGAGCTATGACAGAGAATAGTATCAGGATTGGTGTAAGCACCTTGAAATATTTGCAATGCACATTCAGGGTGACTATCATTATCACAAATCCTGCTATAAGCATACCTACATGTTTCAAGATAGGTGCTGTGTAGGAATCACTATTATATGTCAGTTCACTGGATGCACTATACACCTCAACAATGCTGATGATGCATAGGAAGAAGAACAGCATCCAAATCACCTTGTCACCTTTAAATATACTGTAGAATCTATTCATTTTCCGCAATTTACGATTGTTTTAAACTGATCGCCTCTGTCTTCCATGTTTCTGAACAAATCAAAACTTGCGCAGCAGGGGCTTAACAATACTGTATCGCCTGATTTTGCCAATTCTCTGCAGGCATCCACACATTCTTGCATACTATGCGTATCGCGCTGAGGTATAGGCAATTCCTTGAAAAAATCTTTCAGTTTCGTATTGTCGGCTCCTAAAAACACAAGTGCTATGCATTTTTTTCTAATCAATTCCAGAATAGCACTATAGTCGTTTCCCTTGTCCTTTCCACCGAGAATAAGGATTGTTGGTGTGGTCATACTCTCAAGCGCATACCAGCAAGCATCAACATTTGTGGCTTTGGAATCATTGATGTAATTGATGCCATCTATTGTAGCTACTTTCTCCAATCTGTGTTCTACACCAGGGAAATTACTCAAGCACTTTCTTATGGTCGCATTATTGATTCCTGCTGCTTTTGCAGCAATTCCAGCTGCCAATGAATTGTAGATATTGTGAATGCCCGAAAGACTGAGCTCACTTTGAGGCATACTGAAATAATGTTGTGAGGTTGTGAATGGTTCGGAATGGTCGGATTTTGGGAGGTCCTGAATTATGAACTCCGAACTCTCATCATACATTCCTTCTTCCATATAACCAATGACACCATTCTGCTTTACAGCCGAGAAAGGACACTGATATGCCTTGATATCATATTTTTCGAGTTCTTTCTTTATTATCGGATCGTCATACCAATAGATGAAGTAATCGCCTTCGGTCTGATTCTGGATAATTCGCATTTTGGAGTCAATATAGTTCTGCATATTGTTGTCGTATCTGTCCAGATGGTCAGGAGTGATGTTCAGCAAGACAGCGATATCAGCCTTGAAATCATACATATTATCCAGTTGGAACGAACTCAGTTCAATAATGTAATAGTCGTGTGGCTCTTCTGCTACTTGCAGAGCAAGGCTGTTGCCTATGTTACCAGCAAGTCCCACGTTATAGCCTGCATTTTTGAAGATATGATAAATCAAGGATGTGGTAGTCGTCTTACCGTTACTTCCTGTGATACAAATCATTTTTGAGTCGGTATATCTGCCTGCAAACTCAATTTCACTTATCACATGAATACCCTTATTGATAATTTTCTGCATCATAGGCACTGTGTCAGGAATGCCAGGACTTTTGATGACTTCATCAGCCGAGAGAATTTTTTCTTCGGTATGCTTTCCTGATTCCCATTCAATGTGATGGTTGTCAAGCATTTTTTTGTATTTGTCTTTTATCTCTGACAAATCAGAAACAAATACGTCGAACCCCTTTTCCTTAGCCAGTACTGCTGCACCAGCACCACTTTCTCCTGCTCCTAAAACGACAATTCTCTTCATAAACTCTGACTCTGACACTAACTCTGACACTAGGGTCTTCTTATCTTATCTTCAATGTTATAATTGTTATTGCTGCCAATATGATTGTTACAATCCAAAAGCGGATAGTAATTTTTGATTCATGGAAAACTCTATTTGATCCTTTAAACAAATACTTGCAATCAGGATCGAGTTGCGACTCCTCTGTGCGGAAGCTATCATGAATAGGTGTGCGGCGGAAAATACGCTGCTTCACACCCCTTCTTTTGCCCAATTTGAAATACCACACTTGCAATATCACACTCAAACTTTCCATCAGAAACACACCACACAAAATAGGCAGCATAAGCTCTTTATGTATGATGATTGCACACACTGCTATAATGCCACCGATGGTCAACGAGCCAGTGTCGCCCATGAATATCTGCGCCGGATAGGCATTATACCATAGAAAACCTATCAATGCTCCTATGAAAGCACAGATGAACACCACCAGTTCCTGACTGCCAGGAATATACATGATATTCAGGTATGCAGCGTACTCAATATGGCTCGACACATAGGCAAAAATACCTAGTGCCACACCTATTATTGCCGATGTTCCTGCACACATTCCATCCATTCCATCGTTAAGATTCGCACCATTCGACACAGCGGTGATTACCAATATCGTCATTATCACTATGAAAATCCACCCGGCAGCATTCTTATATTTTCCCATAAATGAAAACAAGTCTGTGTAATCCAGATTATTATTCTTCACAAATGGAATTGTTGTCTTTGTGGATTTGGATTCAACATTTACGTAAGCTGTTGACGTATTGCCCGACGACGGGGCAACTACTTCAGTCGTGTTTTTTGATTTAATCTGCACATTTTCCCTCACCACAGCATCTGGACTGAGGAATAATGTCAAGCCGACAATCAGTCCCAGTCCCACCTGACCTATGATTTTGAATTTGCCATGCAAGCCTTCTTTCTTCTTTTTGAATATTTTTATGTAGTCATCGGCAAATCCAAGTATGCCAAGCCATACTGTTGTCACCAACATTAGAATCATGTAGATGTTTCTCAGTCTGCCAAGCAGCAAAGCAGGAACAAGAATAGAGAGAATTATCACAATGCCACCCATTGACGGCACACCAATCTTTTTTATTCCAAACGGATCTATCGCAGCATCACGCTGTGTTTCGCTGATACGCTTGCGGTTCAAGAATTTGATAAAGTATTCTCCAAACCATGCCGAAATAACAAGCGACAGAATCAAAGCCAATATAGCTCTGAATGATATGTATCCCCACAAATGTGAGCCAGGAATACCAAATTGGTCTAAAAATCTGAAAAAATAATATAACATATTATAAATCCGTAAATTATAATCTAAATATCTCTGCCAGGACTTCCTTATCGTCGAAGTGATACTTCACGCCTTTTATTTCCTGATAGTTCTCATGTCCTTTTCCAGCAACAAGAATCACATCGCCTCTCTTTGCCACCATGCATGCTGCGCGGATGGCTTCTTTTCTGTCTATTATACTGATAACTTTTTTCATCTGCTTGTCATCCAGTCCTGCAAGCATCTCATTTATTATCTCTTGTGGGTCTTCATTGCGAGGATTGTCACTGGTGATTATCACCTTATCACTCTGTCTTACGGCTTCCTGCGCCATCAATGGCCGCTTGCCCTGATCTCTGTTGCCTCCAGCTCCACAAACTGTTATTATCTGTGGTTTACTGCCATTCACAGAAGGCTGAACATCAATAACCTCATGTATCGCACTAAGCACATTAGCAAGTGCGTCTGGGGTGTGGGCATAGTCAACCAATGCTGTGAAACCTTCAGGGCTGCGCACTGGGTCGAGTCTGCCACTCACGCTCTTTAGTGTGCTCAATGCTATCAATATATCGTTTTGCGTCTGACCGAGCATCTTGGCTGCACCATATACAGCAAGCAAATTGCTCACATTGAATCTGCCTATGAACTGCACGTTCACCTCCTTATTTTCAATCTCAAGAAGCATCCCTTCAAAATGGCATTCCAGAATTCTTGCCTGGAAATCAGCCATTGAGCGCGTGGAATAGGTCTTTATGTCAGCTTTTGTGTTTTGCACCATATACAAGCCGTTTTTGTCATCGGCATTGGTTATGGCAAATGCGGTTTTGCCCAATGAATCGAAAAATGCTTTTTTTGCATCACGGTAATTCTCCACCGTCTTGTGATAGTCCAAATGGTCACGGGTGAGATTGGTAAAAATACCACCAGCAAAGGTCAACCCTCCTATTCGTTTTTGGGCTATTGCATGCGAAGAACATTCCATGAATACATATTCACACCCTACTTCAACCATACTTGCAAGCAGTCGGTTTAATTCTATAGGGTCTGGAGTGGTGTGATCGGCAGGAACAGCCACATTGTCGATATAGTTGCACACTGTTGACAGCAATCCGCATTTATATCCGAATTTACGAAACATATTATACAATAAGGTGGCAATTGTCGTCTTGCCATTTGTACCTGTCACACCTACCAGTTTCACCTTTTTCGAAGGTTCACCATAAAACATTGTCGCCACCTTACCTGCATCAGCCTCAGTGGATTCCACTTGAATATATGTAACACCCGAAACCGTTTCATCTGGAATAGCCTCACACAACACAGCGTTTGCCCCCAAGTCAATGGCTTTGCTGATGTAATTGTGCCCATCAACCTGAGTTCCCTTAATGGCAATAAACAGATGACCATCCGCAATGCGGCGTGAATCAATATTAACTCCCGTAATGTTGACGTCCGAATCGCCAACAATCCTGACAGGACTAATGTTCTGCAATAATTCTTTTAGTTTCATATTCTTATTCCAAATTCAATTGACAAACCATACCTTTAGTAACAGCGGTTCCTGCCGTATGGCTTTGAGTCTTCACCCTGCCCCTTCCAGTAAGTTTTGCTTTGATGCCACGTGATTCCAGTGCAAAGATTGCATCTCTTGCTCCCATGCCTCTTACATCAGGAACCTTTTGGCTGTTGTTTTCTGTATTTTTCTGCAAATAAATTTTCTTGTCAGTATTAGATGCTGTTCCCCAGACTATCTCTCTTGAATCTGAAGGCACTCCCCAATCTGTTTTCATCCTGATGCCAAACTGAGCCAATACTGGTTTTGCCAGCAGCATATTGCCGCTTTTCACATTTGGCAATATGTTGACAGTATCTTTTGCATCTTCAATGTCACGCTTCAGATTCTTTGCCATCACTCCCTCTGCTATCTTCCTGAACACAGGACCAGCCATTCCACCACCAGATGCAGGAAGACCAGATTTCTGAATACACACAATACAACTATACATAGGATTGTCGGCAGGGAAAAAACCAGCAAAGCTCAACAAATAATTCACCGTGTTGGCCTTGTAGCCCATTGCGCCTTGTGAGATTTGAGCTGTTCCAGTTTTTCCAGCCACAGGAAACAGTTTGCTGCCAGCCTTGTTTCCCAGTCCCTGACTTACCACATGAGTCAGAATAGTCTGTATCTCTTTCAGCGTTTTCTGGTTGCAGATATGCGACTTTATTACTTCAGGCTCAAACTCTTTGACCACAATTCCGTCTTTTATTATTTTGGAAACAAACCGCGGACGCATCATCTTCCCATTGTTAGCAATGGCATTATAGAATGTCACTGTTGATATTGGCGGCACTCCGGTCTCATAACCTATACTCATCCATGGTAATGCTGTCTTCGACCAGTATTCCTTCCTTTCATTCGGACCCTTTATCACTGGAGCTCCGTAGCCAGGTATCGGCAAATGCAAATCTTCCGCTATTCCTATTCTGTGCAGTCCGTCAACAAATTTCTGCGGATTCTTGCCATAATACTTATCAATGATTTTGCTCACACCAACATTTGAACTCACCTCCAAAGCCCTTGGCAGTCTCATTGTTCCGTATCCACCTCTGTGCCAGTTGTGATCCTTCATCTTGGCTCCATGCATATCAACTATTCCACAGCCAGTCTCCACCACTTCATTCGTATCGCAAACACCATCATCAAGCGCCACCATAAACGATGCCGTCTTGAACACCGAACCTGGTTCATACAATGAACTCACAGCATGGTTCTTATCCTCGCGATACCGCCCGTCGGGACCTTTTGCTAAATTCACAATAGCTTTCACATCACCAGTCTTGCATTCCATAAGAATGGCAATACCTATATTTGCATTCAACTCAATCAGTTTGTCTTCCACCGCTTTTTCTGCCACATCCTGCATATTCACGTCAATAGTGGTAATAATATCTGCTCCTGCAGTAGCCGGAATATCTATTATGTCCAAATACCTATCCATCACCTTACGGCGTTTTGAATAGCCATCAACACCCCTGAGCAGCGAATCATACGATAGTTCCAGTCCGAATCTTGCACTATCCTTGCCTGCATACAAATCGCCAATCGTTCTGCTTGCCAACGTCTGAAACGGATGGTTTCGTGCATTGAACACCTCGTAATGGAATCCTCCCTTATTTGAAGACAAACATAGTATAGGCAACTTCATAACAGCTTTCAGAGTATTGTAATCAATACGTTCATGCCAAATTTCCCAATGACGCTTGCCAACCTTTCTTCCTTTCTCAAAACCAGATTTAAAATCATCAACAGATTTGGACGGAAAAATCCTATTTAATCCGATGCATATCTTATCCAAATTAGCATCCCAAACAGAATCTCTTTTTTCAGAATCACCTGCCTTGAAATCCATGTAGATTTTATATTTCGGCATAGAATTTGCCAGCACCTCACCGTCACAACTGAGAATGGAACCACGGGTAGGTTTCAAAATCACACTATCCTTTTCCAATGTGTTGCTCAGCAATATCCATTTATTCTTGTCAATAGTCATTATTCGTATAGCAGACAAAATAATTAATATGCCTATCACAACGAAAGCCCAAGTAATAAACTGGTAACGTTTCAATATCTTTTTACTGTCAAATTCTTTCATTTCTATGGTTGTGCGGACTACGCCTTGGTTGTGGAGTTAAGACATTAGCCTTGCGGATGAAATTGTAAATTAATTAAATTGTAAATAAATTGTAAATTGTAAATCCGTAAATTGTAAATTAACTAAATCTATTCTTGTCTTTTAATAATAAAAGGCGGCTGGCTTGATGTATGTATCAATGAGTCATCAGTCTCTTTCAACATTTGTACCACTTTGCTCTCACGACATTTCTCTGTCAGAACGCTGGCACTTGCAAGTGCTTTATATTTGGCATCTATAAGTTCTTTTTGCAGACGGTCAATTTCTTGTATCTCATGTTCACTGCTGTAGCGGTTTGAAATAAAAATCAGAATAAAGATTACTATGAGAATAATGAGTTTTACCTGCCTTCTTAAAAATGGTAGTTTCAACACATCGCCACGCAGAACCTTCGACAAAGAAAGATTCCCTTTGACGTAGTCATCTTCGCTACTCAACTCTCTGATAGTCTCTAATGTCGAGCTACCTTGTTTCTTAGATTGGGCACTTTGCTCTTCGTATGTATCTTGTTCGTCAATAATCATTTTTCTGCAATTCTCAATTTTGCACTTCTGCTGCGTGGGTTTATGATAATCTCCTCTTCACTCGGAACTATCACCTTGCTTATTTCCTTTAATGGAGCATTCACTCTTCCAAAAAAATCCTGTTCTTTCTTGCCGTCAATATTGCCCGTCCTCATTATGTTCTTCACCATTCTGTCTTCTAAACTGTGATAAGTAATCACCACCAGTCTTCCGCCAGGCTTCAGCAACTCTACTGCAGATTTCAGCATTTCTTCAAGCACAATCATTTCTTTATTCACCTCAATACGCAATGCCTGGAACAGCTTTGCAGCATCTTTCTTTTGAACTATTCCATTCAGAGCACGCTCAAGCAAATCCCCTGTCGTATCCAGTCTATTGCCCTGCTGCTCTCTGTATTGCACTGTCTTTCTTGCTATTCTGCCAGCATCTTTCAATTCTCCGTAAAGTGAAAAAATCCTTCTCAGTTTTTCTTCGCTATAGGTCTGCAAGATTTCTGCCGCAGTCACTCCAGCCCTGTTGTTCATTCTCATATCAAGAGCCGCATCATAACGAAAAGAAAAACCTCTTGTCTCATCATCAAAATGATGACTCGACACACCCAAGTCAGCAAGAACACCGTCCAAACCATCTTCACCGTAATATCTCATCCAGTTTTTCAGGTACCTGAAATTGCTTCTCACAAAAGTGAAACGATTGTCGCTAATTATGTTCTGTTCAGCATCCTTGTCTTGGTCGAACCCATACAGACGTGCATTCTCAGGCATTCTGCACAATATTTCCCTACTGTGACCGCCACCACCAAACGTCATGTCAGCGTATGCACCATCATGAATGTTCAAACCATCAACACTCTGTTTGAGCATCACAGGAATATGATATGATTCAGCTTTAATCAACATACCTTCTATTCCTCCACATAATCGGCCATCAAGGCATTCAGTTCATTACTGAACTCCTCTTTGCTGAGCATTGATTTAGCCAGTTCCTCTGGGTTCCAAATTTCTATCATGTCGCCCAAGCCAACGAAACTTACTTCTGCTCCGATATTAGCAATCTTTCTGTATCTGTTAGGAATCAGAAACCTGCCATTACCGTCTATTGTAAGCAATTCCACATTTGTGACAAACTGACGGAAAATCATTTGCTGCCTACCATCCCATCTGTTCAGTTTCTTTCTCATGATATCCATCTGCTTGTTCCAGATCGATTCAGGATAAACCGACAGACAAGCCTGATACACGTCACCTCTCAGAATGAGCCTTTCCTCCCCATATGCCTGCAATATCTTACGAAATTGCGCCGGAAAAAACACTCTTCCTTTTGCGTCAGTCTTTGCCTCTATGTTTCCTAAAAATTTCATTTCGCACTATTATTTCGGAAAATCGCTACAAAATTACGAAAAAAAAAACAATTATCCCCCACAATTCCCCACCTTTTTATATTTTTTAAGTTTTCAAAAAATAGGCTTTTATATCATAACTCTGATTTACAGCTATTTGACAAAAACATGTTTTACAGCATAAAGGTGGGGAACGATGACACTGACGCTGACTATTGACTCTAACTGCTGACTCTGATGTCGCAATTCATTTCAGTTTCTCAGTATTTCAAAAATAGTGAAAAGCCATGGAACTTTTGGAAGCAATTAACACTATTTTAACCTTAAAAATTCCGCATAAGTCGGCGGATTTATATTCGCAGGTGATGCTTTGACAGAAACCAGAAAAAACAATCTGCTACACCATATGCATCTCGGCATAATGAAAGCAAGCTTTCCTTCTGCTCTCGATTTGTCGTCGGTTGTCAATTGCTAAATAAATTTAATTATTAATTATTAATTGTTAATTCCTAATTCAACAATGTAGTTTTTTCTTACTTTTGCAAAAAATATTTATTGGTATGGAGTATAATTTCAATAATATTGAGAAGAAATGGCAACAATATTGGAAAGAGAATAATATCTACAAAGTTGCTGAGGACAAGAATAAAAAGAAGTTTTACGTGCTAAATATGTTTCCTTATCCTTCTGGAGCGGGTTTGCATGTTGGTCATCCTTTAGGCTACATAGCATCCGACATTTATGCCCGATACAAACGTCTGCAAGGCTACAACGTGCTTAACCCGATGGGTTACGATGCTTACGGATTGCCTGCCGAGCAATATGCCATTCAGACGGGGCAGCATCCTGAGAAGACTACTGTTGAAAACATAAACCATTACCGTGAGCAGTTGGACAAGATTGGCTTCTGCTTTGACTGGGAACGTGAAGTTCGTACTTGCGACCCTGAATATTATCATTGGACTCAATGGGCTTTCCAGAAGATGTTCAACTCTTATTATGACGAGGTTCTGCAAAAGGCTCGTCCGATAGAAGAACTGGTGGAGAGCTTCAAGGTTCAGGATTCAAGGTTCATGGTTGGCGGTCATTATAAGTCATGGAACGACATGACCGAAAAGGAGCAGGATGCCGTACTGATGAATCACAGGATTGCCTACCTTGGCGAAACAATGGTGAACTGGTGTGCAGAATTGGGAACAGTGCTTGCCAACGATGAGGTGGTCGATGGTGTAAGCGTCAGAGGTGGTTATCCTGTGGTGCAGAAGAAGATGCGGCAATGGTGTCTGAGGGTAAGTGCTTATTCACAAAGATTGCTCGACGGATTAGACAAGATTGAATGGAGTGAAGCTCTGAAGGAAACACAGCGCAACTGGATTGGCAGAAGCGAAGGTGCTGAGGTTAAGTTCAAAGTTCAAAGTAACGAAAACGAAAATGATAACCCACAACCCACAACCCACAACCCACAACCAGGGCATAGCCCACAACTCACCATTTTCACCACTCGTGCCGATACGATGTTTGGTGTTACCTTCATGGTGCTGGCTCCTGAGAGTGAATATGTTAGTAAGGTGACAACTTCAGAGCAAAAGGCTGATGTGGAAGCCTATTTGGCAGAGACGGCAAAGCGTACTGAGTTGGACAGAATTGCAAACAAGAAAGTCAGCGGTGTCTTTACTGGCAGTTATGCCATAAATCCTGTTACTAACCAGGCTATTCCTATTTGGGTGAGCGACTATGTGCTTGCAGGATATGGCACTGGTGCAATAATGGCTGTGCCTGCTCATGATAGTCGCGACTATGCTTTTGCTAAGCATTTCGATTTGCCTATTGTGCCACTGATTGAGGGCTGCGATGTGAGCGAAAGCAGCTTCGATGCCAAGGAAGGCACGATGATGAATAGCGGTTTCCTCAACGGATTGCAAGTGCCCGATGCTATCAAGAAGATGAAGGAATACATACAGGAGTCGGGATTGGGAAGAGTGAAGATTAACTATCGTCTGCGCGATGCCATCTTCTCCCGTCAGAGATACTGGGGCGAACCATTCCCAGTGTATTATGTTGACGGTATGCCAAGAATGATTCCAGAAGAGTGTCTGCCTGTCAGACTGCCTGAGATAGCAGAATACAAGCCTACTGAAAACGGCGAACCACCTCTCGGTAGGGCAAAAGCATGGGCATGGGATACGGAGAAGAAGGAGGTTGTGGATAAGTCGCTGATTGACGGCAAGACTGTTTTCCCTATCGACCTCTACACCATGCCAGGCTTTGCAGGAAGTTCGGCTTACTATCTACGCTATATGGATCCTCATAATGGAAAGTCGCTCACAAGCAAGGAGGCTAATGAATATTGGCGCACGGTTGACCTCTATGTCGGTGGTATTGAACATGCCACAGGTCATTTGATTTACAGCCGTTTCTGGAATAATTTCCTCTATGACTATGGTTATAGTTGCGAAGCAGAACCATTCCAGAAATTGATAAACCAAGGAATGATTCAGGGCAGAAGCAATTTTGTGTATAGGGTGAAGAATACGAATACCTTTGTATCATTGGGACTGAAAGACCAATACGACACCACTCCTATCCATGTGGATGTGAATATTGTTAGTGGCGATGTTCTTGATGTTGAAGCATTCAAGGCATGGCGACCAGAATATGCCGATGCTGAATTCATTCTGGAAGACGGGAAATACGTTTGCGGATGGGCTATTGAAAAAATGAGCAAGAGCATGTATAACGTAGTGAATCCAGACATGATAGTGGAAAAATATGGTGCCGACACGCTTCGTCTCTATGAAATGTTCCTCGGTCCTGTAGAGCAGAGCAAACCTTGGAACACAAATGGAATCGACGGCAGTCACAGATTTTTGAAGAAACTCTGGGGCTTGTTCTACGACAGAGAAGGAAACTTCCTGCCATGCGACGAACAGCCAACCCCAGAGCAATTGCGAAGTGTGCATAAACTGATAAAAAAAGTTGGTGAGGACATCGACAATTTCTCATACAACACCAGTGTGAGCGCTTTCATGATTTGCGTCAACGAACTGTCACAGATGAAATGCCGAAACAAGTCTTTGCTGCAGAATGTAGTGGTGTGCATTGCTCCATTTGCTCCGCACATAGCAGAGGAACTGTGGCATGCTCTTAGTAATGAAACGAGCGTGTGCGATGCCCAATGGCCAAAATATGATGAGAAATATCTGGTTGATAATGAAATGCAATTGACAATCAGTTTTAATGGCAAGGCTCGTTTTCAAAAGAAATTCCCTGCAGATGCCGACAATGCAACCATTGAAAAAGCAGTGCTCAGCGATGAACAAAGCAAGAAATACATGGAAGGCAAACAAGTTATGAAAGTAATAATCGTGCCAAAGAAAATTGTAAATGTTGTGTTGAAATGAACAAGCCTACAGACATAAGTTTAAAGATAAGCAAAAAAATGCTTATTGGAGAAGTGAAAGACTACTTCTTTATGACGTTGGGTATGATAATGTATGCCTTTTCTTTTACAGTCTTTCTTATGCCCTACGAGATTGTAACAGGAGGTGTGACGGGTGTTTCGGCAATAATATTCTATGCTACCAAAATACCAATTCAGTATCCATATTTCATCATAAATGTGATTCTCCTGCTTATGGCATTGAAATTTCTTGGGAGAACATTTGTAATAAGAACAGTCTATGCCATCTTCATGCTGTCAACATTGTTGTCGGTGTTCCAGGAGATATTTGCTGGTCCTGACGGAATGATGCCAAAGATTTTGGGCGAACACCAGGAATTCATGTCCATCATCATAGCCTGCGGTCTGAATGGAGTTGGACTGGCATTGGTGTTTCTTCACAATGGCAGCACAGGCGGTTTGGATATCGTGGCAGCGGCTATAAACAAGTTCAACGACATTTCAATCGGAAAAGTATTCATTATTGCCGATTTCTGCATTGTGAGCAGCACGCTGTTTATTTGGCACGATTTCAGCAAGTTGGTATTCGGTTTGTGCGTAATATTCCTTGAGGCGGTAGTGCTCGACTATGTGATGGATGCCACACGAGAGTCCGTGCAATTCTTTATTTTTTCAAAGAAATACAAAGAAATAGCCGAAGCCATAAACACCAGAGTCAGACGTGGCGTGACATACCTCGATGGTCATGGCTACTATTCAGGCAAAGACATGAAGGTCATCGTTTGTTTAGCAAAAAAGCGTGAAGGAGTTAACATCTTCCGACTGATAAAGATGATCGACCCAAATGCCTTTGTTAGTCAAAGCAGCGTAATTGGTGTTTTTGGAGAAGGTTTTGATCAAATAAAAGTTAGAGTACCGAAAAAAATGAAACCACAATTAGTGTTTGCTACTCATAATGCAAACAAACTCGAAGAAGCAAGAGAGATTCTTGGCGACTCTGTGGATATTCTTTCGTTGCGCGACATAGGTTGCAATGAAGACATTCCCGAAACAGCTGAAACACTTGAGGGCAATTCCTTGCTGAAAGCCCAGTATGTTTACGACCATTATCATTTTGACTGTATAGCAGACGATACAGGCTTGGAAGTAGATGCATTAGGAGGAGCACCAGGAGTCTATACAGCACGATATGCTGGTCATGGACATGATTCAGAAGCTAACATAAACAAACTTTTGGCCGAACTTGAAAAAAAATCCGACCGTAGTGCACAATTTCGCACATGTATTACGTTAATAAAGCAAGGCGAGACAAAACAGTTCAATGGAATCGTCAAAGGTGAAATTACTCCTGAACGTCGTGGACAAGGTGGCTTTGGCTATGATCCAATTTTCGCCCCAGAGGATTACAAGCATAAGACATTTGCTGAATTGGGAATAAACATAAAGAATAAAGTCAGCCACAGGGCAAGAGCCCTTTCCGAACTCTCCAACTATCTCAAGGAGCAAAATGAGAAGCCTACCACAACCCCTTCCGAAGGGAAGGGCTAAAAGTTCCCACTCCCTTTGGGATGGGTTAGAGATAGGCTCCATAAAACCGCAAAACCCATAAAAAATGAAAAAAATAATCTTTTTCCTGTTGATATTCATAGCACAGTTTGTTTACGATACTGCGTATGCTGCCATAGGTGATTGGAAAACATTCTTGGCTTATTACGGCATTACAAACATTGTGCCTGCGGGAGAAAATGTGTATGTACTGAGCAGCAAAAACCTATATTCTTATAATGCATACGATCAGAGCATCACAGAATATAATAAGGTTAAAGACATCAGTGATACTGAAATATCGCATATCGCCTACTGCAAAAGTGCTAAGCGGCTGATAGTGGTATATACCGACTACAATATCGATTTGATAGATGACAACGGTTATGTTACAAACATTTCCGACTTTTACAGCAAAGTGATGACCGATGATAAGACAATAAACAATGTTGATGTCTATGGGAAATATGCCTACCTGTCAACCAATTTCGGAGCGATAAAACTCAATGTTGCTGATGCCGAGATAACTGAAACTTATAAATTAGGAGTGCCCATCACCAGCATGGCAGAATATAATAATAAAATCTATGCCTCTGTACATAAACAAAAAATACTTGTTGCCAACACCAACGACAACCTAATTGACAAAAGCAACTGGAAAGAAATTCCATCCTATGCCCCACAGCAGTTTTGCGTGTTCGACAATCAGTTGGGCGGAATATTTGAAGAGCAACTCTGGCTATATGATGAAAACACCTGTCAGCTCATAACAAACAAAAACAGAATATTCGAAAACTATTATTCATTCAACGACAATTGCCTCATCTTGGGCAATTCCAATACTGGCGAGATAGAAGTCTTTAATGGCAGTTTCAAGAACGACAGTATCTTCAAAGCCAACGGTGCAACATACGTTGTCTATGACAAGACGAACAAATGTTATTGGCAAAACAAAAACGACGGTTGCCTCTCTGCCGCAAAAAGTTATAACGGACAGCTCGAAACCATCATCAGCAACATCAAGCCAGAAGCACCGAAATACAACTATTTCGGATACATGAAAATGCACAATGGCAAACTCTACACCTGCGGTGGAGGCTATGACACAGGAGGTGCCGAACTGGTAAGAGAAGGTACCATACAAGTGCTCAACGAAGATGGCACTTGGCAAATCTTCCAAGACTGCCTCGACACGATAGTGGGACATGACTATCTTGACACCAAAGCACTCGACATCGATCCTACTAATCCTGCAAGGGTTATCAGCAGCGGAAGAACAGGAATATATGAATTTTCAGACGGAAAATTCGTAAAACATTATTCCGAAGACCAATCTACCCCTCTGAAATCTGCTATTCCAGGAAACATGAATTATGTAATAGTGCAAGCCCTATCGTTCGACCAAATGGGAAATCTCTGGTGCTTCAACAGTCTGGCACCAAAGACAAACCTGCTCGAACTCACTGCTGAGAAAACATGGAACAACCATTATTTCGCCGAACTCTGCGATGGTGACAATTCTTTGGCAAATGTTGTAAGCATGATATCCGACAGTCGCGGCAATTTGTGGTTCTGCAACAAACATTGGAACGTGCCTTCAGTCTATTGCTACAATATAGTAACAAATCAACTGAAAAGTTACAAGACATTCATCAATCAGAACAATACTAAAATCGAACTAATCTATGTCAATTGCATTGCAGAAGATAAAAACGGAGATATGTGGATAGGTACCAATGCAGGTCCGCTGTTGCTGAAACAGTCAGAGTTTGAAAGCAGCAACCCAGTGTTTGAGCAGGTTATAGTGCCACGCAACGATGGCTCAGGCTTGGGCGACTATCTTTTGAATGGAGTAAATATCTCAGGTATAGCTATTGATGGAGCCAACAGAAAATGGTTTGCCACAAGTGCAAATGGTGTGTTTGAAATAAGTGCCGATAATATCACCCAACTCAACAATTTCACAGTTGAAAATAGTCCGTTGCTAGCCGACAACATTGAGTCGATAGCCTATAATGGAACCACAGGCGAAATATTTTTAGGCACGGGAAAAGGATTATGCTCATACGTTTGCGATGCCACTGAGCCATCGCCTGGTTTGGAAAAAGATAAGATTCGGGCATACCCGAACCCTGTTGAGCCGGATTATCATGGTTTAATCACTATTGCCGGACTCACATCCAATTCACAAATAAAAATCTGTTCACCCACAGGCTATGTTGTCTCAGAAGGCAGAAGCAATGGAGGAACATTCACCTGGAACGGATGCGACAAGGACGGCAAGCGTGTAGCAAGCGGTGTCTATCTTGTGCTTACAACAAACAGCGATGGAAGTAAGGGTGCTGTATGCAAAATTGCAATGATAAAATAAAGGAAATGCTCCGTTTCTGTATAGTTGGTGGCTTGGCAACTGTTACCCATTATGCCATCTACCTGCTGCTGATGCAATGGATAAACGTCTCCATTGCATATACAATAGGCTATGCACTGAGCTTTATCATGAACTTCATCCTTTCCAACTTCTTTACCTTCCACACAAAACCATCGGTGAAAAAAGGATTTGGCTTTGCTGCAAGTCACCTGACAAACTATCTTTTGCATATCTCCCTGCTCAATCTGTTTATATGGCTTGGTATAGATAGCCATTACGCACCAATACCTGTTCTGTGTATAGTTGTTCCAATTAACTTCATCCTCGTTAGAACATCATTGAAAAAATTGTGAAGTTAAGGAGTTAAATTGGGGAGTTAAGGAGTTAAGGAGTTAAGACATTACCCTTGAGTCAGTAGTCAGAGTCAGCAGTCAGAGTTAAATAGTAAATAGTAAATTGTAAATCTGTAAATTGTATATATGAACAAGCCTCTTATACTTATTTCTAACGATGATGGCTTTAGAGCCAAAGGAATAAACTGTCTGATAGACATGGTCAAGGAATCTGGGGACATCCTGGTATGTGCTCCCGACTCTGCACGTTCAGGATATTCAACAGCATTTTCTGGTTTGGAATATCTTACACTAAAACTCTCGCTTACAGAAAATGGCTACCAAAAAGTGCAGGATGGTGTGAATGTGTATTATTCTAACGGAACACCTGTTGACTGCATAAAACTTGCTTACAGCGAACTATGCAGTCGTAAGCCCGACCTTATCATTGGTGGTATCAATCATGGAGACAACTCTACGGTGAACAATCATTATTCTGGTACTGTAGGGGTTGCAAAGGAGGGATGCCTGAAGGGAATTCCGTCAATAGCCTTTTCACTTTGTGATTACGATAAAGATGCAAACTTCGAACCATTGCGTCCTTATATTCAGAGCATAGTAAAGAAAGTTCTGACTGAAGGTCTGCCTCATGGCACATTCCTGAATGTAAATTTTCCAAAAGCAGAGAAGTTTGCCGGTGTCAAAATGTGTAGAATGACTTTCGGAGGTTGGGTCAACGAAGTCAGCAAATGCCTGCATCCACGTGGTTTCGACTACTATTGGCTTGTGGGGCATCTTTCAAACGATGAACCTGATGCCGAAGACACCGACCAGTGGGCATTGAACCATAATTATGTAGCCATTACCCCAACCACAATCGATGTAACGGACTACAAACTGCTAAAAGAATGGAAATCTGATGAAATATTATCTCATAGCAGGTGAAGCTTCGGGAGATTTGCATGCAAGTCGGTTGATAGCGGAATTGCAAAAGCAGGATTCTCATGCCGAATTTCGTTTTTTTGGCGGTGACCAGATGCAACAGGCTGCGCATGGTGGATTGGTGAAGCATTACAGAGAATTAGCATACATGGGCTTTATCCCAGTCTTGCTGCATCTGCCAAAAATTCTTGGTAATATGAAAGCTTGTAAACAGGATATTGTCACATGGCAACCTGACGTACTGATACTCATAGATTACCCTGGATTCAACCTTAACATAGCCAAATACATTAAGGCACACACTAATATACCTGTTTACTATTATATTTCACCAAAAATATGGGCATGGAAAGAATACCGTATCAGGAACATTAAGCGCGACATCGACAAACTATTCTCGATTCTTCCATTCGAAGTCCCGTTCTTTGAAGAGAAACATAATTACAAAATTCATTATGTAGGTAATCCTACCGTAGAGGAAGTTGCAAATTACCAACCCGCAAACGATTTGCATTTTTCAAGCAATAAGCCTGTAATAGCCCTGCTTGCTGGCAGTCGCAAACAGGAAATAAAAGACAACCTGCCGATGATGCTCGAAGCAGTAAAATTTTTTCCAAATTATCAGTTTGTCATAGCAGGAGCTCCAGGCATAGAAAAATCCTATTATGAGCGTTATCTCACAGATGATGTGCAGATATGCTACAACCATACATACGAACTGCTCTCTTACTCCACAGCAGCATTGGTAACCAGCGGAACCGCCACACTCGAAACGGCATTGTTCAATGTTCCACAGGTGGTTTGCTACTACACACCAGTCGGAAAATTCATTGCTTGGTTGAGAAAGAAAGTCCTGAAAGTCAAATATATCTCCTTGGTAAATCTTATTGTCAATCGTGAACTTGTCACAGAACTTGTGGCAGACACTATGACCGTTAGTAATATACGCAAAGAATTATCAAAGATTCTTCCTGGCAATGAAAGCAGGCAGACTATGCTTGATGGCTATATTGATATGCGCATAGAACTCGGCACTCAAACTGCTGCCTCCACCGCAGCAAGTATTATCTTGAAGGAGATTAGCTGACGATAAACCAAGAGTGATCAAATTTATTTGAACTGCTTCCAGTTTGGCGGTCGGTTTAAAAGAAGAGCGGCGAAACCAAAAGAGTAGGTTCATTAGCGCATAACAATCTAATGACCGATATGTCGCGCCGCAAGTTATCGCACCTAAGAAGTTAAAAAAACTTAAAACTACGGACTTAAAACTACAATCTATAAACTTTTTTATTACCTTTGCAGTCGCTTTTGAAAACATAGGTAAAATTGCTTCAGTAGCTCAGTTGGTTAGAGCACCTGACTGTTAATCAGGGGGTCGTTGGTTCAAGCCCATCCTGGAGCGCAAAAAAAGGGGTCATTTGACCCCTTTTTTTGTTTTCGGTTCGCCCAGCACGAACGTATTCTAACGGGTGCAAGTCCCCAAGCCGCCCTAACAGTGGGAAGGCTACAGCCGAAAGCAAGGGTGTCTATCGCGAGGTGGAATCTGAAGGAAGCCGTAGGCAAACATCTGACCCGACGTAC
>JAZLKO010000102.1:0-37484 GCA_045597685.1 Prevotella sp.
TCGGGTCAGATGTTTGCCTACGGCTTCCTTCAGATTCCACCTCGCGATAGACACCCTTGCTTTCGGCTGTAGCCTTCCCACTGTTAGGGCGGCTTGGGGACTTGCACCCGTTAGAATACGTTCGTGCTGGGCGAACCAAAAAAGGAACAAGATTGTGTCTTGTTCCTTAATGTTTTGGTAGCGGGACCCAGGATTGAACTGGGGACCTCATGATTATGAATCATGCGCTCTAACCAGCTGAGCTATCCCGCCATCAAGATATACTTTTCAAAAGCGGCTGCAAAGGTAATAAAAAACTTTGTTTCTTAATTGATAATTGATAATTGACAATTGATAATTATAAAAAATTCACAACTATTATATAAAATTTGCAATTTACAACTTGCAAATTGCAATTATCAAGCATTTATGAGCAGATTTGTTAGATATGATAGGAACACAACTGTCAAAACTGCACCTTCCCAACGCTCGACCTTATATTTCGATTTGGAGAATATAAGCAGCAATAGCATACTTACAAGCATCATACTCAAATCCAACAATGTAACATCATTAATTTGCATCGGGCAAATCACGGAGGTACATCCTACTATCCACAAAATATTGAACACGTTGCTACCCAGCACATTTCCGATTGCCATTCCTGCACTTCCCTTGCGTGCAGCTACTACGGTGGTAGCCAGTTCAGGGAGCGATGTACCAAAGGCAACGATTGTAAGTCCGATTACACTTTCGCTAACATTTAATTGCTGTGCTATGCCCACTGCAGCATCAACAAAGATGTCTGAACCCCAGATTAGCAGAGTAAGTCCAGCAATAATTAACAAAGAGTTTTTTGCTACAGATTGTTGTGAGGTGCTATTCTGTGATTCATTTACTACCACGTCAGCTTTCTGATCTTTGGCTTTCTTTATGGTGTATTGCATAAAGCCGATAAATAACAGCAATAGAATTGTTCCATCAAAACGCTGTATGGTATTACCTCTTATATCGAAAGAAAAATGCAGATCCATAACCGCAAGGCACAATACGATAAGCACTATTGTCGCAAAAACGGTGTAAGGCATAATTCTTACCACAGTTTCTTTTGCGACTGCCAATGGCGCAATCATCGCAGCCACACCTACTATTAATAAGGTATTGAAAATATTACTGCCGACGATATTTCCTAATGCGAGGTCGGAACTTCCTTTAAGTGCTGACATAAGTGAGATTACAAATTCGGGCATCGATGTACCGAAAGCCACGATGGTAAGACCGATAATCATCTCGCTGACATTAAAACGTCGGGCTAACTGACTGGCTCCTTCGGTAAGGCGGTCTGCCCCATACAAAACCATCGTCACACCAAGAACCACCAATAAGATGTCAAGTAGAAAATGCATATTTCGTGATTTTATTTACCATAAATCTGGCGCAAGCGTATGAGTAATTCCTCACCGCGCAAGTCGTTTGCAATGATTTTCCCTTGCTTGTTCACCAATATTGAACTTGGAATGGAGATGATGCCATACTTTTGTGCAGCCGCATTGTTCCATCCCTGCAAATCAGATAGATGTGTCCAGTTGAGTTTGAAATTTTTAATGGCAGCTTTCCACTCGGCAGGATTATTGTCGAGAGAAATACCGACAATATTAAACCCATACTTGTGATAGCGATTATAGGCTGTGCGCACATACGACATTTCCATCATGCAAGGTCTGCACCAACTTGCCCAGAAATCAATCAGGACAACATTTCCTTTTCCTACATAATCTGTAAGGTTGCACATGACTCCTTTTGTATTAGGAAGCTGTACGTTTGTTACTTTTTTGCCTACCGTTCTGACTTTTGAAATACGTGGAGGCTGAGCCGTGACAGCCATACAAATCATCAGGCAACAGAAAATTAATAATGCTTTTTTCATAACTACAATATAATTTTTGCAAATATAATAAAAAAGGTTAGAGGTTAGAGGTTAGAGGTTAGAGTTTAAAAATTTTTTTATTAAAAAATCATAATTATCATTTGTCAATTATTAATTATCAATTAAAAAACAAAGTTTTTCTTACCTTTGCATTTAGATATGATAATTACAATTATACAACCCGACACCAAATGGTGCAATCCGAAAGCGAACATTGAAGAAGCAGATGCAGCAATAGACCGCAATCCAGGCAGTGACCTCTACATACTACCCGAAATGTGGTCAACAGGTTTTCTGACAAAACCAAAAGAATGGGCAGAGCACAACAAGCAAAACTGTGAAATATCCTCAGCCGTAGAGTGGATGATTAGCAAAGCTAACGACACAGGTGCTGCAATTTGTGGGAGTTTGGCTACGGAAGAAGATGGTAGATGGTACAACCGCATGCACTTTGTAAAGCCAAATAATGAAGTCATAATGTACGACAAGTCACACTTGTTCACATTCGGAGGCGAAGGCTTTGAATATACTGCTGGCAAAGAACGTTCGATAGTAACCTGGAAGGGATTTCGCATTCTATTGCAGATATGCTATGACTTGCGTTTTCCATTGTGGAGCCGTAATGTAATAGCTCCAGACGGAAAACCAACGTACGACATGGCAATATATTCTACAAACTGGCCTATTGCAAGAGAGCTGTCATACCAAATTCTTGCACCCGCACGGGCAATTGAAAACCAGTGCTTTGTGGCAATATGCAATCGTGTTGGATCAGATGAATGGGGAAAATATTTCGGTGAATCCGCAATTTTTCATCCATACGGTCATGCAATAACAAAGGCTGAGAGAGACAAGGCTTGCGAAATAACTGGAGAAATCAACAAAGCCGAACTCGACCATTATATAAAGAAGTTCCCTATTCTTAACGACATCATAAGAATAGAGAATTACTATTGATTCAGCAAAATACATTCTGTTTTTCAAAAATGCAAGAATTAATTCTTTAGCAATGCAAATCTTAAATAATTAAAAATTATTTTGTTTTGCATTCAGTTTGCATTACTTTTGCAGTTGATTATGATAAAATTCAAGAAAAGACGTTGGCAAATTCTTAAGAACGAGCCGTTGACCGAGATGGATCGCATAATAATGAATTATGAAAATCATGGTCGGTTAGTGCCTACACGCGAACTGATTCGTACGCCAGAAGAGATTGAAGGCATACGTCGCAGTGGCGTTATAAATACAGGTGCGCTTGATACTGTGACAGAACAGATTTATATAGGTATGAGCACGCAGGAGATAGATGATATTTGCTATAAATACACCATAGACCATGGTGCTATTCCTGCCTGTCTGAACTATAATGGCTATCCAAAAAGCGTTTGCGTGAGTATAAACGAGGAAGTATGTCATGGTATTCCTGACAAGGACGTGTTTCTAAAAGAGGGCGATATTGTGAATGTAGATTATACAACAATAAAGGATGGTTTCTTTGCAGATGCTTCACGAATGTTCATAATGGGCAAGACAACCCCTGAAAAAGAGCAGTTGGTGCGAGTAGCAAAAGAATGCCTTGAGGTTGGAATGGAAGCAGCAGCAAAACCATACTGTTTTGTCGGTGACATCGGAAGTGCTGTGCAGAAACATGCCCACAAGTATGGGTATTCAGTTGTACGCGACTTGTGCGGTCATGGTATAGGGCTGAAATTCCATGAAGACCCAGAAGTAGAGCATATAGGGCGACGCGGTGAAGGAATGCTGATTGTGCCGGGAATGGTGTTTACCATTGAACCAATGATAAACATGGGTACATGGAGAGTATTTGTTGATGCCGACAATGGTTGGACGGTTGTGAGTGATGACTACAAGCCGTCAGCCCAATGGGAACACACTTTTGTGATGACAGAACATGGGCTCGAAATCTTGTCGCATTGATGATTGATGGAGTTTTTAGATAAAACGCGATCGTGGATAATGACATTTACATATTGGGAATAGAGAGCAGTTGCGATGATACTTCTGCAGCTGTGTTGAAAAATGGTGTGTTACTTAGTAATGTCACGGCTTCCCAGCAAGTGCATTTTGAATACGGTGGGGTTGTGCCAGAACTGGCTTCACGCGCACATCAGCAGAACATTGTTCCTGTGGTTGATACGGCTCTGAAGAAGGCTGGCATAAAGGCAGAACAGCTTGCTGCCATTGCTTTTACACGAGGCCCTGGATTGTTGGGCTCCTTGCTCGTGGGAACGAATTTTGCCAAGGGCATGGCTCTGTCGCTTGGTATTCCTTTGATTGATGTCAACCATCTACAAGGTCATGTGATGGCACATTTCATCAAGTCAGAAACTGATGAGCAAGATGGGGTGAAACATCCGCCATTTCCATTTATCTGTCTGCTTGTGAGTGGAGGTAATTCGCAAATTGTCAAGGTGAATGCCTATAACGATATGGAAATATTAGGACAAACCATTGACGACGCTGCCGGTGAGGCAATCGACAAATGCTCAAAAGTTATGGGGTTAGGTTATCCCGGTGGTCCGATAATTGATAAGTTGGCACGTCAGGGCAATCCCATGGCATACAAATTCTCAGAACCACACATTCCAGATTATGATTATAGTTTCAGTGGATTGAAGACATCCTTCCTGTATTCCCTGCAGAAATGGGTAGCAGAAGATGCCGACTTTATTGAACACCACAAAGAAGATTTGGCAGCAAGTCTGGAGTTTACAGTGGTAGATATCCTGATGAAAAAACTCAACAAGGCGGTAGTGGATACAAAAATCAGACATGTTGCTGTGGCAGGTGGTGTTTCGGCAAATACAGGCTTACGCAATGCCTTCAAGGAATATTCAGCAAAATACGGATGGAAAATCTATATACCGAAGTTCTCATATACCACCGACAATGCTGCAATGATAGGAATAACGGGCTATTACAAATATCTTGACAAAGATTTCTGTGACATTAATGCCCCTGCATTCTCAAAAGTGGAAATATAGTTTAGAGCTTAGAGTCAGAGTCAAATTGTAAATAAACAGAATCGTAAATAAATTGTAGATTGTAAATCTGTAAATTGTAAATTAATTAAATAACATTTTCAATTTTAAAAACTATGAGTAAAATTATTGAAGGACTCAAATATGCTGAGTCACACGAGTGGGTAAGATTAGAAGACGGTGTAGCCGTAATCGGAGTAACAGACTATGCACAGGCAGAGATGGGCGATATTACTTATATCGACCTGCCAGACGTGGATGATGAATTCGAAGCAGGAGAAGAATTCGGTGCATTGGAAAGTGTAAAGGCTTCAAGTGACCTGTACTGTCCAGTATCAGGAAAGGTGGTAGAAGTGAATTCTGCTTTGGAAGATGCTCCTGAACTGGTGAATCAGGATGCATTTGAAAACTGGATCATCAAGGTGGAAATGTCTAATATGACAGAATACGATGGCTTGATGGATGCAGAAGCATATACACAATTCGTTGGAGAATAGTGAGATTTGACGATTCTACATATTTGTATTTTCTGTTAATAGTGCCAATTTTTATAATTTTGCACTATGCAACGGAATTTATCCGCAGAAAACGCCTCAGGCGGTTTGGCAATCCAGAATTGATTACTCCATCAGGCGGCAAACCGTCACCCATAAGGCGCGAGATAAAGTTTTGGCTGTTGATGTGTGCTTTGACGGCAGTAATAATGATGATTGCTCGTCCACAGTTAATCGGTGCGACTCAACAGCAGACAGATAAGAGGCAGGGTATAGAAATGATGGTCTGTCTTGATGTGTCAAACTCTATGTTGGCACAGGATGTTGCTCCAAGTCGCATGGAAAAATGCAAGATGATGCTCGAGACACTGATCGACAAATTTTCCGATGACAAGTTCGGGCTTGTGATTTTTGCAGGTGATGCATACGTGCAACTTCCGCTGACAGCTGACGGAGTATCTGCAAAAATGTTTCTCAGCGAAGTCAGTCCAGGAATGGTTCAGTCACAAGGCACAGATGTGTCGCGTGCCATCGATATTGCAGCCAATTCATTTTCACAGCAGAAAAACATTGGCAAGGCAATAGTTGTGATAACTGATGGTGAGGATCATGAAGGTGGAGCAACAGATGCAGCAAAAAGTGCCACAGGAAAAGGCATTCATACGTATGTCCTCGGGGTAGGGAGCACAAGAGGTGCACCTATCCCAATAGGACATGGAAACTATCTTACAAGTAACGGTGAGACAGTTATGACCAAGCTGAACGAGGCGATGTGCAAGGAAATAGCAGTGGCAGGAAAAGGCAAATATATACATGTGGATAATACAAATATTGCCCAACGGAGATTGGAAAACGCAATGTCGAATCTGGCAAGATTGGACATAGAAACTTCGCAGTTCGCAGAGCATAGCGAACAATTTCAGGCATTTGCTCTGATAGCTTTGATATTGCTGATAGTCGAGATTATTATTCAAGAGAAGAGAGTCATGCTGAGGAATCTTCGTATAAAAGGCCTGCATACGTTTGGCAACCGCTCGACTAAAGCGATGTTTTTTCTATTATTCCTATTTGCGATTACGACTGCAGTTGCTCAAAACGACAGGGATTATATACGAAGAGGAAATCGGCAATATCGTTCTGGAAAATTTGATAAGGCAGAAGTCAATTACAGAAAAGCCCTTGATAAAAATAAAAATAACCCACAGGCAAATTACAATTTGGGTAATGCATTGCTTTTTCAAGGAAAGGACTCTTTGGCTATAGAGCAGTATAATAAAGCTTTGGAAACTGAAACCGATCCGAAACGTCAGGCTATGATTTATCACAATATTGGAGTTGTGTGTCAGGCTTCAAAAGATTTCCGTCAGGCGATAGATGCCTATAGGCAGAGTCTGCGTAGAAACCCAGATGACAATGAAACGCGGTATAATCTTGTCCTGTGCCAAAAGCAACTGAAAAATGACGATAAGAATCCTTCGGGAGGTTCAGGTCAGTCTAATAACAAGAATCAGAATAAAGACAAAAATCAAAAGAACGACAAAAATCAAAAGAACGACAAAAATAAAAACGAAAATAAAGATAAGAACAATTCTAAAGACTCAGAACAGAATAAAGATAAGAATCAGCAACCGCCACAACCTAAGAATGGCGAGATGAGTAAGGAAAATGCTGAGCAATTGCTGAATGCAGCAATGCAGCAGGAAAAAGAAACTCAGGAAAAACTTAAAAAAGTGCGTGGTTCAAGCCGTAAATTACAGAAAAATTGGTAAGAGGGGGTTATGGGTTGTAGGTTGTAGGTTGTAGGTTATAGGTTTTTCATAGTGATTATATAATGTTATATTGCGCTACAGAGAAATATAAAATTGTGTTTTTTGCATTGGCATTGTTCTTGCCAGTTGCAGTATTTGGATTATCCTTGCAAGGCTCTGCTCCAAGTCATGTGGCAGTAGGTGAGCAGTTCAGACTGTCATACACTATTGCAACACATGATGTTAAGGACATACGGCTTGGAGCAGTACCTTCTGCATTTGAAGTCTTAGTTGGACCGAGCACATCTACATCATCAAGTTTCCAGATGGTAAACGGCAAGACGAGCAGCAATGAATCGACAACCTTTACATACGTCTTGATGGCAAATAAGAATGGCACGTTTACCATTCCAGCAGCTCATGCCGTTTGTGGCGGGAAAACAGTAATCTCAAATACCATAACGATAAATGTAAGTGGTAAGGTTTCGGCTAATTCCCAGTCATCCAAGCAGCGTCCTACTGGAGTCAGACCAAGTGGTAGCAAGATAAAAGGGAGTGACTTGTTTATTACTGTGAGTGCATCAAAAAAATGCGTATATGAGCAAGAGCCTATCATTTTGACTTACAAGGTGTTTACGCAAGTAGAACTTACTGCTTTGGATGGGAAAATGCCCGATTTGAAAGGTTTCCATACTCAGGAACTGGCTTTGCCACAGCAAAAAAGTTTTTCTCGCGAAACCTATAATGGCAAGACCTATAATGCCGTTGTGTGGAGTAAATACATGATGTATCCACAAGTGACAGGATTACTGACTATACCAAGCATCACGTTCAATGGTACAATATTACAACAAGATACAAGTATAGACCCGTTCGAGGCATTTTTCAATGGTGGAATGGGCTATTCTGAAGTAAACAAAGCCATAGCAGCACCTGAGGTGAAAATACAAGTACTACCGTTACCAGACAAACCAAAAAACTTTTCAGGTGGAGTAGGTAAGTTCAGTCTGTCAACATCACTTGTTGCTGACAACCCGAAATCAGGTGAGCCGATAACAATGAAGGTAGTGATAAGCGGAAACGGAAATCTTAAACTTATAAAACAACCAAATCTTGATTTGCCGAAAGATTTTGATAAGTACGACCCGAAGGTTGAGGATAATACAAAATTGGGTGAAAACGGTTTGGAAGGTAATATGACTTATGAGTTCTTATTTGTTCCGAGGCATAAAGGAAATTATACCATTCCACCAGTGGAATTTACTTATTTCGACACTGAAAGTAAAACATACAAGACACTAAAAGGCGAATCATATAAGCTTGAAGTAGCAAAAGGTGAAGAAGGTACGGGATATACCGAACAAGAAGTGTTGCAAATGCTCAATCGTGACATTAGATACATAAAGTTGGGCAATGCAACTTTGACAAAGAGAAATCAGCACTTTTTCGGTAGTGCGACATATTGGATGTTACTGGCAATACCATTAATGCTTTTTGTAGTACTTCTGATTATATTCCGTCAAAAAGCAATCGAAGCCGCCAATGTTGCAAAGATGCGTGGAAAGAAAGCAAACAAAGTGGCAACAAAGAAGCTCAAAACGGCATATAAACTATTGCAGCAAGGCAAGACAAATGAATTCTACGACGAAGTGTTGCGAGCTTTATGGGGATATGCTGGGGATAAATTGAATATGCCAGTCGAAGCATTGTCGAAGGACAATATTGCAGATAATTTTTCAAATGTTGGAGTTGACGAAGCTTTGATTAGCCAGTTCAGCGAATCATTGAATGATTGTGAGTTTGCCCGATTTGCTCCAGGTGATAAGCAAGGAAACATGGAAAAAGTTTATAATACAGCGGCAGATGTGATTTCAAAGATTGAGACTACTATGAAAGAGCAAGCAGCCAAAGCGAAAAAGCAAGGAGCAGCACTGAAAATTATTTTCCTTACAATAATGTCTGCCAGCATGCTCACAGCAAGCGCTGTTACGAAAAGTGATGCAGACTCAGCCTATGTGCATGAAGAATACAATGAGGCCATTCAGACATACGAAAAGCTCTTGAAGCAAGGCGATGATGCTGATGTGTATTATAATCTTGGCAATGCCTAT
This sequence comes from Prevotella sp., assembly GCA_045597685.1. GTDB lineage: Bacteria > Bacteroidota > Bacteroidia > Bacteroidales > Bacteroidaceae > Prevotella. The sequence goes on from JAZLKO010000102.1 coordinate 9,262, forward strand.
TATCGCAACAAGGATTATACTCATGCAATTTTGAATTATGAAAGAGCACTTCTGCTGAATCCTGGCGATGCCGACATAAGGTTTAATCTGGACATGGCACGCGCGAAGACAATAGATAGAATTGTACCTGAATCAGAAATGTTCTTTGTGAGTTGGTATAAAAGTGTTGTGAATATTACAAGTGTTGACGGTTGGGCAAAAATTGCTGTAAGCACATTCATTCTGATGCTGCTTCTGATTGTCTTATACTTGCTGAATGACAAGGTGCTGATAAGAAGACTGACGTTGTATTTGTCAGAGTTAATGCTTGTGTTCTTCATTCTTTCCAATATTTTTGCCTTTGCACAAAAACATCAGTTGGAAAACCGCAATACAGCCATCATTACCGCATCATCGGTTTCTGTGAAAAGTACACCTGCAAAAAATGGTACAGATTTGTTTGTAATACATGAAGGAACGAAAGTTCAAATCACCGACAATAGTATGGCGGGGTGGAAGGAAGTTGTTCTGGCAGATGGTAAAAAAGGTTGGCTGGAAACTTCGCAGATAGAAAGAATTTAGTTTAGGCTTATAGTTTAGTGCTTAGAGTAATGATTTTTATTTTTTTGCATAATGTTGATTTGTCTTTGTTTGAAGCATGGAACGGGAGTAATTCCATGCTGATGGACAGATTTATGCTTGATGTGACAACGTGGTGGGTGTGGATTCCATTATATTTGTCACTGGTGTATATTATTGTGCATAATAACGACACAATCATTCGGATGAGTCTCGCCATCGGTATGGCATTAATGTGTTTAGCTTTTACAGAGATAGCAGCCGACGTGATAATAAAACCACTTGTGGGAAGAATCAGACCATGCAACGATCCAACGGTAAAGGCATTACTTGTAAATGGCTATAAGGCTGAAGGATATAGTTTTATTTCAGCCCATGCAGCAAACACATGCGGATTTTTTGTGTATTTCAGCCTTCTGCTGAGAAATAAGGCTGTAACATATTCGCTACTATCATGGACATTGCTATCGTGCTTCAGCAGAATATACCTTGGTGTGCATTATCCAAGTGATGTGTTTTGCGGTATGCTGACAGGTGCATTGATGGGATGGGGAGTTTATCGCCTGTGGCAGTATTTTATTAAGCAAGCCGTAGGTAATCTACGTTTCATATCGAAAAATATTACATCATCAGGATATGCTATCACAGATTTGGATAAGGTGATAACAGTATTGCTTGCCACGTATGTGGTAATAATTATTCATAGCATAGCAACTGCATAGAATGGAAACGAAACATATTAGAATAAGTGATTTCAATTATCAGCTTCCAGATGAGAGGATAGCAAAGTTCCCAGTCACCCAACGTGACCATTCCAAGCTATTGATTTACAATAAAGGTGTAATATCTGAAAATCATTTCTACAACCTTAGTGATTATATTCCCAAAGGCAGTCTGATGGTTTTCAACAATACAAAGGTAATTCAGGCAAGAATTCACTTTTTTAAAGAAACAGGTGCTTCAATAGAGGTCTTTTTGCTTGAGCCAGAATTACCGTCCGATTATGAACAAATGTTTCAGGCACGAGGTAAGTGTTCATGGGTTTGTCTGGTTGGCAATCTTAAAAAATGGAAAGGCGGACTGCTCTATGGGATTTTTGTTAGTAATAATCAAAAAGTCACGGTTTCATCGGAATTAAAAGGTGCGAAAGGTACTGGTTATCTCGTGGAATTTAAATGGGATTCAGACATTAGTTTTGCCGAACTTATTGACTGTGTTGGAGAACTTCCGATACCCCCTTATCTGAATCGTGAAACTCAGGAAAGCGATAAGCAAACCTATCAGACAGTTTATAGTAAAATCAAGGGAAGCGTAGCAGCCCCAACTGCTGGTTTGCATTTTACCAAAGATGTGCTCGACTCACTCGATGCAAATGGAATCGAACGCGAAGAACTTACGCTCCACGTAGGAGCAGGAACTTTTAAACCTGTGAAGAGTGAGGAGATAGAAGGGCATGAGATGCATACGGAAACATTTTTTGTACAAAGAAAGACTATTGAAAAGTTGCTTTCTCACGATTGTGAAGCAATAGCCGTTGGTACAACAAGTGTGCGGACCTTAGAAAGTCTTTACTACATAGGTTTGAAATTCGCATGTAAGGCAAGCTGTAATCCACACGAACTTTTCCATGTAAACCAGTGGGAACCATACGAGAACAGTAACAATAAAGTATCACCAACCTGCGCCTTGCAGAATATTTTGGACTATATGAATGAAAATAATCTTGATGCCATCCATGGAAGCACACAGATCATTATTGCTCCAGGTTACAAGTATAAGATTGTGAAGAAACTGATTACAAATTTTCATCAACCACAAAGCACACTTCTGCTGTTGGTGAGTGCATTTGTAAATGGAGACTGGAAACGCATTTACGATTATGCCATGGCACATGATTTCCGATTTTTGAGCTATGGCGATTCGTCTTTACTGATACCATAATTGATAATTTCCGCAAAACAATTCTTGATTTATGAAAATTCCATTTCTTTCCTTAAAAGATAATACAGCACGGCATGCTGCAGAATTGCATGAGGCAATTAATAGGGTAGTTGACTCGGGGTGGTATCTCCAAGGTGGTGAAAACGAATTGTTTGAGAAAAACTATGCCAAGTATGTTGGTGCAGAACATTGCGTAACGTGTGCCAACGGACTTGATGCATTGATTTGGATATTCCGTGCATACAAGGAAATGGGTGTTTTCGCGGAAGGAGACGAGATTATCGTTCCTGCAAATACCTATATTGCTACAATTCTGTCAATTACCGAGAATGGGCTTGTTCCTGTCCTTGTTGAGCCAAAGTGGGAAACTATGGAAATTGACGACGATGAGATAGAAAGGCATATCACGCCACGAACAAAAGCGATTTGTATTGTTCATCTGTATGGCAGAAATGCTTATACTGACACTATAGGAAAACTATGCGAGAAATACGGCTTGAAACTGATAGAAGATTGCGCCCAGTCGCATGGACTGAAGCGAGATACGAGCAACTCAATTTGCGCATGGAGCTTTTATCCAGGAAAAAATCTCGGAGCTTTTGGCGATGCAGGTGCCGTTACTACTAATGATGCAGAAGTCGCAGAATGCGTGAGGATTTTAGCCAATTATGGCAGTCCAAAAAAATACGTTTTCAAATATACAGGGCGCAATTCCAGAATGGATGAGATACAGGCGGCAATATTGAATGTGAAGTTAAAATATTTGGACGAAGAAAACGCTCAACGACAGAAAATTGCCAATTATTACTATAACAATATCAGCAACCCTTCGGTCACGTTGCCAAAGCGGTTGCCTGACGATAAGTGTGTTTATCATCAGTTTCCTGTGTTTTGTAAGGATAGAGACAGACTGCAACAATATTTGATGGAGCATGGAATAGGTACATTGATACATTATCCAATTCCACCACACTTGCAAGAGTGCTACGCTGGAAAGTTGCATTTGTATGGGAAAATACTTGTCAAAGGCTCTTTGCCGATAACAGAGCGAATTGCACACGAAGAACTGAGTCTGCCAATAGCCCCCACCCTCACATTGCAGGAGGCAACGTATATTACAGAGGCAGTAGGTGGTTTTAACCGCCATAAAGAAACCTTGTCTCTACCTTAACTATACCGTACAGGCGGACTTAAGGCGGAGATAAGGCGGAGATAAGGCGGAGAACAAGCGGTTGCGAGGCTTTTTATGATAGTTGAGTCATAAAAACATGATATCACTGGTGAATCTTTTTGAGAGAAATAAAAAAAATGAGGTAAAAATACTTTTTTACCGAAATAATTTTGTGTTAATAAAATAATTTATTACCTTTGCCGCGCTAAATTTTAAAGTATGTTATTTTTCAAGAAAAAAACTATCGAAAATACAGGGTTTTTCACCGATTTTACCGATTATCATTGCCATATTTTGCCAGGAGTTGATGATGGTGTAAGAACGATGGAGGATTCCCTTGCGATACTCAAACGTTATGAATGTCTTGGTGTCAAAAACGTGTGGTTTACTCCACATATTATGGAAGATAATCCCAATAAAACTGATGATTTGAGAAAAAGATTTGAAGAGCTGAAACAGGCTTATGCAGAAACAGAGCCTTTTGAAGGAGCAGAAAAGCTGAATCTTAACCTTGCAGCAGAATACATGATGGACGGTCTGTATGAAGAGCGACTTGAGGCAAAGGATATTCTGACTCTCGAAGAAGATGACCAAGTCCTGGTGGAGACGAGTTATTATAATCCTCCGATGGACTTGATGGGTATTTTGAAAAGAACAAAGTCCAAAGGCTATTTCCCGATATTAGCTCATCCTGAAAGATACATGTATATGAAGGAAAAGGATTATGAGCAACTGAAGAAGTTGGGTGTTTGTTTCCAACTTAATCTTGGGTCGTTAAGCAACGGATATGGCAGTCATGTAAGAAAAAAGGCAATCTCAATGCTGAAAAAAGGATGGTATGAATATCGCGGTACCGATTGTCATAGAATGACTATGATAGATATGATAATGAGAGCAGAATTGCCTAAAGTTTTAAGATAGAGCGAATTAAAATTAAACAAATACAGAAAAATGAAAAAAAGTAATCAAATTTTATTTGGGGGATTGTTCCTGATAGCGATTTCTTGTTTGACATCCTGTAGCACCTATAAGAAGGTTGCGTATTTTCAGGACGTCACTTCTCAATCAAAAATTCCTATTCAATCCGTTTCGCCACTGAAATTTCAGCAAGGCGACAAGTTGTATGTTCAAGTCAAGGTGCAAGGTGATGATGTGCTGAGTTCAATGTTTTCAATGATGATGGGTACAGGCTATTCAAGTGTGTCATCAACGTCGAATACCCCATACGGGTACACCATCGATTCAAAAGGAAATATTGATTTTCCAGTGGTAGGAACCATACATCTTGAAGGCTTGACGAGAGACCAGGCAGAGGAGGTCATAAAAACAACAATCCTCAAAAGTGGTCAGGCAAAAGAGGTTGCAGTTACAGTATCATATCTGAATCTTAAAATCAATGTTATGGGTGAAGTTGCAAGCCCTGGAAGTTATTCAATAGAAAGAGATCAAGTAACAATTCTGGAAGCAATTTCCATGGCAAATGACTTGACTATCTATGGCAGACGTGACAACGTGAAAGTTTTGCGTCAGGAAAACGGTCACCAAAACATCTATACTATAGATTTGACTAATATCGCAGAACTGATGAAGTCTCCAGTTTACTATCTCAAGCAGAATGATGTTATATATGTAGAACCAAATAAGGCTAAGGCACAAAATTCTGAAATCGGTAGTATGACGACTCTTTGGTTCAGCGCTACAAGTATTTTAATATCAATAGCTTCACTTGTTGTTAATATTTTGAATTGATAATACTATGACTGCACAGCAAATACAATCAAATACTCCTCAGACACAAAGACAAAATGCTGAGGGAATGCAAATTAAAGAATGGATATACATGTGCCTGTACCAATGGTACTGGTTTTTAATTTCAGTAGTAGTATGTCTCTTCCTTGCATATCTGTATCTTGAAAAGACACAGCCAGTTTATACTCGTACGGCATTAGTCGAGATTAAAAACGATAACAACGGCAAGAGTATAAGTTCAAAGAATTCACAGATTCAGGATTTGGGACTTTTAATGTCAACATCTTCTGTGCAAAATGAAAAATACATGTTTAATTCACCCGACTTGATGTACGAAGTCATTAAGCGGTTGGACTTACAGTATAATTATCTAATCAAGAAAGGGCTGCGTTCTTATACACTATATGGAAAGGATCTTCCATACAAGACTGTAATTTCAAATTTGGATGCTGAAGACTATGTTGCTTTTACTATGGAAGTAAACGGCAATGAACTAACATTATACGATTTAAAGAAAAATAAGATAGAATACGAAGGTCAGGTAACTGGAGAGATAGGAAAGCCAATAAATACGGCGGCGGGTAAAATCCTTATTGCCTCAACGGGCGTTGCCAGACCTGAAAAACAAACTGTATATGTCAGTAGAACGGGTATGACAAATACTGGTAATGCTTATTTGAACAAAAAAATGAGTGTTAACCTTGCAGAAAAACAGGCTGACATCATTGAACTGACAATAAACGATGTGTCTGTTAAGCGTGCTGTAGATGTGCTTAATAATCTGATAACGGTGTATAATGAGCGTTGGGTGCAGGACAAAAACCAGATTGCTGTTGCAACAACCAAATTCATACGTGACAGACTGCTACTTATTGAAAGCGATTTGTCAGGAGTTGATGAAACAATATCTGAATTCAAGAGTCAGAACTTGATGCCTGATATTGAAAGTACTGCCGAAAAGTATATGGAAAAAGACCAGAAAATTCAGGAACAAGTGCTGATTTTGAATAATGAATTGGAAGTGTCGAAATATCTTAAGTCTTTTCTTTCAACTTGTGATAAGAATGATTTGATTCCAGCAGGTACAGGTGTAAGTTCGCTTGCTATTGAAGAAGAAATCAAAACTTATAATGACTTTGTTATTAAACGACAGAGCCTTATTACAAACAGTAGTGCAACAAACAACTACGTAAAGGAATTGGATATGCAGATAGCTGCTGTTCGTCAGAGTATAGCAAAGAGTTTGGATAATCAGATTGTGTTGCTAAAAAAACAAATTGACAATTTCGAGAAGAACAATGCGCTGACTCAGTCAAAGATAGAGTCTGCACCAAGAAAGGCAAAAATTCTGTTATCTGTTGAAAGACAGCAGCAGGTAAAGCAAAGCCTGTATATGTATTTGTTGCAGAAACTGGAAGAAAACGAACTATCAAAAACGTTTACCGCATATAATACGCGTGTGATAATGTTGCCAAATGGTAGTTTGTTGCCAACCTCACCTAATAAAATGCAAATTAGAATTATCGCTCTGTTGTTGGGTTTATTGATTCCATTTGGTGTCAATTATATGAGAGAAACTCTTGAATCAACAGTTCGCAGTAGAAAAGATTTGCAAAATGTTGTCACAATGCCATTCGCAGGTGAGATTCCGCAGGCAACACCTCTATCGAAGTGGCGATGGCCATGGCAACAAAAGTTTGTCAAAAGCGACCTTGTGGTTGTCAAACACGGTGAACGTAATGTTGTTAATGAAGCGTTCCGTGTGTTGAGAACAAACTTGGAGTTTATGAATGCCAATAAAAAATCCTCTATTTATGTATTTACGTCATATAATGTGAACTCAGGTAAGACGTTCTCGTGTGCAAATTTGGGTCTTACATTCGCAATAAAAGGCAAAAAGACATTGCTTATCGATTGCGACCTTAGAAAGGCATCATTGAGTGCATACGTAAATACTCCACGTAAAGGTATTTCTGATTATCTATCAGGTAAAGTCGAAGATTGGCATGATGTAATGGTCAACTATCCTGATATGGAAAACTTGGATGTGTTACCAGTAGGCAAGATGCCGCCTAACCCAACCGAACTGATTTCCGATGCACGCTTTGGAGAATTAATGAATGCGGTCAGAGAGGAATATGATGTAATCTTTATTGACTGCCCTCCTGTTGAAATTCTTGCTGATGCCCAAATCATTGATCAGTACGCAGATAGGACAATATTCGTGATTCGTGCAGGACTGATGGAAAAAGCATTGCTCGAAGAATTGGAACAGTTGTATAAAGAAGACAAGTTCCAAAATATGTGCCTGATTCTTAACGGAACAATGGGTGCTGATGGTCGTTATGGATATGGATCTGGTTATGGCTATCGCTATGGCTACGGTTATCGCTATGGTTATCATTATGGATATGATGGCAAACAAAGTGGAGCAAGCAAAAAAGCGGGATTCAAAATGTTCTAACTAAATTATAATAACCAAAAACTTATTCGTATGAATTATCCAAAAATTGGTATTCGTCCTGCAATTGACGGACGACAAGGCGGAATTCGGGAAGGTCTTGAAGAAAAGACAATGTGTTTGGCTAAGGCTGTGAAAAGTCTTATAGAATCAAATCTGAAAAACGGTGATGGTTCTGAAGTTGAGTGCGTTATTGCCGACTCTACCATAGGAAGAGTTGCAGAAAGCGCAGCCTGCGCAGAAAAATTTGAGCGCGAAGGCGTAGGTGCAACTATAACCGTAACAAGTTGCTGGTGCTATGGCAGCGAAACTATGGATATGAATCCGCATTATCCAAAAGCTGTATGGGGATTCAATGGTACGGAACGTCCAGGAGCAGTGTATCTGGCAGCTGTGCTGGCAGCACATGCACAAAAAGGATTGCCAGCTTTTGGCATTTATGGTCATAATGTACAGGATTTGGACGACAATTCAATACCAGAAGATGTGGCAGAAAAAATACTTCGTTGGGCAAAGGCGGCTCAAGCAGTCGCTACCATGAGGGGCAAGAGCTATCTCTCGTTGGGAAATACTTGTATGGGTATTGCTGGTAGTATTGTAAATGCTGACTTTCTTCAGGATTATCTTGGGATGCGTACGGAATATGTAGAACTTGTGGAAATTCTTCGTCGTGTGGATTTCGAAATCTACGACCATGAAGAATTTGAAAAAGCAATGAAGTGGATTGACAAGTATTGCAAACCACAAGAAGGACATGATTACAATGAAGACCGCTCCTTGTTCCCTGGAACACCAATGACAACATTCAACGGGAAGGGCAAAGGCAAGAACAGAGAAGAAAAAGATGCTGACTGGGAATTTACGGTTAAGAACATGATGATTATCCGCGATCTTATGGAAGGTAATCCGAAACTTCTTGAAATGGGATATAAAGAAGAGGCTTTAGGACATAATGCTATCGTAGCAGGTGTGCAAGGTCAGCGCCAATGGACCGACTACAAGCCTAATTTCGATTTTCCAGAGTCAATGTTGTGCACATCATTCGACTGGAATGGTATTCGCGAAGCAAAAGTTCTTGCCACAGAAAACGATTTCTGCAACGGAATCTCAATGCTCTTTGGTCATTTGCTGACTAACCGTGGTGTAATGTTTAGTGACATTCGTACATATTGGAGCCCAGAAGCAGTGAAGCGTGTAACAGGCAGATTGCCTGAAGGACTTGCACAAGGAGGTTTCATACACCTTATAAATTCAGGAGCAACAACACTCGATGCAACAGGAGAAATGACAGATGCTGAAGGAAAGCCAACAATGAATGAGCCATGGAATATGACTCAAAAAGATGTTGAGGCTTGTTTGAAGGCAACAAATTGGATGCCAGCGGATCGTGATTACTTCCGTGGAGGAGGTTATTCTTCTCATTTTGTCTCACGTGGCGGAATGCCTATGACAATGCTCAGACTGAATATGGTCAAAGGTCTTGGTCCTGTGATTCAGATTGCAGAAGGCTGGACAGCCGAACTGCCAAAGGATCAGCACGATATACTTGATAAGCGTACAGACCCGACTTGGCCAACAACATGGTTTGTACCACGTTTAGACGAAAGCAAGGCAGCATTCAGAGATGTGTATTCTGTGATGAACAATTGGGGAGCAAATCATGGTGCTATTGCTTATGGGCATGTTGGAGCTGATTTGATTACTCTCTGCTCAATGTTGCGTATTCCTGTTTGTATGCATAATATACCAGAAGATAAGATATTCCGTCCGTCAGCATGGAATGCTTTTGGTATGGATATGGAAGGTGCGGACTATCGTGCTTGCCAAAATTTCGGACCTATATATAAATAAGGTGTAGAATAATGGAAAAGACAATTGAGAAGAAATACCTTGTTCCGTTTATACTTATAACGAGTTTGTTCTTGCTGTGGGGTATTGCAAACAATATGACAGATACCCTACTTGCAGCTTTTAAGCGGATCATGAGTATGACTGATGCTCAGACATCACTCATTCAGTTTGCTTTTTATGGTTCTTATTTCTGCTTTGCACTTCCTGCTGCACTATATATAAAGAAGAAAAACTATAAAAGTGGTGTCTTGCTTGGTTTGTTGCTCTATGCATGTGGAGCCATATTGTTCTATCCTGCATCGCAGTTGGCAAGTTATGCATTCTACCTTATAGCAATTTATATCCTGGCAGGTGGTTGCTCTATACTGGAAACAACTGCTAATCCGTATATTCTCTCAATGGGAAGTTCTGAGACAGCGACCCGTCGTCTGAATATTGCACAGGCTTTTAATCCGCTTGGTAGCATCACTGGAATTTTGCTCAGCATGTTCTTTATTTTGGGAGAATTGAATTCTGCAAATGCAGCCGACCGCGCTGTGATGTCGGAAGAACAACTCGAAGCTATGCAGGCTCATGAACTGGGTGCCGTAACGGGTACATATATGACACTCGGATTTGTACTATTGTTAGTTATGGTATTGATGTTGATTGCCAAAATGCCTAAGGGTGGCGATAAAGACCACTCCATAAACCTGATGCCAACTTTTAAAAGGTTGTTAGCAAACAAAAAGTATTCGTATGGTGTTTTGGCTCAATTCTTCTATGTTGGTGCGCAAATAGGAGTATGGTCGTTTACTATTCGTATAGTAATGCAGGAGACCACAGTAATACAGGGAATACAGCATTTCTGCCAAGGAATCTTTTCGACAGAAACATTTGGCTTGGTTGCTTCAACAGCTGAACAGACAGGAGCATCTCTGTATTTGTGCAGCATAATATGCTTCAGTATAGCCAGATTTATTTTTACTTGGCTGATGAAATATATCCGTCCATCCAAACTTTTGGCAATTGCAGCTGTGGGAGATATACTTTGCACAATAGTGGTTGTCATCTCTGGTGGAAGCGGTTGGCTGTTAGTATCATTCCTCATAGGAATAAGTTTCTTTATGAGTTTGATGTTCCCGACAATTTATGGAATTGCACTCGATGGTTTAGGTGATGATGCAAAAATCGGAGCTTCAGGTTTGATTATGGCAATACTTGGCGGCGCATTGATAACCCCACTACAGGGTAAGGTGTCGGACATTTTCGGCATAAACATTGCTTATCTGGTGCCAATGTTATGCTTTATAGCCGTGTTGTTGTATGCAATATACATAGTAAAATGTGAAAAAAATACCCTGTGTCCGCACACGAATAAAAATTAACATTTTTTATATTTTCATATATTGCTAATAATCAGTGTATTACAAAAAAGTTACATAAAGGGTATAAAAAAAAATAAAAAAAATGTTTTTCATTTCAAAAAAAGTATTTACCTTTGCAGCGTTTTAGAAAAGAATTTGATTGTTTTACAATTTAAAAAAGAAAAAAATGAAAAAGTTAGTGTTTATGTTCGTAGCTGTTGCAGCTATTTCTTTCGCATCTTGTGGTAACAAAACTGCTCAGACAGCAGAAGTTGCTGATTCTGATACAGTAGCTGTTGTTGAAGACTCAATGGCAGTTGACTCTGCAGTTGTTGACTCTGCAGCTGTTGAAGCTCCAGTTGAAGAAGCAGCTCCAGCAGAAGAAGCAGCTCCAGAAGCATAATTGTCCATAATACGAACAATTAAGAGAAAATACCGTTTGACTTTTGGTCAGACGGTTTTTTTTTGTAATTTTGCGGCCAGAAATATTTTTTTATGCTCGATTTATCACAAGCAGCTGGAAAGAAGGTAGCATATTATACATTAGGTTGTAAGCTGAATTTTTCCGAAACGTCCACATTTGCAGCAATGCTGAAACAGCATGGTGCACTGAAAGCGCAAGCTGGTGAGAAAGCAGATATCTGTTTCATCAATACTTGTACGGTTACGGATGTTGCAGATCACAAATGCCGTCAGGTAATCCATAGGATGATTCGTCAAAATCCAGGTGCAATCGTAATAGTTGCTGGCTGTTATGCTCAATTGCAAGCAGAACAGATAAGTAAGATTCCTGGAGTTAGCGAAATCATACTTCGCGACCCAAAAACCTTTAATCCAAGTTGCAGTCGTGGCGACAGAACTCGCTATTTCCTCAAAGTTCAGGATGGATGCGATTATTATTGCACATATTGCACAATTCCTTTTGCACGTGGACGTAGCCGTAATGCACAGATTTCTGATTTAGTTGCACAGGCAGAACAGGCAGTTTCCGAAGGTGGAAAGGAAATAGTGATTACTGGCGTCAATATAGGAGACTTTGGCAAGACAACAGGTGAGAAGTTTATAGATTTGGTGAGTGCCTTAGATAATGTGGCAGGAATTGAACGTTACCGTATTAGTAGCCTTGAACCAGATTTAATAAGTGACGAATTGATTGAATTTGTAGCAAATAGTAAAAAGTTCATGCCTCATTTCCATATTCCATTACAATGCGGAAGTGATGCTGTACTTAAATTAATGCATCGTCATTATGACACAAAGCTATTCTCGGATAAAATCTACCTCATCAAAAATGTAATGCCAGATGCCTTTATCGGTGTTGATGTTATGGTAGGCAGTAGAGGAGAAACTCCCGACTTGTTTCAGGAATCGTATGATTTTATAAATTCTTTGCCGATAACTCAATTACATGTATTTCCATATTCTGAGCGTCCTGGTACTAAAGCACTGAACATTCCTTATGTTGTTGATGAAAAAGAGAAGAAGCATAGAAGCAAGCTTATGCTTGATTTGAGTGAGTGCAAGACACTTGACTTTTACAGAGCTCATATTGGTGCGGAAGCATTGGTGTTACTCGAACATGCACACAAAGGAATGCCAATGCATGGGTTTACTGAAAATTACATACGTGTGGAGATGTCGTCTCACCCTGATTTAGACAACACGATAGTAAGAGTCCGATTAGGAGAATTTAACGAAGCGGGAAATGCCTTAATAGCTAAATTGATAAAATGAAGACAGCGATTGTTATTTTAAATTACAATGGTGAAAAAATGCTTCGCCAATATCTACCTATTCTGCTTGACAATGCAGATGGAGCAGATGTGTATGTTGCAGACAATGCCTCCACAGACAATAGCGTAGATATGCTGGCTGCGGAATATCCTGAGGTAAAACAGATCAATCTTGACATGAACTACGGTTTTGCAGAAGGATACAATCGGGCTTTGGAAAATATCGAGGCAGAATATTATGTTTTACTAAATTCTGATGTTCAGGTTACAAAGAACTGGCTTCGTCCATTGGAAACTTTTTTAGACAATCACCCTGAAGTTGCTGCTTGTCAGCCCAAATTGCGTGCAATATCTAATCCTGACTATTTTGAATATGCAGGCGCTTCGGGTGGCTTCCTTGATAAATATGGATACCCTTTTTGCCGAGGCAGAATTTTTGATAGTGTGGAGAAAGATGTGGGTCAATATGACGATTGCGTGGAAGTTATGTGGGCAACTGGCGCTGCTCTAATGATACGTTCTTCAGATTGGGTATCTGCTGGTGGATTAGATGGCTCTTTTTTTGCTCACAATGAAGAAATAGATTTATGCTGGCGCTTGCGAAATACTGGAAGGAAAATCTGTGTCGTACCACAAAGTGTTGTATATCATGTCGGTGCTGCAACATTAGCAAAGAGCAATCCTAAAAAGACTTTCTTGAACTTCAGGAATAATCTGTTGATGCTATACAAGAATCTGCCCGACAAAGACCTGAAGCGTGTGATGATAATCCGTTGGTTCCTTGACTATCTGGCAGCATGGCAGACTCTTTTGCTAAATCGTAATTTTGCCGATTTTCTGGCAATTTATAAGGCACGACACGCATTCAGAGTAATGTGCAGGAACATCATACGTGAACAGCATGAAGATAAAAAACTGCTTGCTCCATATTCCATATTAGTAAAATATTATCTAAAACATAAACGTAAATTTTCCGAATTATGAAAAAACATCTATTGGCACTTGCTGCCGTTTCATTTTGTTCTGTTCAACTGTTTGCTCAATCATTGGAATTTAAGGTTGAATGTACCAATCCAATTAGTGTGCAACGTTCTGATGTACCTGTTGTTATTGATATCCGTGGTAAAATGGTGAAATCTGCAGATGTCAAATTCAAAGGCGAGGAGATAGCCTATCAGGTTGATGACCTCGATGGAGATGGTCAGATGGACGAATTGTGCTTTTTAGCTGATTTTGGCAAGAAAGAAGTCAAGCAATTTGACGTAACACTTTCTGCTACAGGAACGTTCAAGACTTTTAAATCACGAGTCTATGCTGAAATGCTGCTTAACAATCCAAAAGAAAAAGGAAAGCGTCAGACTTCATACATCTCGGCATTGACAGTTGATGATGATGTCAACCCATACAATCTGCTCCAGCATCATGGACCAGCTTTTGAAAGTGAACTTGTGGCTTATCGCATCTATTTTGATAGTCGTCAGACCGTCGATATATATGGTAAGTATAATAAAGGTTTGGAAATAAAGCAGACTCAGTTCTATCCTACAAAAGACGAATTAGCCTCTGGGTTTGGCGACGACTGCCTTTGGGTAGGAAGTACGCTTGGTGTCGGAACCCTTCGCGGATGGGATGGAAAAGAACCTAAATTCCTTGATAAGGTGGCTCATCGTACGGAACGCATCATATCACGCGGTCCGTTGCGGACTATTGTAGAAGTTGAAGACAATAACTGGAATACATATAACGTCGGTAAGTCGCCAGTGGACATGATTACGCGCTACACCCTATATGCAGGTCATAGGGATGTTGATGTGAATATCAGGTTTGTCCAGTCGGCAGATACCTATACATTCTGTACAGGTGTGATAAACGTAAAAAATTCCACCGAGTATTCCAATAAATCAGGTCTTCGTGGATGTTGGGGAACAGATTGGCCTGTAAGTGAAAAGGATTCTGCTGGTCATAAGCGTGAAACAGTCGGACTGGCGGTCTATGTGCCAAAAGCATATTTTAAGAAGGAACTGCCAGCCGATAAGGACAATTATCCAATACTTGTTACACCCGCTAATTCACAAATTGACTACCATATCGCCTTTGGAAGCGATAACGAAAAATTTGGCTATCATAGCGACAAAGACTGGTATCGTTGGATGCAATCCTGGAAGAAAGAAATCGACAATCCGATAATTTGCAAGCGGTTATAACCATTCATAACCCTTCATTTGCAAGCGTCTATAGGCTATTCAGACGTTTGTTCAATAGGTCAGTAAACTCGTGGTTCTTGATTCCCCAATTAGGAGCCACGAGTAATTCTTTTGGCGACTGTGACACAAAGCGTTCCAGTATGATGTCTTTTCTCAGTCTGCGAATGTACTCTACAACAAGGTCTATGTATTCCTCAATGCTAAATATAGTAGGTTTCATTTGTTCGTAGTATTCCGCCAGCTTCGTTCCCTTCACAATCTGCATTTGGTGTAGTTTCAGTATATCAATCGGTAGTTCGGATATTATATTTGCCTGTCGAAGAATTTCTTTTTTTGATTCCCCTGGCAATCCCAGAATAATATGCGCACCAGTGCGAATGCCTCTCTCATGAGTTTTTTCGATAGCTTCTTTACTGCATTCAAATGTGTGGCAACGGTTTATTTGTTTTAAGGTATCATTATTGCAGCTTTCAACGCCATATTCCACAATGAGGAAAGTTCTTTTGTTTAATTCTGCAAGATAGTCAAGTTTTTCATCATCAATACAGTCTGGTCGTGTGGCAATAACCAGTCCCACAATGTCGTCAACCTTGAGTGCAGTTTCGTAGAGTGTTTTCAGTCGGTCGAGTGGAGCATGAGTATTGCTGTAAGCCTGGAAATAAGCAAGGTATTTCATATCAGGATATTTCCTCGCAAAAAAGTTCTTGCCTTTTTCTAACTGTAAATCAACAGAATCTTTGTTCTGGCAATAAGATGGATTAAACGTTTCATTATTGCAGAACACGCATCCGTTCACGCCCTTTGTCCCATCTCTGTTTGGGCATGAAAAGCCTGCATCAACAGATATTTTTTGTACTCTGAAAGGAAATTGTTTCCTTATCCAAGTTCCATAATCCAAGTAAGTCATACGTAATGCAAAAGTAATAAAAAGGTTTAAAGGTTTAAGGGTTTAGGGTTTATGGTTGAAGGTTTTTAAGTTTTTTTATTAAAAAAATCCAAAATACTGAAAGAAAATGTCGTGTAAAATTTGTAAAACCATAAATCTTCACTAACTTTGCAAAAAAATATAATTTATAATAATATGAAGAAGATTTATTTGCTTTTTGCATCATTTGTTTTGAGTTTAGGCACATTCGCACAAGTAGCTACGGTAATAGTAACAAATCCCGAAAAAGTGCAGCGTCAGGAAGTAGTTGAAGTTGATGCCCAAAAGGTATGCGAAATCCTTAAATGTTCTCCAAATGTTGGACTTGTCGTTAAAAATGCTTTGAATCAAGAGGTAGCATATCAGTTGACACACGATGGAAAGTTGTTGATTGATGCTTCGGTACGCCCATGTGGTGTTGCAGAATTTACTATAGTACAAGGCACACCAGCTCCAATGAAGCATTTTGTTCATGGTGCTCATCATCCAGAACGTGTTGATGATATTGCCTGGGAAAACGATCGTGGAGCATATCGCCTTTATGGTCCTGCTTTACAGGCTTCTGGTGAGCAGGCATACGGTAATGATGTTTGGGTAAAAAACACACCCGACCTGGAAGTTGACAAGCGTTATTCTGTAGAACACGCTGCTGCTGCAAAGATAGTAGAATTGCGCAAGCAGGGGAAAACGCAGGAAGCTTTCGACCTTGAAGTGGCAACTACATATCATTTCGACCATGGGTATGGATTGGATTGCTACAAGGTAGGTCCGTCTCTCGGATGCGGAACTCCTGCAATACTCGATAACGGCATAATAAAATATCCTTATTGCTACAAGGAATACAAAATTTTAGACAATGGCCCGTTGCGTTTCACTGTAGAACTAACTTATAATCCTGAAACTCTTGGCAAAACAACATACGTAGAACATCGTTTGATGAGCCTTGACAAGGGCAGCAATTTCAACAAGCAGACAGTTTGGTACGAAGGTTTTACTAAGCCTTATCAAGTTTGCTCAGGTATAGTAATCCATGCCGAAGAAACAGAAGACGTCAAAGACGGTGAGAATAATAAATTCGGTACAAAATACATCGCATACGCAGATCCAACAGATAACCCTGCAAAACAGAATTTCCAAATCTATACAGGAGTTGTGTTTACTGATAAAGTAGAAACAAAAATCTTGAAATCAGGAACTAATTCTGATATGACTAAGGGAATTGCCGGACATTTCATCGGTCACATGACAATCAAGCCAAATGAGAAGTTCACCTATTATTTCGGTAGTGCATGGAGTAAGTACGATGTTCGTAATTTCAACGAGTGGCAGACTCGCATAAACACATTCATTGATGCAATAAATATGCCGCTTACAGTCGAAGTCAAATAAAAATGGTATGAGCAATTTTTTTCATGGGCTTGGTATTGCTTTAGTTACTCCTTTCCGCACAGATGGCAGCGTAGATTACGAAGCCCTGCGGAATATAGTGGAATATCAGATTCGCAACGGAGCAGATTTTTTCTGCATACTTGCAACAACTGCTGAGATACCAACCCTTACGTTGTCAGAAAAAGCAAAGATAAAATCGGTTGTCGTTAACACCGTTAATTCCCGTGTTCCTATTATAGTTGGATGCGGAGGCAACAATACCCAAGCCGTTTGTGAAGAATTGCGCACAATGGACACATCTGGCATAGATGCAGTGTTGAGCGTTTGCCCATATTACAACAAGCCAACACAAGAAGGACTGTTCCAGCATTTCAAGGCTGTTTCACAAGCCTCTCCTTTGCCCGTAATACTCTACAACGTGCCAGGGCGTACAGGTGTGAATCTAACTTCGGCAACTACGCTTCGCCTTGCTCATGAGTGCAGTAATATCATCGCAATAAAAGAGGCAAGTGGAAACCTCAGTCAGATTCGTGAAATACTGAACAGATGTCCAGCAGATTTTGATGTTTTGAGTGGTGACGACTGCACGACACTACAAATGATACAAATGGGAGCAAAAGGGGTTATATCAGTTGTCGGTAATGCACTTACACAGCGGTTTTCTGCAATGATAAAGTATGCACTTGAAGGCAAGTATGAAATGGCACAGCCGATAGATGATGAACTGAAGGACTTATACGACCTTTTGTTTGTCGAAGGTAATCCTCCAGGTATCAAGTCATTGATGAGTCAGATGGGAATGCTTGAAAACATATTGCGTTTGCCACTTGTCCCAGTAAGTGATGAAACAGCCAGCAAACTGAGTTCCTTTAGTAAAATTTGAGTAAGTAGCAAATAAAAAACGGATGTTGTTAAGCATCCGTTTTTTATTTAAGGTGAGTTTTATAAAACATCTTTAAGATATTTCATCACTTTATTGTAGTAGCGTTGTGTAGATTGTACGGTATATCTTATACCACCGTTCCATGACCTTATCGCATGCTCAACATCATTTTTAGGATTGTATGCAGATTGAATCACTACAAACATTTCCTTTGATTTTTCTACACTATACCTGTCAGCTAAGGTATATCTCTTGCTACTTCCATTTTTTGCAAGAATTCGGTTACACTCTTTTACTAAAATAGGTGTAATCTGAAGTGCTCCCACTTGATTCCCATTCTTGGCTTTTGGGTTTCCATTGCTTTCCACTTTCATTATGGCAGCCATTATGGGTTCCCAGTCAAAACTAGCATTTTCTGTCTTCTCTTGAGCCATGCATGAAACGCTGATTGCAAGTGTTAACAGAATGCTTAATAATACTTTTTTAAAATCCATAATTTTTTTAACGTTTCGAGACTATCACAGCCTTTTACATTTGATTTCGAGTGCAAAAGTAAGGATTTTTTTTGAAATATCAAAATTTCAGGCAGTTATGCTGTTGCCGATTAAAGTATTACTTTAAGATAAGGACTGTTTAAATTCCAACTTTTCCAAAATATGTTTTGAAGACTCTTTTTACAATCTGCCTTTCAAGAGGAAATTTAGTGAATATAGCATGTCTATCTACTTCTCGTCCTATAAAAGAAAGGTTGGGGTGGAGCATTAAATCCAAAATTGTCAAATTGTAAATTCCGTAAAATCATTCAACCGTATATAAAAAATTACCTGATTTCAAAGTAAAAAACAAAATACTTATTTTTCATGAAATTGCCTGTCTTTTTTCAGGTTAAAAACCATGGAAAAAAACGTGCATTTCCGACAATTGCACAAAAATACGCTTTCGGACTTATTTGTGAAATTTTGTTTATTTTTGCCGAAAATGTTAATTGTAAAATCCATGCAAAAGTAATCAAAATGCTTCAATTCCGAGACTCAAGCCTGAAGGTATTTGTTTTTTTATAAAAAAACTTAATTATCAATTGTCAATTGTCAATTATCAATTAAAAAACAAAGTTTTTTCTTATCTTTGTCCCGAAATGACGAAAATTAAAATCATAGCACCTTCTCGTTTGAATGGAGAAATCACTCTCCCCATGTCAAAAAGCATTGCTAACAGAGTGCTGATCATCCGAAAACTGATTAGTCTGTTTACCTCTCAATCAGGTGCTTCATCATGCCCCACCCCTACCCTCCTCAAAGAATTTGAAAATGAATGCGAAGACATTCGTATCTTAGCAAAGGCTCTTGACAAAATTGACACAAATACTTGTCCACAGCCAACAACCCTCGACATCGGCAACTCTGGCACTGCTATGCGCTTTTTGACAGCCTTGTCAGGTTTAATGCAAGGCACTTTCATCCTGACTGGTTCGGAACGAATGAAAGAACGTCCTATTGCCCCATTGGTAGATGCTATGCGCCAATTAGGAACTGAGACCGACTATTTGGGACAATTCTCTTTCCCACCGCTAATCATAAAAGGTAGTATTCTTGATACATACAACAACCAACTTGACATAAATGCCTCTATAAGTTCACAATTCATTTCAGCCTTGCTACTAATTGCTCCGCTGCTGAAGAATGGACTCACACTGCATTTGCAAGGTGATATTGTCTCCAAACCATACATTGATCTGACCATTGAGATAATGAGAAGATTCGGAGCAATAGTCTGCTGGACTGATGAAAAAACAATCTCCGTTACCCCAAGCCGATATAAAGACTGCCATTTCGAAATAGAAGGCGACTGGACAGCCGCCTCGTATTGGTTCGAAATCATGATGTTTCAACCCGATTGCAACATAAAAATAAAGAATCTATGCCACGACAGCATACAGGGAGATTCCATCATATCCAAACTGATGAAAAGTCTTCAGACGCATTGTTCCCACCCAACCAATCAACCATTCACCTACGATTTTCGCAACAATCCCGATTTGGTACAAACCATAGCCGCCACCTGTTTCGGCTTGGGCATACCATATCATTTCACAGGCACTGACACTCTGCGCATAAAAGAAACCGACCGCATCCAGGCACTTGAAAATGAGCTCAACAAACTTCGGCAAGGAAACTACTGCATTTCCACATACAACGACCACCGCATGGCAATGGCATTTGCACCATTAGCATTGAAACTGCCATACATAATAATAGAGAACCCAGAAGTCGTCAACAAGTCCTACCCCACCTATTGGGCAGCCCTTGAGTCCGTAGGCTTCAAATGCCAAAGATATGATTGATAAGTTACAACAACCAAATAAAACCCATGTTTTTGACTATATTGACAATCATAGCAGTAGTGCTGATAATGACCTATTACGCATACCGCGTGCTTACATCAAGCAGTAAATCAGCCATGCCACCTACCCCACCCGACAATAACACAGCCACACTTCCATCATGTAGCACTTGTGGCGACTACGGAACACAATGCGAAGCAGTATGTATGATGAATGCTACCGTCAGCGAAATAATCTATTTTGAAGATGAAGAACTTGACCGCTTCAAAGGCAAGCCCTCCGATTCCTACACCGATGCCGAGACCGAGGAATTCCGCGAAGTCCTCTACACAATGAAGCCAGATGAAGTCCCAGAATGGAACCGCAGCCTCATACTCCGCGGCATAAACCTCCCCAACGGCATCAAAGATGAGCTAATGCTGCTGATGACAGAAACATAAACAATTTCGTCAACGTTTTTCTTTAAAGAAGTTTTGCATCAGTTCAAGGCACTCCTGCTCCATCACGTGCATTGTTACTTCTGTCCTTGGATGCAGAGCCTGCGGAGCAAAACGCTGGTAGCCTCGCTTCTCATCGCTGCAACCAAACACGATACGCGACACTTGCGCCCACGACAAAGCACCTGCACACATCACGCATGGTTCCACAGTAACGTATATCGTACACCCCTGCAAATATTTTCCTCCCAAAAAATCGGTTGCTGCAGTAATAGCCAGCATTTCTGCATGAGCCGTCGGATCGTGCAGAGTCTCTGTCATATTATGCGCCCTGGAAATAATTTTCCCATTACACACTATCACTGCCCCGATTGGTATTTCGCCAGCTTCATACGCAGCCCTCGCCTCAGCAAGTGCCTTCAGCATAAATTCCTCGTCCTTAGTCATAATACTTAAAAAACGTATAACCCAAACAGATTGGGTGATTTATCATTCTACGGATAATCTATGGTGCAAATGTAATCATTTTTCGCGAAATAATCATACAAAATGGAAATTTTGTTGTTATTAACGTTAAATTTTTACTGATACAGCAGACCCTCTTTTTCACTATGCATAAACTGAAAATTCATAAAAAATTATACTATTTCAGTTAAAAATTGAGAAAAAGTGTAATTTTCTAATACATATTTCAAGGAAAAAGTGTAATTTTATATCTTCTGGCATCGTACTTGACAATGAGCGCGAAGTCTATACGAAGGACAATGTTACTTACATGCCTATATATTATGTAATGTGCATAGAACGAGCAGAAATCCCTGAAGGTGACTGCTTCTTCTAATCTTCAAGCTTATGAAAAACTGGCATTATGGTGTCACACCTAAATCTATTCAAATGTTGGTTTTTCGAATTTCCAACCATGAATATAGGAATCTTCACTTTTTCCGAAAGATTGGCGAGCCTCAGTAAATTGCTCCTCTGAAATATACTGCTCTATGAGTTCATCGTTGTTTGAGACAAGCTGCTGCGACGAAACCTGTTTTTTCTTCCCCTCTTCTCTTGAGAGATAGAAAGCATAGCACCCCTTGTCCAGTTCGGTCTTACTTGCAAGACAACCATCCCTATTGACAAGTGGACATTTCCCCATAATGGCAAGAAGTGGACGCTCGTCCCAAACATCAAGTTTCAAACTTTTTACTTCGACTCTGCAAATCGGTTTGCCATAATCCGTCACCTCTTGTTTCGCAGCAACGAAATTCAGTTCATCGTTGTATTTAATGTCAGGATTGTTGTTGGAAATGCAAACCGAGAAATCTCTTATTGTAGTTTCTTCCGTAATTTCAAAGTCACCCAAAACAATGTTTGTTACCAATTGCTTCTCATTGTTAATTATCTGCAGAATAGGTTCTAATGAACCATCAGAAATGCGCAGAGGAGTGATGATCCGGAATCTGTCACGTTGTTGATTCTTTGTGAGAAACACACCATTATTGTGGTTCAGTTGCACAAAAGTATTGTAAGGAGACCTGCCAGGTTCAATACTTTCAAAACTATCTTTCAATTGCCCTTTGAAACACGACCACATTGTTTGTACGAAACTAAAACTCAGCCTGTTCATCATTTGCGCACCAGTTCTGTCGTTAGTCATATGACTGGTTGTGGCAATTCTTGAGTGAACCTTACCATTTCGTTCAAAGAAACGTATATTCCCAACTTTTCGTCCAGCCATAGAGATGACTTCTGTCTGTTTATCATTTTTTTTCATTTTACTACATTTTTATAAATTAATACTTTATCCTTATCAGTCATTAGCGTAAAGATGATAATAGATTTGGTTTTCAACAATTACCATTCCAATGACCGATTTAGAGCCTAAATCTTTTGCACTGCAAAGATAGCGCAAATCTATAAGATAACAAAACTTTTTCTCCTTCTTTTATCAATTTTAACACATATTTAACTACATTTAAACTTCTATATAACTCCTATATATCTGCTATCTAAAATAGGAGGTAAATAGGAGATATATAGGAGATATATAGGAGATATATAGGAGATATGCAGTAAAAATGCTTGAGATTTGTAGGGGATGAGGCAACTTTATGGTGATGATGATGAGATAAACTCTTTGGCGTCAGTTTGGGTTAAATTCCTAAATTATTAAATCCGTAAATAAATTGTAAATTGGACTCGGAGCTTTGCTCAGTTTATGCTGAACCAGTCGAAATACCTGAGCACCTATGGAGCGCAAGAAATTCGTAAATTGTAAATTATATAGTGTCAGTTGCCAATTACTAAATAAACTTAATTATTAATTACTAATTGTTAATTTTTAATTCATTAGTGCAGTTTTTTCCTATATTTGCCGCTTGAAATTGATATGTTGATAAAGTTCAAAGAGCCCAAAGGATACGAAGTACAACAGTTCCATTTTATAATGGGCCGCCATGTCAGGTCACAAAGCCATGACCTGCTACATCTTAGTGGCAAACCACTACGCCCAAGAGATGATATGAAGTACTTCTATGGAAAGAAAAGACAATAACTTTGAGCAAGTTTATGATGATGCAAGGAAATGAAAATACATTGATAGACCTTCTCTATCGACATAGGGAGTTGGGAATATCTGACCAGATAGACTACGACAAGTTCTATCTGTATAGCATCATCACCCATTCCACAGCAATAGAGGGATCCACAGTTACTGAAGTCGAAGCCCAACTCCTATTTGATGAAGGCATTACAAGCTGCAAACGCAGTATCGTAGAGCAGAATATGAACCTCGACCTGAAAATAGCATACGATTATGGCAGGGAATGGATAAAGAGACACGAGGACATCACCGTTGATTGGCTCATACTGCTTGCCTCAAAGGTAATGGCACGTACAGGGTCGGAATACCACTCATTGGCAGGAGATTTCTCTGCGGCACGAGGAGAATTGCGAAAGCTCAACGTGACAGCAGGACTTGGAGGCAAGTCTTATATGTCGTATCTGAAAGTTCCGATGAAACTGCAAGCCTTCTGCGAGGAACTCAACAAACGCAGGAAGGCTGTTGATCCAAAGGATGCAATAGCAATATACAACCTCAGCTTCTGGGCGCATTTCGAACTCGTATCCATACATCCGTGGGCAGATGGAAACGGCAGAATATGCCGACTGCTGATGAATCTCCTACAGATGGAATACGATGTCCTGCCCATGAAAGTCCTAAAAGAGGATAAGGCAGAATACATCCAAGCCCTCATCGACACTATAGAAGCAGATGACATCAACATTTTCCTAAACTGCATGACTACACTCCATTGCAGGCACTTGCAAACGGACATTAAGCAATTTATCAGCTCTGTTGCCGAGGAACTGGTCGATAAACCAACAATTGTGCAGGAACTTGTGGGAAAATGGTCGATAAAACCATCTTTAGCCGACAAACTGGCCGATATTCTTGTTTATATGGCCGATAAGGATAATCTAAAAACCGACATGATAGTCGGCAGATTTGGATTTACAGAAACCACAGCCAAGCGTTATCTACGCCAGCTTACTGAATTTGGCTATATAGAGGCAACAGGAGGCAATCGTAATCGCCTGTATATAAAGAAGCGATAATATAAAAGGTTAATCTACCGAAATGGAGAAAAAGGTAAATTAAAAACAGATAAGAACAAAATATTCAGATAAATTGGAAGAAAATTCTTACGACTATGAGTCAGAAAGAGCAGATACAACTCTTTGAGAAAAAGAAAGTACGTACCGTATGGGACGATGAGAGGGAAGAATGGTACTTCTCGGTCGTTGATGTGGTTAAAGTGCTGGCGGATTGTGCCAATCCAACCGACTACCTCCACCTGCCGACCGCTGGGCTGAGTTGCCAGAAGAGAAGGATGAATATGAGAACGAATAGATTGTAAAAAACAATAACACGGAGCAACATCCGTTAATAATAAACAGGTCATTGTGACGGAAAGTTTTCTTAGGAGCTCGTCCTGAGCTTGTCGAAGGACTCATCATGGCGAAACCAACGACAAACCGAGAGCAATATCCAAGCTTGCTTAAGAATTGCCGAGGTGCGAACGTTCCAAAGGAAGGTCGCGAGACGCGGAGCGCGAGTCCAAGGGATGCGAAGCACAAGGAGGAAGACCGAAGGTCAAAAAGGTTTTGAACCGAAATAGAACAATAGAAAATTAAAACAGATTAGAACAAAATGTATAATTCAGATTTTTGGGAGCATATCAAAGCCATCGTGTCAGGAGGTTTCACTCCCGAGGGTCTGGCAGAACTTGACGAATATGCAGACAAATTCACATGTGGACAGCTACTTTATAAACGCTTTTCACCGCCAGAACAGTATGGCTGCTCAAAGGGAGGCCATGCGCATGTCATTGCATCCCTGCTCGCGGGAACAGAAGTTGGCTCAGATTCAGTCGTTGAAGGAGAAAACGACTTCAAAAGACAAAGTAAACGCGGCGAGGCGCAAGCCAGCACTATAGAGCAATGGGCAAAGGTAACTGGTTGCTGGACGGATGATATTGAAGGCACACTCACTCATCTCATGGGCGAACAGATTGCCGAAGGTGGAGAAGCTCATGTCTATGATCATGGCGCAACGCTCATCAAGTCCATCGGTCTCGACTATTACATTGAGCCCATCCTTGCCCTTGACCGCATATCCTTACACAATGCTTATTTCCCAGAGACGCGGTTGTTTGTTTTGGGATTTGGCAGAGATGCCGATGGCGCATTTCGCATAATAGCGGAACAACAGTTCATCGAAGGAAGCAAAATGACTGATGAGGAAATAACAGAGTATATGAAGCGAATGGATTTCCAACTCATCAATCCTCACAACTGGACATTCGCCACCCCAGATATATACCTGAGTGATATGCATGATGAAAACGTAATTCAATCAAGTAATGGAACAGTGTTTGTTGTCGATTGCGACATCCGCATCAATACTCCCGAGCTCCATTGTGGAGGAACCAGAACACTTTCAACTGAAGTGGAATTTGAAATGTAATAACACGGAGTAACATCCTTTAATAATAAACAGGTCATCGTGACGGAAAGTTTTCGTTTTCGTTTACGTTGCAATGTCTTTTGCCGGTGGGCAAGAAAGAACATATTGAAAAAGGCGTTTTCTGGACGCTTTGGGTTTGCGTCCGACATTCATAAAAAGAAATATGACAACATACAATATACCATCCCTCCCTCTCTCGTTCGACCTTGAAACCAAGGCCGTGCTAAAGCAGTTGAATAGAGCCAATATGAAGCTTGCCGAACTTCGTGGTGTCGCTCATACCATACCGAATGAAAATATCCTGATCAGCACGCTTACACTACAAGAGGCAAAGGATAGTTCCGAGGTTGAAAACATTGTGACCACACAAGATGATTTATATAAGGCAGGACTTAACGTGAAGGACGAGATAATCAATTCTTCAACCAAAGAGGTATTAAACTATCGTGAGGCCATATTGCGAGGTTTTGAACTTGTAAAGAAGAATGGTATTCTCACGCTCAATATGATCAAGGAAATTCAGACTTCGTTGGTCAATTCGCGAGCAGGTTTCAGAAGTGTGCCAGGAACGGAGCTGAAAAGGAACGATGGAGTCGTTGTCTATATCCCGCCACAGGAACTTGACGAAATAGAACGTCTGATGACAAACCTTGAACAGTTTATCAACACTCAAGATGATGACCTCGATCCATTGATGAAACTTGCAATCATACATCATCAGTTTGAAAGTATCCATCCTTTTTTTGACGGCAATGGACGTACTGGACGTATCATCAATATCCTTTATCTTGTCATTACAGAACGATTGGACCTTCCTATACTCTATCTGAGTAGATACATCACGCATAATAAGAGTGAGTATTACCGATTAATACAAGCAATCCGTGACAATGAAGGCAAGAATGCAGAACAATGGGAAGAATGGATATTGTTCATTCTGAAAGGCATTGAAATAACAGCCGAACAGACAATAAGGCTCGTAAAGAGCATTTCGATAATGATGGCGGAATACAAGAAGGTATTGAGACAACTCTTCGACAGACAGTATCGCCACGAGCTGCTCAACAACCTATTCTTCCACCCATATACCAAGATAGAGTTTATGGAAAAGGATATGATGGTGAGTCGTCAGACAGCATCTAAGTATCTGAATACAATGGTGGAGGCAGGTTTGCTTGATTGTACCAAGGTAGGAAAGACGAACTACTACATTAATGTCCGGTTAGTAAACCTGTTCCTTAACATGAATGTATGAATATGTTAAACAAATACCCTTTTGCATAACATGAACGCATAAACGTGTTAACTTAAAGTCCTTTCGCATAACATGACCTGCCGACCGCTGGGCTGAGTTGCCAGAAGAGAAGGATGAATATGAGAACGAATAGATTGTAAATAGGGATTGTCGCAAATTAAGCGAAATAAACCTAACAATTTGATTGCCAATGTTATAAAGTTTTTATATCTTTGCATAGAATAATGAAAAATCTTTCAAAAAAAGCGAGCTCGGACGTATTCATGCTCTCCTTCCTCTGCATGAAATGGCAGTCAGGTTCGGCCAACTCTTTGGAGAGAAGATCATCAAGCTGGGCGGTGACTGCAGCTACTCCGGTAATGACAACCGCATATTCTGCAGAGATGAGAATATTGTGACGTCGTTTGTACAGAAAGGCAAAAAGCGAGAAGCATCAGCCTCTGTCAGCCTGGTCAGGAAAGAACTCGCCAGGGTACGCGCCACTGCAATGGAGGAATCCTTTGGAACACAGAAGGAGCATTACGGGCTCAAGCGGATTAACGGTCGAATCAAAAGAACGGAAATCCTGATTATCTTCTTCGGCATCCATACAGCAAACGTAGTGCAATTGGCAAGGAGAATTGCAAAAGCGGAACTCTGCCAGGCTGCCTAACCACATATCGTTAAAACATTATCCCTCATGTAGGGGATAACTATGTCATGACGATACGAAAATCGACTCAAACAACGACAAAACTCAGAAAAAGGCTGACGAGGGCAGCCTTGGAAGGAATACCCTCGTCAATCAATATTGAATTCTTGGAATTAAACGACTATCCCTATATAGAGCGTTTCCACTGGGGAGCCTTCAACGAGGGCGAAGACCTACAGACAAGTATATACAACTACTACATGCGCTACGGATATTATCCAGCCAGAGTCTTCATTGACAAGATATATGCAACGAGTGAAAATCTGAA
>JAZLKO010000103.1:0-35455 GCA_045597685.1 Prevotella sp.
AGCCATGGATTCTGAAAATCAACGAGATAGCGAGGCTGCCTAAATTAATTAATATTTATAAACACCAGCTGATAATCAATTAATTAGCCTATCAGCTCATGCAACATCCCATGTAATACAGGGTGTGCGAAACTTTAGTAAAAAAACTTTTGTTTTTTAATTGACAATTGACAATTGATAATTGATAATTAACTTTTTTTAAGTCTTTATCAAAATTACCTATCATCACGCGATTTTTAGACATTAATCGCCAGAACCATCTGTCTCTGGACTATCTGAAACGGGAATGTCTATTTCATCTGATAAAACCGATGATGACTGCATAAGCCACTGATGACAGATGGCTATAGCCTTGATTTCTGGAATAATATATTTCTTTTTCATTTTTGCGATTTTACGGTTTATTAATCACTTTCTTGCCATTTATGATATTGATCCCATGAGTTGGTGCGGCAAGACGCTGACCGGCAAGATTGAAAATTCCATAGGTTGTGACATCGCCCTTTGTTTCCACAGGTATGAATTGAAGACCTGTAACCTCACTGTCATCATCGAACGATACATTAAGGACTTTGGCGGTATTTCTTGAAGGTCCTTTTAAGTAAGCACGGAATGGAGCTATTGTCAGAGAGGTGGTGGCTGTCTTTATCTGACCACCACTTACGTAATAAAGGTTCTTGAGTTCGCCTGTATCTGTAAACTTCTTTTCAGAAATATCAAGATTGCCTGTCATTGTCCAATTACCTTTAGTGATGTCGTTAAGCTCATAACTGAATTCATGGCTGCTACTGATAAATTCATACTCACTATTCGCAAGAACGCGGAAAATGGCAGGTGTGCCTGCTGGCAATTCATCTACGGCATGGAAACGAAGTTGCGTTGCTTCACCATTGATTACATCAGTAAGTGTGTAATATTTTATGCGGTCATTGCTTTTCACGTTGTATGGCAATACCACTGTGCCATATTCGTTTGTAATTGTCCTGTTGGTATATACCGCCTTTTTGTCATCGCTATAACCCTTATAGATAGGGCGCACAAGATTGGTGGTTAGGTTTTGCTCCCACGGGAGTCCCACGCTTGCATCGTTGCTGCCATTTAGTTTATAGCAGAGTGTGCCATTCTTAGCATCGGCTGGGGAGAATGATTTTATGTCCTTGCCTGTCTGGAGCAATCCCGTGAGGTTTTCTGCATTATAGCAATTTCGGATTGTGAGCGTTGCATCGTCGTCGGCACGCACGAAGCCCTTGTTTGCTTCATAATTAGTCACAGTTCCTGAGTTCCAGCAACTCGTAACTGTTGCATTCTGTTTACCATAACCGCAGATTGCTGCAGCGTTATGAGTGCCCGTTGTAGCCTTGCCCGTTATAGCACCCATATTATAGCAATTGTCGATGGTGAGTTGCATGTTATGGTCGGAATATATTGCACCGATAATACCTCCGCAGTCGTAAGTGCCTTCGATGGTAGCAGCGTTGCCGCAACCAATAATCTTGATGTCGCCTGCAGTCTGTGCCTTATGGTCGCAATAACCGATGATGGCACCTACGCCGTTGCCACCTATTATATTACCTGAACCGATGAAGAGGTCGTGAACTTCTGTGTTGATGCCAACCACTCCAAAAAAGCCCACACCATTCTTGGATTTGTTATTGGCTGTTGTGAGGTTGCTGATAGTGTGACCATTGCCATAGCATACTCCAGAGAATGGCTTTTCGGATGTTCCAATAGGTTCCCAAGTCTTGCTGCCGCAGTCGATATCTTTTTCTATATAGACGATATAATTGTCCATTGTTTCATTTTTGACTGCTGTGCGCAATGCGTCCAAGTCTTCAACACTGAAAATCGCAAATACATTTTCATATTTTCGCGGATCGACTGCCTCGTGTGATGGGTCGAGCATAGGATATTCATCCGTTCCTATGGTTTGGCGCCAGAGTGCATTATCCCCTGTTGCGCCATCATTGAGCCAACCTGCCACAGTTCCGTTTGAGAGCTGCTCAGCAGTTACAGGAATTCTCTTCACAGCCGTATTATCGTGCGCATTGGCCTTATAGTAGTTCTTTGACAAGTTGTCAGAATAATTTCTACTAACATTTCCTATTTGATCCTTCTTGCCATCTGATGGTACACTTACTTCACCCACATTAAGGCAATGCGTAACCACATGGGCAGGCTGGCATTCACCAAAGATACCGCCAACAGACTCATATCCCTGAATATGACCAGCATTAAGGCAATTGGTAATCTTGCTCGCCGTAGGCTTATCCCTCATCAGACCGACAATACCGCCCACATAACAGTCGCGGCACATCAGTCTTCCGTAATTGGAACAAGCATCGAAAACGCCCCCTTCACATGTTCCGCAGATACCACCCATCTCGTCATGCGCTCCTATTTCGGCATCTATGAGGTTTATATGCGTAACCACAATACCTGTAGCGGCAACGATGATTGTTATGGTAAACGCACCTATACCAGCAGTAGTGAATGACAACAGACATAGTTCAACACCAAAGGCAGCGGCTGAAAGTCCTATCGTACCAATAAATGATACGAATCCTGCAGTAAGGTCAGCATCCTGTTTTTCGTACATTTCTTTTAGTTCTTTCTCTAATGCAGACTTCATCCCATTTGTATGATCAAGAAATACTTTTTCCGTGCAATGCATTATAGCACCGCTGTTGGTGCAGTTGGTGAAGAAAGACTGGGTGGCATAGCCCGTAACACCGCCAATGCGGTCGTCGAGCGCACCGACAGACGCAAAGTTTACGCAGAACACGAACTGGTCGCTCTTGCTCTCGCCTACGAAACCACCGGCGTATGCATTGCCCCAACTGCCGTCGGCATAGACGGTGGAATAGGCGCTGTTACTACAGTTGCAATATACTGAGTTGTAGCTGATTCCAACAAAACCGCCGGCATGAGTGCCATCCACGGTCACGTCATTGCCCATGCCTCTTACATTGCGGAAGTCGCAATTCTCTGCCCTACCGACAATGGCACCTGCTTCATCATCGTCGTTGAAGATGGAAACTTCCGATACAATGACATTATTGAAACTACAGTTCTTGGCTGTGTAAGCCACAGCACCTATGTCGTCAGCATTCCATTCAATACGGAAATTACGAATGAGTAAGTTTTTCAGTGTAGCACCCTCAATCTTTTTGAATATAGGATGGTTGACACGGCTGTTGCCTTCACCACCATAGAGTGAGAAAAAGACTGTCTCCTCTTTGTCATTTATAGTCTTAACCCCTTCGCCGTCGATAGTGCCACTGAAGGTCTTCTCTATGGTATTTGTGCCTGGAAGGTAGATATCGCATTTTAATTTGATGTAAGCACTTGGATTTGCATTGATAGCCTCAACAAACTCCTGAGCAGTGCTCACTTCCTTAACCACGACATCAGCTTTCCCTGCAATGCAGAACAGCAGCAGCAACATAAACAACGAAATCTTCTTCATACCAAAATAATATATATTTTGTTGCAAAAGTAGGGAAAAAGGTTAGAGATTAGAGGTTAGGTGTTAGGGTTTTTAAGTTTTTTTCATTAAAAAACATTAATTATCAATTGTCAATTGTCAATTATCAATTAAAAAACATAGTTTTTTCTTACCTTTGCGCCCTAAATCGCACAACCGAAAAAAAAATATGAATCAAGATACAAATGCATTTTCAATGATTGCCGATTACGAAGGCGATGCTCGTGACCTTTTCAAAATCAAAATACCTAAAGAGGTCCCTATCTTACCACTTCGCAACTTAGTGCTGTTTCCAGGAATTGTTTCACCTATTTCCATCGGCAGGAGAACATCTTACGATTTGATAAATGAGGCATACGACAATGGACGAATAATTGCCTTGTTCAGTCAAAAAGATCCTGCCATTGAAACTCCCGACAAGGACGATTTATATACGACTGGTGTATATGCCAAGGTGGTTAAAATTCTTAGTATGCCCGATGATAATGTGTCGGCTGTTGTTCAGACAATGACTCGTTGCCAACTCAAAAGCATAACAGGATATTCACCTTACATCACAGGCACAACAAAGTGCATTCCAGAAGCCATTCCTGATGCAGACGATGAAATATTCAAAGCCTTGGTTGACGATTGCCGCAATCTGTCAATTGAATGTGTGAACAAGGACGATAATCTTCCTGACGATGCCGTGTTTGCCCTGAAGAATATCAAAAACGATATTCTGATGCTGAATTTCGTGTGCTCCAACATGCCTTTCAAGACTACAGAAAAAATAGATCTGTTAGAGTGTGGCACAATGGAAGAGCGTGCTGTAGGTGCAATAAAGATTCTTGACCGACACTTGCAACTGGCTAATCTGCGCCAGAAAATCCGTAAGAAGACTCATGAAGATATTGACAAGCAGCAGAAAAACTATTTCCTTGAGCAGCAATTAAAGAATATCAAAAACGAATTAGGCGAAGGCGAAGGCTCTCCAGAGGAGAAGGAACTGCGCCAGAAGGCAGCAAAGAAAAAATGGTCGGACGAAACAAAGGCATTTTTCGATAAAGGCATGGAAAAACTCTCTATGCTGAATCCACAAAGTCCTGACTATAATGTGCAACTGACCTATTTAGAAACATTTGTGTCGTTGCCTTGGAATGAATATTCTAAAGACACACTCGACATCAAGAAGGCAGAAAAAGTGCTGAACAAAGACCATTACGGCATGGAAAACGTCAAGAAGCGTATTCTGGAATACCTTGCTGTGCTGCAACTGCGCGGTGATTTGAAATCACCTATAATATGTCTCTACGGTCCTCCGGGAGTAGGTAAAACATCGTTGGGCAAGAGCATTGCCACTGCAATGAACAGAAAATATGTGCGTATGTCGTTAGGCGGACTGCACGATGAATCTGAAATTCGCGGACACAGACGTACATACATCGGAGCAATGCCTGGTCGCATCATGAAAAACATTCAAAAGGCAGGAACCTCCAACCCTGTATTCATCCTCGACGAAGTGGATAAGATTACAACTATATCGACAGCCAACGGTGACCCTTCATCGGCACTGCTCGAAGTGCTTGACCCAGAGCAGAACAATGCATTCCACGACAACTATCTCGACATAGATTTCGACTTGTCCAAAGTAATGTTTATTGCCACAGCCAACAACATCAACACCATACCGCCAGCCCTGCTCGACCGTATGGAAATGATAGAAGTCAGCGGATACATTCCTGAAGAAAAAATACAAATAGCCAAAAAGCACCTCATACCAAAGGAACTTAAAAACACAGGCATGTCGGAAAGTCCTGACGGCAAAATAAAATTCACCAACGATGCCATTGAGGTGCTTATCGACTCCTATACTCGCGAAAGTGGAGTGCGCCAATTGGAAAAGAAAATCAATATGATATTGAGAAAGGCTGCACTGAAAATTGCTCAGGGTGAAAAAGTGGAAGGCAACACCATCACAAAAGAAAACATCTCGGATTTTCTTGATGGTCGGCCTTATCCTCACGACATCTATCAGGGAAACAGCTATGCCGGAGTGGTTACTGGACTGGCATGGACGAGCGTTGGAGGAGAAATTCTTTTTATCGAGACCAGTGTGAGCAAAGCAAAGACTCCGCAACTGACACTTACTGGTAATCTTGGGGATGTGATGAAGGAAAGTGCTGTGCTGGCATTGGAATACATAAAAGCCCATGCTGACAAACTCGACATCGACTATCGCATATTCAGCAACTACAACATCCATCTGCATGTGCCGGAAGGAGCAACACCGAAAGACGGTCCGTCGGCAGGTATCACAATGGCAACATCAATCGCCTCAGCTCTAACTCAGAGAAAAGTGCGCGAAAACGTAGCCATGACAGGCGAGATTACCCTCCGAGGCAAAGTGCTGCCAGTTGGAGGCATAAAAGAAAAGATCCTTGCTGCCAAGCGTGCTGGTATCACAGATATAATAATGTGTCAGGACAATGAAAAAGACATTAATGAAATACCAGCAAAATACCTCAAGGGAGTGAAGTTCCATTATGTGAACGACATTCAGGAAGTCTTCGACTATGCCCTACTCCCAGAAAAAGTGAACAACCCGATAAAGTTTATAATGAGCAATGAAATAACCCACAACTGACGACAAACCGAGAGCAGAAGAAAGCTTGCTTTCATTATGCCGAGGTGCGAACCGATGGAGCAGCGAGAGCAGAAGACAAATTTATTTGCATTATGCCGAGTCGCGACAGAGGAAGACAAAGTCAAGGAGGAAAAGCCACGAAATGGATTAATCCATAACCTATAACCGACAACTGGATTTATGAAATTGAGTGTCATCGCCAAAGATAGGATTGCTCTTGACGAAATTTACACTGTTAATATAATCACTATCTGATGTGAGATGCTCTATTATCATCGGCATTGCAGGGTCTTCGGCATTGGCAAGGCTTACATATAGAGGCCAGTTGAGATTGCCTTCGCCAAGTGCACATTCCTGCAACTGGAAGGTGTATTCTTCTTTTAGACGCACATCCTTTAAGTGACAACTGCATATCATTCCCTTCAGTTTCGAGAAACATTCTTCAATGAAGCGGTCGTTGAAGAAATAGCGATCGGGGGATGTTATCATATTCACGATATCAAGATGAACGCCAAACTCATCGCGGTTTACATCGTCGATGAGTCTAAGGTATTCATCAGGACTACCTGGAATCATCCAAGGCATGGGTTCTATGGCAAATTTTGTTTTTCGTGGCTTGACACTATCTATTATGTCTCGAATCATCTGTACTGCCATCTGCCATAATTCCTTGCTGAAATTGCCTTTATAGCCACCGTCCCATCTTGGTCCGTATGGTGTTCCGACTACATTTACGCAGCAACGAGCACCGATTCGGTCGGCCATCATTAATTGCTGAATGGCGTATTCTGTCCATTTGGTACGTTCGGCACTGTCGGCTGCCAAAGTGTTGCGCCATACGCCCACTTCAGCAATTGCCAGTCCTGCTTGTGCGGCTTCCTGTCTGTAAGCCTCGATTGTTGCTTCCCCTGCAAGATAGTCAACGGGAAAGACTATTGATTTCAGTCCAAGTGCAGAGTGCTTTGATGCCCACTCTTGAGGCGTACTGTGTTCGAGTGATGAAGAAATGCCAAGATACATTAGAAAGTCCTCCTATGAATTACGGTTGAATCCATTGTGTTCAGATTTGGTACAGCAGTCCTTGCCATCGTGCTTGCAAGTTCGGCAGTCATGGATTGTATTCGTTGTGCTACAACATCTGCACCGTCTTTGAATAGCGGCATTAGATGACGACCTACGGACACGGCTTTTGCACCCATTGCAAGGCATTTATATGCATCGATTCCGCTTATTATTCCACAATCTACAAAGACAGGTATTTCGTTGCCCACAGCCTTGATGATGTCGGGCAGTACCATGAGTGGCGGCACAGAGTAAGGCATAATTCCGTGGTGATGTGACACGACGATGCCACTGCATCCTGCTTTCAAACATTTCTCGGCATCAATAGGACTCAATATGCCTTTTGCGATAAATGGTATTGACGAGGCTGCGACGAAATCTGCTATTTCAGCAGTGGTCTTTGGTTTCATTGGTAATCCGAACACGTTGTCATAGCCACCTTCAGCATTGAAGGCATGGTCAATGTCCATACCTACAGCGAAGCATCCTGCATTTACGGCATGGTTTATCTTGCGCAACACTTCGGAATTGTCGGCGTGTGGCTTTATTATTTTAATGGTTCTTGCACCTGTAGCAATGATTCTTTCAAGTTCGACATCGTCGCCCATACCTACCCAATGCACAGCATTGCACAAAGCAGCCGCCTTTGCATAGATGAGCATACCGTTTGGGGTTGTGTTGTCAAGATGTGAAAGTGCTGCCGTCATGATTGGCGTTGAAAAATGTTCGCCGAAGAGTTCCATCTCGGTGGAAGGAATGGCGGAGTCAAGATACCGTGTCTCCAACAATAGGGAGTCGAAGTACTCGCGTGTAATAATGTCTGAAGAAGAAGCCATTTTTATTATTTACAGTTATCGTTTTCGTTTTCGTTTAAGCTGTGGTGCGTGATTCTACGATGGTGTTTATTTCGTTCATACGCTTGTCTGTTAGTTCGTAGCGACTGATAACGAAGGCGGCAATCAGCATCAGCGCTGCTGGAATGAGTGTTACCAAGGAAACGATGCCCCATTCGGCAAACGGCGTCTGTACTGTTTTCTGCGCATTGAAGCCTACGCAAGCAAGGATAAAAGCGGGTAGTGCACCGCCGAGTGCCATTCCTGCTTTCATGAATATGCAGATAAGGGCTGTGACTATAGCAGCAGCTCGTCTGCCTGTGAGGTATTCTCCGAAGGTCACCACCTCAGGTACCAATGCCCACATGTAACCTGTGGCAACAAGTATGCCGGCACTCTTTACGAATTGCGACAGGCAGAGCAAGAGGAAGTTTCCGCGCAGGAGTTCTATCGTTCCTGTCAGGTACATAATAGCCATACCGACGATGGAGATGCCGATGGAAATGAGGAAGAGCCATTGCTTGCCTGTCTTGCGTTTGATGGCTGGTATGAGTGGGAGCAAGATGAATGCTGGTATAGTGCCAAGCCACATGAATACGGACGTGCGGAATGTGTCGGTTTTCGCAACGTAAGTAAGGAAGTAGGAGTCGGCAGCATTGCTGATGCTCATCGTAGCGAAGGTGATGATGAAGAAGAGTGACAACACGCGCAAAGGACGGTTGCTCTTTATCTCGTGCCATAGGTCAGCAAAGCGTACTCCTGCCGACTGCTTGGCGTTCATCACTATCTTTTCTTTCGTCTGTGAGAAGCAGAAGAATAGTAGGAAAAGTCCTGCCAATGCGAAGATGCTCATCGTGATGAGCCATGCAGAGGAGGCTGCGGGTGTGTTGTAAACAGCTCGCATCTCACCTGTCTCGGCATCCATCATCTTTGGTGCGAAGATGGCTATGATGAGTGGAAGTGTCTTGATTAGGAGTCCTGCAAAGTTGGCGAAGAACATCCGCACGCTTGTGAGTATGGTGAGTTCGTTCACATCGCGTGTGAGAGAATCGCCAAGTGCACCATACGGTACGCTTGTCAGGGTGAAGCACATGCTGAGTGCAATATAGGTTATATAAGCATACAGCAAACTTGAGTGGAATCCGTTCCAAAAGCAGAGTACCGCTGCTCCTGCCATCGGAACGCCACCTATAATGAGCCATGAACGGTATTTGCCCCATCGGGGGTATGATTTGTCAACAAGAATGCCGACAAAGGGATCCCAAAGCACGTCGATGATGCGCACGACAAGGAACATCACGGCTACTGAGGCGGGGGTTAATCCATAAACATTGGTGTAATAGAAAAGCAACCATATGCTTACAGTCTGGTATATGAGGTTTTGTGCCACCTCTCCTGAGCAGTAGCCTACCCTCTCACGCCATGTAAGTCTTATTGCTTTTTCCATGTACTATTTTTATAAAATGCGGTTTTACGGTTTAAACTCAGGAGTTAAGAAGTTAAGAAGTTAAGGAGTTAAGACATGAGCCTTGCCGTTCAAATTCAGTAACTTTTTTAGAGCATTCTTCCATCAGCCATTTGGGGGTGGATGTGGCTCCACAGATACCTACGGTGTTAACATTTGCAAGCCATTCCGGTTGTATTTGCTCGGGACCTTCGATGAGTTTTGTTGATGGGTTCACTCTCTTGCACTCCTCGTAGAGCACATGTCCGTTACTGCTTTTGTTTCCGGCAACAAACAACACCAAATCGTGCTTGCGGGCAAATGTACTTATATGCGGCATACGATTGGCCACCTGACGGCAAATAGTGTCGTAGCTGCGAAAATTAGCGTCGGGCGAGATGTGTGTCTGAATGTAATCCATTATTGCACGAAACTCATTAAGCGACTTGGTGGTCTGACTATAGAGAACTATGTCCTTTGAAAAATCCAGTTTCGTCTTTACATCATCCAAACCCTCAACCACAATTGCCTTGCCTCCTGTTTGACCCACCAAACCAAGAACCTCGGCATGTCCTTTTTTACCGAAGATTACCAATTGACGGGTAAGTGACGATGGGTCGAAGGAACGTTTGATGCGTGTCTGCAGTTTAAGCACAACGGGACATGTAGCATCGATAAGTTCAATATTGTTTCGTTGGGCGAGTTCGTAAGTTTCAGGTGGTTCACCATGAGCACGCAGCAGCACTTTGACATTGTGGAGCGTTTTCAGCTGTTCATGGTTGATGGTTATAAGACCCATATTCCTGAGTCGTTCACATTCCATTCCATTGTGTACAATATCGCCAAGACAGTAGAGGCTGCCGTTCTTGTGGAGTTCTTCCTCTGCCTTTTCGATGGCTGTTGTTACACCGAAGCAGAATCCACTGCCTTCGTCGATTTCGATTTTTATCATTATACGGTTTTACAGTTATATGGTTTTGCTGTTTTACGGTTATGAGGTTTTCGTTACCGTTTTCGTTATCGTTTTTGTATAATATGAATCAAGTAATTTGTTGGCAGCGATAAAAGAGGTCTGGCGACCAGCAAGCACTTCCTGCTCTTCAAGTTTCAACGCTTCCTTAATTTCCGGATTATTATAGAAATTATTTCTCAGAGTTTCATTTATTGACTCATACATCCAGTATTTGCTCTGCTCGTTGCGACGATAGTTGAAATATCCGTTTTTCTTAACAAAATCGAAATATTCATAAACCATATCCCAGATTGGTTCTATACCGATGTTGTAAAATCCTGAGTAGCACATCACTTTCGGTACCCATCCGCTGTCTGGTTTCGGGAAGAAATGCAGTGCATTGCGAAAATTAGTTGCCGCCATTTCGCATTTTTCGATATTGCTGCCATCGCACTTATTTATGACTATGCCATCAGATATTTCCATTATTCCACGCTTAATGCCCTGCAGTTCATCGCCTGTACCTGCAAGCTGAATCAACAGGAAGAAATCCACCATGCTATGACATGCTGTTTCGCTCTGCCCTACCCCTACGGTTTCTACAAATATCTTGTCGAATCCGGCTGCTTCGCATAATATGATACTCTCGCGAGTCTTGCGTGCCACACCACCTAATGAACCTGCAGTTGGCGAAGGACGGATGAAACTATCAGGATGGACAGAGAGTTTTTCCATTCTTGTTTTGTCGCCCAAAATACTGCCTTTTGAACGTTCTGAACTTGGGTCGATTGCTAATACAGCAAGTTTACCACCGTGTTTTTCAAGAAGGTGAATGCCAAATGCATCTATTGACGTACTCTTGCCTGCACCAGGAACTCCACTTATTCCTATTCGCAGAGAATTTCCGCTGTAAGGCAAACATTTTTCGATTACTTCCTGTGCTTTGGCTATGTGGTCGGGGTTTAGACTTTCAACGAGAGTAACAGCCTGTGAAAGAATAGTTATATTGCCTTTTATAACTCCTTCAACCATATCGTTGACCGACAGCTCATGACGAGCAAAACGTCCCTTTTTCAGATATGGGTTGATAACGCTTACGGGCTGCTCTACACCACTGTTTACTTGCAACCCTTTGTATTCTGAATCATTTTCTGGATGTATCATGTTTATAATTTACTATTTACGATTTACAATTTACAATTTAACTCTGACTGCTGACTCTGACTTTTGTCAATTATCAATTGTCAATTATCAATTGTCAATTACTAAACAATAGTTTAGTTCAGCGTACGCTGATAATATTTGCGCTGCTGCGGGCGGTAAATTCTGGCGAATATGCACATTGTACTTCCGTAGGACCATACTGGTAGGTGCCTATACGGTCGATGTAGTATTCGGTTTCAATCTTGTGTACTCCTTTGGATAGCATAAGGATGAAATAATCGGTGCGGCTGTCTTTTGGTGCAATAAAAAATCCCCAATGCTGCCCGCTCAACTGCTGTACGGGTTCCATACAAGCTGCTCGCTTGTCGATGATCTGCACAAAGTCGTAATCTCTGTCGGCACGAATGGTGATGGTGACTTTTATCTTATCACCCACTTTGAGAGTTCCTTTCTTATCGATTGTCCTCGTAACACTAATGCCGCTCGAAGCCGCTTCAACATCAGTTATCGGTTGGAGGAACTTTGCATAGATGGCTCCCCAACTTGTGCCAGCAGACGTCTTGCTGAATGTTGCCGTTTTTTCATTATTATAATCAACCGATGTTTTCACATAGCCTAATCCTGCGACTTTCTCTGCCACTTTGACACGTTTGTTGTCGAGACGGATTTCCGCGCTTTCCTTTTCATCCAAAGCCGATGAGTTGTTGAGCATAAAGGCATAGACGGCACTCATGCAGTTGAGAGGTGTTGACCAGAACTGCGTGCGCTTTTCCTGAAGCAGCCAGCGTTGCATTTCCTCAATGGTTTGCTGGTCGTTTGGTGTTACGCAAGCAATAGCCTCTATTGCCGAAACTTCTGTTGGTATCTTATAGTCGCACCAACTATAGCCTGCACGTTCAGTATCGTAATAACGTCCCTTTTCCTCGGTATAGACACTATATTCTTTTAGGCTTTTTACGTACTCTTTTGCCAGAATACTTTCGCCATGTTTCTGCAAGATGATTGCTGTTAGTCCTTTTTCAAATATTGAGCGTTTCTGCACATCTTTCTTCAACAGGTTGATAAGGTAGTCGTTTGCCTGTCGGGTTTCACTATCTGGTTTATAGTCCGAGATTGCACAGGCATAGAGGTATTGCAAGGTTATTCCGCCAGGGAAATATTGCTTGTTACCCTTAGCCTCGTCTTTCTTCATTTCGGTCACCATCTTATTGGTTTCTCGGCTCATCCAGCGGATGCCTTTTGCTATCATTTGGGAGTTTTCATTCTGTCGTGTGAGCAGATTCAGACGTGCGAGATGCTCTACGACAGAAAGGGTGATATAGAAATTGCCTTGCATACCCTTGAACCAAGCCCATGAGCCATCGCTGAGTTGCAGTTCTTCTATCTTGTCCAAAGCCGATGTTAGTCGCTGGTTGATTGTATTTTCATCGTAATAGTTGACGAGTTGCTGCATCCATTCGGTCTCTGTGTTTGCGTCATATACCCACGGAGTTTCATTCAGCAGAATGTTTTTCACGTCCTCGTTTTGCATGAGTCGTGACTTGAGTGTTTCGTCAGGTTCGTTTGCCCATGCTTTGATGATGTTTTTCAGTCGTGGTGACGACTGAAGGAAACGGCTCGCTAAAGAACTGCTGTAGTACGACTGCAAATTGCTTATCACGTCATCATCAGAATGTGAGGTTATCGAAGGTAGCGACTGAACAATCAACCATGCTGGATTGTTTGTATATTCAATTGTGAGTTTAGCATCTTTTACCCCTTCTGGCACAAGTTGCTTCAAATCAACAGTCTTGTTGCCCGCCACATGTTGAGTGACTGGCATCGTATTGATTACCATTTCCTTATTTGTCAAAACAGGCAGATAATGCTGCTCACCATCGCTAAAATCCTTTCCAATGGCATAGACCTTGCAAATCAGCAGTTGAGAATTTTGTTCGGAAAGTTTGCTTGTATTGATTTCAAAAGTCACGCTTTCAGTCTGATTCTCTGCAACAGCGAACTTGCAGTCATCCGACAAGATAATCTTTTCGGTTTCAGGGTCGATAAGTTCCATGTATGCCGTTCCGTTTAGTGCCTTGTCGGACATGTTTATTATTGAGGCAGAAATAGTAGGCTTATCGCCAATTCTGATGAATCGCGGAACGTTTGGCTGCACCATCAGATCCTTTCTTGCTACAATCTCATCTTCAATCATACCATAGCTCATATCTTTAGTATGAGCCAATCCGATAAACTTCCATGAAGTAAGACTTTCAGGCAATGTGAAGCTGATGGCAACAGTTCCGTCCTTATCGGCAACGAGTTGTGGATAGAAAAATGCCGTTTCGTTAAGGTTTTCACGCACTTGCACATTTGAAACTGGTTCCGCCTGATTTTCGTTTTCCGATACAGACAATCCTGCTATCCTACCCTCCAAAGCCGTTGATGTCTCTTCAGTACTAAGAGCATCATACAATTGGACTTCGTTTAAGTCCATTTTTGCTGGTGCTGCTGCATTTCCTCTAAGGCGGATTGATTTATAGAGCATCATGGATTGCTTTGGCTCATTAAACAGACTACTATCAAAGCCTGGCCATTCCAAATTATGACTTGTAAGTTCAGAATATCTTGCCATAGAATTGAACGACAGATTCCAGATGCCTTGCCTTTTCCAATTTGTATTGTAAG
Source organism: Prevotella sp. (assembly GCA_045597685.1). GTDB lineage: Bacteria > Bacteroidota > Bacteroidia > Bacteroidales > Bacteroidaceae > Prevotella. The sequence continues at coordinate 14,233 of JAZLKO010000103.1, forward strand.
GCAAGTTTCGCGTCAGTCCAAGCTGGCAATCCCAACCATGGCTTGCAAGAGCATCAAGGCTCTTGTCGTAAAGTGTACACATCAGTTGTGCATCGGCTGATTTGCAATCTGGACCAGAAATTTTCAGTCTCCACTCTTCCTTTTGTCCAGGACTGAGACGGTCGCGGAAAGTTGCCCATTGCAGTTTCAGCGACTTTTCAGGATATGGTTTTGATATTTTTGCCAAATGTTCATAGCTAACTCCCTCTTTAATCCAATAGAAATTAACCACCAGTCCGTCACCATATTCCTCCTTATATAAAAACTTGCGATTCAGCAATGAAGCATTTTCTTCAACACTCCCCTGCTCTATCACCTTGTCTTTAGCAAAAATGCTGTAGAGAATATGCAGGTTTTCATCGCTCGAACCTACTTGTATTGTTACAGGCTTGCCATTGCGTGGGAAAGTGTTGCTACTAACCCAGAACCAATCCTTCGTAGTGCAGCATGGCTTAGTATCATCCTCCGTAAAGACTAATACATTCTGTTTCAAAGTATCGTCTTCGCAAATAGCTGTGAGTTCATGTCTGCCGCTTTCCAACTGAGGAACGATGGCTATCTGCTGCTGCGTCTGGCATGTGTGCTCCTCACCATTGTCGAACCAATATCTCACCTCAGCATCCACATCACGCCCAGCGGCATTCTTCATGCTGAAAGTCATGGTGCGAAGTGAATCGCGCTCAATCTGCTGCGGCAAGTTGACTTCAAGCAGAGCCTGTTTGTAGCCCAACGGCACAGTCAGAGTACCTTCGTGAGTCTCACCATTCAGACTGGTGGCAGTCACTGTGGTCACGAAATTATACATCACGCGCGAATTACCTTTAGGCAAGTCCAAATCCATCTTGAGCCAGAATGCACCATTTGCATCGGTTGTCGCAGTCCCCGTACACATAGTAACATCCGCCGTTGAATAAGCCGACCAGTATGCTGGACGGCGGATTGTCACATATTTCACCTTGGCATTCTGCACAGGTGCTCCGGCAAATGTCTGCACTTTTGTATGCACCAGCAAGGTGTCGCCATTCTGATATTTCTTCGTGATTTCAGGGAATACTATTTCAAATGTCGGACGCTTGTACTCTTCCACCTTTATACTTTCAAAAACATTCTCAGCATAAAGAGTAAAATCGCCTGTGAGCACTTTCTTTGGCAAAATAAAATCTGCCGCTGCCGTACCGTAGTCATCGGTCTTGACGGATTTTTCTTCTATCACGTTATAGTTTGCATCGCGCAGCACAAATTTCACATTTTCTCTACAGACAACCTTTGTTGAATCGCCTTCACGAGTAAAAACTATCGCCGATGCCTTCACTGTCTGACCTGGACGGTAGATTGCACGATCTGTATAAAGGCGCGTTACTTTTGTCTTTGGATTGCTTCCATAGAAGCGGTAAGTTCCCGACACACGTAATGGTAATGAATATTTGTCGGTTTGGGTGTAGGCATAAATCTCGGTCAGCGACTGTTCTTTCATGCCAACCGTTATTTCACCATTTTCATCAGCCGTCATGGTTTCTTTGACAGCATTCAGGGTGTTGCCATATTTCAAATCAATTTGCGCACCACCAACTGGCTCACCAGTCCTGGCATTCAGCACAGCAATTCGTGTCTTTCCTTGTGGAAGGTTTTGATAGGCTATGCTGATGTCACTTACATAGAGCAGTTCGTAAGTTGCATCCATCTTTGGTGCGGAACATTCTATCAGGTATGATCCTGTCGCATAATTGCCCATCTCTATGGTGTCGTTGAACACATCGTAGTCCGTATGCCCATAGAAGGTCTTGGTAACAGTAAAGGCTGTGCCCGTAATCCTCTTTTTCAGGTCTGCAATGTCTTTTGCATTATGTATATCAAAATCTTCACGGCAGCTTGATAGAGATGTCTTATAGGCTGTCACTGTGAGTTGAGGAATATTTCTCAGCTCAGAGAGTTCCATGCACATGTTTTCGCCTGAATAGCATTGCTCCTTATTCAGATAGGCTGAGTATTGCGAACGTGTTCTGGCTGACTCTTCGTTTCTGAGCAAATTCATCCTCTCATAGTCTGGCCAATGATTTAATGCATGATGAATCAGGGTTATTTCGTCCTTAGTCTTTGTATCGGAACAGGTTTGCATGAAGTTCAGTCTTTCTATTGCAACCTCACCACATACAGGCAAATCACTATATTCCAATTCCAAAGAATCTAAATAGAGCTTATAAGGACTACCGAAGTATTTGTTCTGCTGGATTCCCGAGCCTTTGAGTTCCCGAGCTTCCGAAGTACGAAGTTCAGTCAGAAGGGTTGCACCTCTCAGCCCCTTTTTTTCATAATAGGCATGGAGAGTCTCAAAGTCTTCAACCTCATAGCCCACAGCACTCAGCAGGTCGTACAGAAAATATTTGCCGATATTGCCCTGTTTTGTAAAAGGTTCGTAGTCATCACATTTTTTTGCAGCCAGCAAGTCGGGATTAGCTATAGCTTTCTTGCGATAAGCCTCCATCTTGCTTTTATAGTCAGTGTCAGTGTCAGAGTCACCCAATTGCATCAGATTATTTTTTATCACCTTATACAGCACAGCACAATAAACAGCATTCAGCACCTTGTCATCCGTAGCTTTTTCCTCTGCTATCAAGCGTTGCAAAACATTTGTCAAAGAGTCGGGACTGATTTTGCACAGCAACTGCATCTCTCTCATTTCAGATTTCAGCAATTGCCCATAGACTCTTTCGGCTTTTGCTTTCAACTTTATCTGTCGTACAATCGTTAACTCACTTTGCGGAAGGTCTTTTTCAACATACTCCGCAGCCTGTTTCCACAAAGCCTTATAGTTTTGTGCCGTTACCGACAAAGCAATTGTCAGGTAAGTTAATAAACATAATAATCTAATCATGCTGCAAATATACAGAAAAAGGTTAGAGGTTAGAGGTTAGAGGTTAGAGGTTAGAGTTTTATGTTTTTTTAGCAAAAACACTATTACAGGCAATAGTAGCAGAAAGACACATCCCGCAAGTGCAAAATTCATGAAAACCCCATGATACTTTTGATACTTTTGATACAAAGTTAAATTATTTAACACAAAAAACCCCTTAATTTTTCTTGTTAGCTCCTTATTGTACTGCAAGTTCGCTAACTCGAAACTTGAATAGATCATTATGGCATTTTATAGAATACATCTGTTTGGTTGGCTATGCGATGTCTGCCGCTATTGTATTTGCTATAGTAATCGCCATTGGGCTTAAAAAAGTAATTTACAAGTTTCCATAAAGCCTTTTTTTGTTCTGGTCCTTTGAATTCATTACGACATCCTACGAGTACCAAATCACACTCGGTTTGAATTTGTTTCCAACTTGGCTCGATAAACCAAATAGCACAACCATACCATCCACAAGTCCAGTAACCAATTCTACTGCAATATCTACCTTTCGACCGTAATTTCTTTGCTTTAAGAATATTTGTTGTCTCAACGGAATTAGCACGTACACTTCTACTATCAAAATAGCCGCATGTCATAAAATGCTTGTAAATAGGGAATCTGTGACTTGTCATCAAGTCCTCTATTTCATCGATAGAGCCACTGCCCCATTTCTGATTCTTGTTTTTGCCTTCCCATGCCAGATTAATACCTTCATTTTCGTACAGATTATCTCTTAGCCAGTCAATTACAAGATCTGATGTACCTGGAATCCGAGCATTCAAAACATCAATCTTGTATAAACCATAAATTATTGAATATGGTATTTTACCATTTGGATAAACATTTTTCAACACCGCATGAACATGTTGCACCAACTCAACCAGATACTCGCCAGTCTTGACATCCAGCCATAAGATGCTGATATTTTTCATCTCTGGAAACTTAAGATATTGTTCGAGAGATACATACTCTTTATTTGTCCCTAACCTTCCAAATTTTTTATTCCTTCTTGCTCGTTCATCTTCACTCAAATATTTTTCGACATAAGGGAAGCTGAGTCCATGGTTGACAGACCAATCCTTGTTTTTGTTCGCTTCATCGGAATGTATATCGATTTCCACACCACATCCACCATCTTCAAGAGCGTCGATAAGACATTGATGTGAGTTGCAGGCATGACCAACTACCCATACAGGACGGTCTGCATTAGCATTAATTGCTAAAATGGTACAAACAAATACCAAAAAGATTCTTTTAACACTATTTTTCATAATCAAATTATTTTACTCTTGAATAACTATATAAAAGCTCACCCTCATCATATAATTCCAGCACATTGTCGGAAACTTTATAATCCACACAAACGACTTCATTTACATCTTCTGGCATCTTTTCATCATCGTGGAACTCATAATAGAATTTTCCATCCATAATGCACCATTTTGCTGGGATAGAATAGTTCTCGTCACAACAACTGAAGCTATAAACCATCTCACCATCTTTCTCAATTACGAGTTTTTCCGTGATGAGATTATCACTGATACTGAAATCAGGATAATACTCACCTGCATATTCAGTGACCCAAGTACCCAAAATGTCATCTGGATAAGACGAATTTTTATCGTCATCACTACAACTTACCAATCCTAAAGTGGTACACAGCATTGAAAACAATGCTAATACTAACCAAAAATTAATTCTTTTCATATTTTTTTAAACATTTACTATATTAATGCATTTTACTGAATATCAATAATTCAACTTTCGCAAGCTCCAGTTGATTAGGAGTCAGGGAGTTAAAGGAGTTAAGGAGTTAAGACGTTAGTCTTGACAACCAAACAACCCATAATAACGATAACCCATAACCATTTACATAATGTTTATAAAAAAGTATTTTTATCAATTGATGATTTGCAGTTTGATTGCTTCTACATTTGTGAATTGCGGAGAAAAGAATAAAATGATTAACAATCGGAAAATGAATAGTACATCTATTGTGCTAATGATAGAACCTGTGAATTTCAAATATAACGAACAGTCTGCTATCACGAATTCTTTTATGAAACATGAGGCAGATAGCGTGGCACAGGTTGAAGCACTCAAACAGTTTTATGATTATGTTGCTGAACTCAGGAAATATGGAATCAGGGTCATTATCGTAAAAGACACGCCAACCCCCAATACGCCAGATGCGATTTTCCCGAATAACTGGTTTTCCACTCATTCAGAAGGGAAAGTAGTGTTTTACCCTATGTGTGTGCCAAACCGCAGAGAGGAACGTAAACTGGATGTTAAGGATTCTATAGCTATGGCTTGCCCTAACTATGAGACTGTAGATTTGACGCAATTGGAAAATCAGGGAAAATATTTAGAAGGTACTGGCAGTATGGTGCTTGACCGTGTAAACAAAATAGCATACGCCTGTTTATCACCGAGAACATCACAAGAAGCACTTGATGAGTTCTGCAAAAAAATGGGGTATAAACCAATCACCTTCCATGCCGTAGATAGTGCTAGCATTCCCGTATATCACACGAATGTTATGATGTGCGTAGGCACAGATTTTGCCATTGTATGTGAAGACGCTATTCGCTCAAATAACGAAATGAAGATGCTGAAATCATCGTTGGAAAATTCTGGCAAGGAGATTATCAAAATAACACTTGAGCAGATGATCAACTATGCTGGCAACATGCTTGAACTGAATGATGGAAAAGGAAAAACGTTTATTGTTATGTCCAAGACAGCCAGAGAATCACTAACACCTGTTCAAGTGGAGCAAATTTCAAAATTTGGAACCATTATTGATGCTGACATTCATACAATAGAAATTAATGGCGGTGGTTCTGCCCGCTGCATGCTTGCAGAAATTTATTAAGGTTAGCACTATAAATTGTGGAGTTAAGGAGTTAAAGAAGTTAAGGTGTTAAGACATTAGCTTTGAACTTAATTGTAAGTTAGAGATGAATATAAGAATAAATAATATTGATGAAATAAGTGCTGCTGCGGAAAAGTTTGTGGCTGCGATTGGTGACAGAAAAATCATCGCCTTCTATGGCAGTATGGGCGCAGGAAAGACTACGTTCGTAAAAGCTTTATGCGAAGTTATGGGAGTGAAGGATTCTGTTACCTCACCTACTTTCGCTATCGTAAACGAATATGCCTTACCTGATAATGATTCCATTTATCATTTTGATTTTTATAGGATAAAAAAAATAGAAGAAGTCTTCGACATGGGATTTGAAGACTACTTCTATAGTGGTGCTCTATGCTTTATTGAATGGCCAGAGCTGATTGAGGACGTATTGCCAATTGATACTGTAAAGGTTAGTATCTCTCAGCAACCAGATGGTTCACGAAGGATTACAGCAAAGCTTTGAATTTTTCGTCGAAGACTGCTTTGTTGGCAGAACCGACAAATTTATCTACTACCTGTCCGTCTTTAAAAAACAAAACAGTAGGGATGTTGCGGATGCCAAATTCTGCTGACAGGTCGTCGTTTTCCTCAACATCGCATTTTCCGACAATAATCTTGTCACCATATTCTTCTGCCAACTGGCTTAGTATAGGGCTGATTGTACGGCATGGCACGCACCATGTAGCCCAAAAATCTAACACTAAAGGAGTAGGACCATTCTTGTACTCCTCAAAATTTTCGTTTGTAATTACTACTTCCATAATTAAATCAATTTTTATTCAAGTTTCTCAAGTTCTTCAAACTCTCGAAACTCAAGGAGTTAAGGAGTTAAGAAGTTAAAGTAGTTAAGACAATAGTTGTATTTAGTTGTTTGGCCTGTCCTGAACTTGTCGAAGGATTTGGTTGTCAAGACTAACGTCTTAACTCCTCAACTCCTTTAACTCCCTAACTCCTAATCAACTGGAGTTTGCGAAAGTTGAATCAATTTTTAGTTTATTGTATATTCAAAACATTCGTATTTGTTTAAGAAATCAGTTATCGACTTAGTAAGGTCGATGTGATAGTCTGCACTGCGTGCTTGTATCGTGGTGTTGTGAACAGAGTCTTCAATTGAAAAATATAATGGTATCCGACCTTTGTTTTTCTCAATCAGCTCACAGAGATCGTTTGCCAGTTCCTCTGTTATAGTGCTGCTTGAAACGCTGATAGTCATTTTTTCCACCATTTTTTCTGCAACATCTGACATCATGGTGACAGAATCTATTATCAGTGATTTTTCCTTGGCAAATTTTCCTAATAAATCATATCTACCTTTTATATATAGCAGGTTGCCTTCACGGAACATTGTATAGAAAGTGTTCCAATTCTGTCCGAAGACATAGAACGTTCCAGGTGCTTCAAAATCTTCCATGGTGATCCGTCCATATCTGTTTCCATGTTTACTGGTCAGTTCTTCAACTCTTGTTATGATGCCAGCCAAGTGTACGAAGTTTTTCTCGGCAAGAACTTCCTTGTTGGCAACATCCTTACAGGCAACATTGCACATTTTTCTCAGGATGTAGGAATATGTATCGAGAGGATGAGCCGACAGATAGATGCCTATAAGTTCTTTCTCCTTGTTCAGTTTTTCCAAGTCGCTCCATTCTTCCACCTCAGGAATAATCGGTTTTGCTATTTCTACTGCATCAAAACCTCCGAACAATGAATTTTCTTCTTCTTTTTTAGCCACTTGATACTTGGCTCCATACGAGATTAATGCCTCGATAAAAGTGCTGTTGTTGCGGCGGTCGCTAATACCAAAATATTGTTCACGCGAAATGCCTAAACTATCCAATGCCCCACTATACACAAGTGCTTCGATACATTTTTTATTGCACGAATTGAGATTAACACGTTCCACGAAGTCAAAGACATTTTTGAAGGCTCCAGACGCTTCACGTTCGGCAATTACCGCTTCGGCAGCACTCGTGCCCATACCCTTTATGGCAGCAAGTCCAAAACGTATCTGATTGTTTTTATTGACACTGAATGTTATACGACTTTCGTTTATATCAGGTCCCAATGTGTCAATTCCAATCTGTTTGCACTCATCCATAAACTTGCTCACCTCGTTGATGTCAGCTAAAGAACGGCTCATCACGGCAGCCATGTATTGTGATGGATAATGGGCTTTAAGATATGCAGTCTGGTATGAAACCCATGAGTAACAGGCTGCATGGCTCTTGTTGAATGCGTAGGATGCAAATTTTTCCCAGTCGTTCCATATCTTGTGGAGGACTTCCTCATCATGACCATTTTTCTTGCCTCCCTCGATGAATTTGGCCTGCAACTCATCCATCTTTGCCTTCATCTTCTTACCCATTGCTTTACGCAGAGTGTCGCTCTGACCACGGGTAAAGCCTGCCAGCAGGCGAGACAGAAGCATCACCTGCTCCTGATAGACGGTGATTCCATAGGTCTCCTTCAAATACTTTTCCATTATAGGAATATCGTATTCGATAGGTTTTCGTCCATGTTTACGGTCGATAAAGTCTGGGATATACTCCATTGGTCCTGGACGATAGAGGGCATTCATTGCTATCAAGTCCTCAAACTGAGTCGGTTGCAGTTCACGCAGATACTTACGCATACCAGGTGATTCAAACTGGAATGTTCCGATTGTATTGCCGTCGCAATACAGTTTGTATGTCAATTCGTCATCAATGGCAATGTTGTCGATATCAACATCAATGTCGAGACTTTCTTTGATATTGTCAACTGCTTCCTTGAGGATGGAGAGAGTCTTAAGCCCAAGGAAATCCATTTTTATCAATCCTGTCTCCTCGATTACATGCCCATCGTATTGTGTGCATCTGACGCGCTCCTTTGTATCTTTGTCTTCTGCCGTTGACACTGGAACCCAGTTGGTTATCACGTCGCCACAGATAATCACTCCACAAGCATGCACACCTGTACCACGAACATTATTTTCCAGTTTCTGGGCATATTTGAGAGTACTGCTCAATACGTTGTCGGACGACTCATAAGCTTCTTTTATTTCAGGAATATACTTTATAATATTAGGTATATTGACCTTTACAGGTTTTTCTTCACCCTGAACGTCGAAAGGGCGGTCGGGAATGATTTTGCAAAGATGATTGGAAATGTCGAGCGGAACATCCTCTACCCTGGCTACGTCACGAATGGCATTTTTTGTTGCCATTGTACTATAGGTGATGATATGTGCAACTTTTTCCGAGCCATATTTCGCTATGACATAGTCCAGGACTTTTCCACGTCCGTCGTCATCGAAATCCACATCAATATCGGGCAGTGAGATTCGGTCAGGATTTAAGAAACGTTCAAAAAGCAGATGGTATTTTAGAGGGTCAACCCGTGTGATGTCAAGGCAATAAGCCACAACAGAACCAGCAGCACTTCCTCGCCCTGGTCCTACCCAGACATTCAGTTTCTGCCTTGCCACATTAATGTAATCCTGCACAATCAGGAAATAACCAGGAAATCCCATGGTCTTCATTATGTGCAGTTCAAATTTTATCTGTTCGGAAATATCATTTGGTACAGGATCTCCATATTTCTTTTTTGCCCCTTCAAAGGCAAGGTAGGCAAGATAGTCAGCTTCAAATTTTATGCGGTAAAGCTGTTGGTAGCCACCTAATTTCTTTATTTTGGCTTCGGCATCTTCCTTAGAAAGAACGACATTGCCATTTTCATCTTGAGTGAACTCATCAAATAGTTCTTTTTCGGTTATTCTTTGGCGATATTCCTCTTCTGTACCAAATTCTGCTGGAATGTCGAAATTAGGCATTATCGGCAAATGGTCTATGTCGTAGAGCTCAATTTTGTTCAGGATTTCAATTGTGTTGTCGAGCGATTCCGGAATATCGGAAAACACTTCGTTCATCTCCTCTTGAGTCTTAAACCATTCTTGTTTAGAATAGAGTAGTCGGCTAGAATCTGCAATCTTCCTACCTGTATTCAGACATATTAACCTATCGTGGGCATCGGCATCATCAGCATCAACAAAATGGGAATCATTGGTGCATATCACCTTGACATTGTGTTTCTTAGCCAATTCGAGTATCACTTTATTCACTCGCTCTTGCATCGGATAAGTCTCGCGATTGGCTTCGATAGTTGGATTCTTTACTTCATGGCGCATCAACTCAAGATAATAGTCATCACCAAATATCCCTTTGTACCATTCTATGGTTTTTTCCGCAGCCTCAATGTCGCCTTCCAGTATGCGCTGTGGCACTTCTCCTGCTAAGCAGGCTGATGAACAGATTATGCCTTCATGGTATTTTTCAATGTCGTTATGGTCGGTACGGGCTTTGGAATAGAAGCCGTCTGTCCACGCATTTGAGACTATTTTTATTAGATTATGGTAGCCTTGTGCGTTTTTTGCAAGCAGAATAAGGTGGTAGCGCCGAGCATCACCTTCTTCCTTGTTCATACTTTCCTTGGTGGAATTAGCCACATATACTTCACAGCCAAAAATAGGAATGAATGGCCCCAGACCTTCTTTTTTACGCTCCTTATTTGTCTTTTGACAAACATTGAAAAATTCCTTTATACCAAACATGTTGCCATGGTCGGTAATAGCCATTCCTTTCATTCCGTCCTTAATGGCTTTGTCAACAAGTCGCTTAACACTTGCTGCCCCATCAAGGATAGAATATTGGGTGTGAACGTGTAAATGAACAAAATTATGCATATCGCTTGCAAAAGTAGGAAAAAACTTGTTTTTTAATTGATAATTTACAATTGATAATTGATAATTAATATTTTTTAATAAAAAAACTAAAAACCATACACCCTCAACCTTCAACCCTCAACCTTTTTTCATAACTTTGCGCGAAAATTTTATAATTATGTGGAAAATATTTCTTAATATTGCATTGTTTGCAACAACAACGTCTGTATATGCAATTGGCGAATCCCCTGCCGAAACTGTAGCAGACACTACTATTATGGGAGTCAAATTGAATCAGAGATCATCCAGTTGGCGTGACTATCATCCTGAACGTGGATATTTCCAGAAAGCATTCTCTGACAAGGGAGACCCACGTTTCATGATTTCCAATGAAGACGACAGCTTTGAGTTCGGAATTGGAGGCACACTACGTATGACAGCTTTTGGTGATTTCAATGGGTCAACCAATCATAACCGCTTTTCAGTATGGAATGTAGAAGTGCCTACGTACAAAGAATCACACGTCGGTATAAACGTCGCCACTTCAAAGCTTTTTTTCAAGAGCAGGGCTAAAATTGGAAAACAAAGGCTAATTTCGTATCTTGAAATAAATACCAATGAGGAAAATATCATCAAACTTGGTAAAGCATACGTTTCTTATGGCGGTTTCACAGCGGGAAAAACTTACTCCTTTTTCATGGATTTAGCTGCTGGTGTGCAAACTGTTGACCTTAGAGGTGTCAATACCAGTGTGGATAAAACTCATCCGCTCATAGGTTACTCATTCGGTACTAAACATTGGGATTTTGGTATTGCAGCAGAACAACCTGATTATTCTGTATCGCTTTTTAAAGACTTGAACATGAAAGATGACTATCAGCCGATACCAGATTTTGCAGCAAGAGTAAACTACAAAGGAAAATTCGGGCATATTCAGGTTTCTGGACTTTTACGTTCACTCTCATATTGGTCAGTAGATAAAATAAACAAGAAACCTCTTGGAGATATAACTCAGTTGGAAGATGTGACTGTCGATGGTTCATCAAAACATAATCTGGCATACGGTGTGTCTGTAGGCGGAAAAATCAATTTTTCCGACAGATTCTTTACATCATTCCAGGGAGTGTATGGAAAAGGAATACATTCGTATATCAACGATTTGGGCGACACCAAACTGGATATGATACCAGAGTATGAATATACCTACGAAGGAGCCATCTGCAGAATGAAACCATTACCAGTTATTGGCGGATACATTGGCCTGCAATATAACTGGAGCAAGAAGTTGACCTCATCATTGGTATTCGGTGATGTTTATACCAATATCGACAATTTCGAGGTTATCAATTGGAACAAGTCGCTTGACAGTTATTGGAGCGACACAAAGATGATTGATACAAAAAATATGACCTATTTCGCATTGAACCTGTTCTACAATGTAAGCAACTTCCTCACAGTTGGAGCCGAATTTCTGAATGGTATGCGCTGGCAGCAAAATCGTGTAGGTCCTGTTTATGATGAGGAGACTGGAATTTATTATGGCGTTACAGGGGGTGGCAAAACAAGAGGCTCTGCCAATCGTTTCAACTTAATGTTCTCATATAGTTTCTAATCATAACCGCAATAATGATTCCAAGAAAAACGAGAATACATAAAGGTTTTACCAAATCCAAATCAGCACCACCCTTTTTCCCTGTATTGATAGGTACAGGCTTTGGTGTTGGTTTTTGGCCATGGGGACCAGGTACGGCTGGTGCCCTGCTTGCTACTCTGATTTGGATTGGAGCTTCCTACATCTTCACACCACTCTATCTACTGCTTTTCACCCTTGTCGTAGTATTGCTTTTTACCTTTTTGGGAATTTGGGCTGCCGACAGGCTGGAACCTTATTGGGGAACAGACCCAAGCAGAGTGGTTGTAGATGAAATGGTTGGAGTGTGGATTCCACTGCTGATTGCTACACCTTACACATGGTGGCATCCATGGATTGCATTCTTGCTTTTCCGCTTTTTCGACATTGTAAAACCTTTGGGAGTGAGGAAAATGGAAAATCTTCATGGTGGAATCGGAGTAATGGCAGACGACATACTAGCTGGAGTGTATTCTGCAATTATTCTGTTTATACTTAAATTGCTATGAATTTTAATTTAAAAAAGAATTTCATATTATTCGTCAAAGCTCAAGGTTCTGCAATTGTAGGTACAATAGTTGACTTTATCATTGCAATTGCTCTTACAAAAATTTTTTTACTATTCTATCTCTATGCCAACATGATTGGTGCCATGTGTGGAGGCATCACCAATTGCATAATAAACTATAAATATGTTTTTGAAGATGCACATCAGAAAAAGTGCCATATTGCCGTGAAATATTTTATTGTATGGCTCGGCAGTAATCTGCTCAACTCATACGGCACTTTTGCATTGACAGAGCTTAGTCGTGTTTATTTTCTTTACCCGAAAATTATTGTATCAGTTATTGTGGCTGTCTTCTGGAATTATCAGTTGCAGAAATATTTCGTTTATAAGAATTGCCACATGGAAAAAATATTTAATTGTTTTAAAAGATGAATTACAGGGATTTTCTACAAAAAGTGATTTACTCCGTCATCAATCCAATAATCAAAGTAATGATAAGCATTGGTGTAACACCAAACATCGTAACATTTGTTGGCTTTGTACTCAATGTTGCCGCTGCTGCTATCTTTATTATTGCAGCCACAGATAGTCTGATGCTGTCGGCAGCACCATTGACATTAATCGGCTGGGGCGGAGGAATACTTCTCTTTGCTGGACTGTTTGACATGATGGACGGACGCTTGGCACGTTTAGGCAATATGTCAAGCACATTCGGAGCATTGTGGGATAGCACTCTCGACCGTTACAGTGAATTGTTTTCACTGTTCGGAATCACATTCTATTTCCTTCTCACTGGCGACTCTATGAGTGGAATTGTAACTTTCCTCGCACTTATTGGTTCTGTCATGGTCAGCTACGTCAGAGCACGTGCTGAAGGACTGCAGATTGAATGCAAGGTAGGACTGATGCAAAGACCAGAGCGAGTTGTGCTGACTGCATTAGGTGCAATTCTCACAGGATGTACAGGAGAAATCATTTATCTCATCGTTCCAATGTGGCTGATTGCCATACTTGCAAACATCACAGCATTCTGGAGAATCATTCACTGCTACAATAAGCTAAAGAAACAATAATGGATTTACAATTTACGGATTGAACTAATTTACAATTTTATTAATTTTGCAATTTAACCCACAACCAGAGCGTAGCCCCACAACTATTGTCTTAACTTCTTAACTCCTTAACTCCTATTGTGAATTATCAATTGTCAATTGTCAATTATCAATTAATGCCTTGGCATTTGAGCTCCTTAACTCCTAATCAACTGAAACTTTGAACCTAAAACTAATCATGCGTCAGTATTTAAAACTTATTTTGGCACTACTGCCATTCGCTGTATTCGGGCTAATGTATTTCTCAATGAAATTCTTCCCAAGCTACGAATATAATGACATCGATATCCGTGGATTATATGAAGCCGAAAAATCCATCTTTGGAATTATTCCATGTGTATATTTCAGCATCAATCACAACACCCTTCTTGACATTATTGCTGGGGTGTCATATTTCTGCTGGGTACCACTGCCGATAGCATTTGCCATTATGCTTTTCTATCAGAAAAAAGCGAAATGGTGCGTACATTTCACCCTCAGTTTCCTGCTTTGCAACATAATAGGATTCTGCATCTATTACGCTCATCCTGCCGCACCACCTTGGTATGTGATGAAGTATGGCTTCGATTTGCAGTTTGGAGTGCCTGGCAATGTTGGTGGACTGTTGCGGTTCGACCATCTCATCGGTGTTCCTCTCTTCCAGTCCATCTATTCCGGCAATAGCAATGTTTTTGCAGCAATACCTTCTCTACATGCTGCCTACATGCTGATTGCAACAATCTATGCCATACTGAGCCAACAAAACAAAATTACAATTCTCATCTTTGCATTAGTGACAATCGGTATCTGGTTCACGGCTGTCTATAGTGGTCATCATTATGTTATTGATGTTATACTTGGCATTGCCACAGCAATAGTTGCCGTCATCATTTTTGAACAACTGCTGATGCATATCACTCTGTTTGGCAATTGGGTGGCAAAATATGCTAAAGCAATAACTAATTCACAAATATAATTTATTTACAATTTACAAATTTTTTATTTACAATCTATTTATGAATTCTACTAAATTACAATTTAATAGGTCTATCCTAAGGCTGTTGAAGAGCACAACCGTAACAATAATAACCTTATTATTTATTTGCAGTATCACTGCAGAGGCACAACCTGCCTATCGTTCCGACATTCAAAAAGAGAAACTCAATCGTGGCTTGGTGGCAGTCAGGACATCCGATGGAAAGGTTATGGTAAGTTGGCGGTCATTGAGCAGCGATTCAAAAGATGAATCGTTTGATGTCTGCCGCAATGGCGTAAAGCTCAACTCTTCTCCATTATGCAAAGAAACCTGTTTCATAGACAACAATCCGCTTTCCGTTGATGCAACCTATACTGTGAATAGCAGCAATTCCACAATAAATGGAGAATACACTCTTAAAGCAAATGCTCCAATAGGTTACCTGCCAATATCCGTCGAGAAGCCAGAAGGCGGTATCACTCCTGACGGCCGACGCTATCAATACGAGGCCAACGACTGTTCTGTAGGCGATGCGGATGCCGATGGAGAAATGGAGATTTTCCTGAAATGGTACCCGACAAACGCACGCGACAATGCTCACGATGGCTTCACCGGTCCAACCATCTTTGACTGCTACAAACTCAACGGCACTCGTCTGTGGCGCATAAATCTTGGTAAGAATGTTCGTTCCGGTGCTCATTACATCCAGTTTCTTGTCTATGATTTCGATGGTGATGGCTCTGCAGAAATGATTTGCAAGACTGCCGATAGCACTATCGACGGCATAGGCAAGGTCATTGGCGATTCTACTAAAGATTATCGCTTCGGACTTGCCGAAGTTACAGCATATTACAATGAGCACAAAGATGAAATAGCCAAAGACAATGCTGCAATGGAGCAAATGTCACGATTATATCAGAACCGACAATCTATAGATTCTGTCACTATGAGCAATATGAGGAAAATGTTCTCCAACAGACAAAGACCTCATTTCAAACGTGGCACTGGAAGAATCCTCGAAGGTCCTGAATATCTTACTGTATTCAGCGGAAAGACTGGCGAAGCTCTCTGCACCATTGATTATGTTCCTGAACGTGGACGTTCACAAGACTGGGGCGACGACAATGCCAACCGCTGCGACAGGTATTTAGCATGTGTTGCATACCTCGATGGAATACATCCGTCTGCGGTTATGTGTCGAGGATATTACACCCGAGCCGTTCTGGCAGCCTTCGATTGGGATGGTACAAATCTGAAACAGCATTGGGTATTCGACTCTAACGATAAAGGTAACAAGCACTATGCTGGTCAGGGAAATCATAACCTCCGTGTCGCAGATGTTGATGCCGACGGATGCGATGAGATTATCTACGGTTCATGCGCCATTGACCACAACGGCACAGGTCTATACTCCACCCGTATGGGACATGGTGATGCCATGCACCTTATGCCATTCTATCCTGACAACAAAGAGTTGCAGGTATGGGACTGCCACGAAAACCATCGCGACGGTGCATCCTTCCGTGATGCACGCACTGGCAAGGTTATTTTTCAGACCAAATGCAATTTCGATAATGGTAGATGCATGGCTGCCGACATTGACCCAACCAACGAAGGAGTAGAAATGTGGAGCCTTGCTTCTGAAGGAATCTATAATGTCAAAGGCGAACAAGTAGGCAAACGTGGCAGACTGCCCGTTAATTTTGCCGTATGGTGGGATGGTGACCTTCTTCGAGAAATGCTCGACCGCTCACAGGTATCGAAATACGACTGGCAGACTGGCGAGATGCACACGTTAGCTCGATTTGAAGGCACAACCTTCAACAACGGCACAAAGCAGAACCCTTGCCTCAGTGGCGACATCATTGGCGACTGGCGTGAGGAAGTGCTGACACGTACCACCGACAGCAATGAACTCAGACTATACATTTCCGATATACCTACCACACATCGCATCACCACCCTGCTTGATGACATACCTTATCGTCTGAGCATAGCTTATCAGAATACTGCTTACAACCAACCACCAGAAGTAGGTTTCTATCTTGGCGAATAGTGAATTGCACACACCTCATCCCATGCCCCACAATCGAAACATAATATTTGCACTATTTTTTTTAGTTGTATGTTCGCTAAATGCGCAGAATTCGGATTCATTAATTCATACTCTGCCTAACCATCACATCCAATTATACAACGATTCCCATAGTGCCGTTTATGTTGCTGCACCCCTTCTTGCTGGCAGCTTTGCCATGCAAGGAATGGACAAAAGTTTTCGTGCCATCCGTAATGGTCAGATGCCAGCATTCAAAACATGGTACGACAATTACACACAATGGGCACCACTTGCCGTAATGCTCGGATTGAAAGTTGGTGGAGTGAAAAGCCGTAATAACTGGGGACAACTGCTGGTTTCTGATGTCATGTCGGGGGCTATTATGGCAATAATGGTCAATGCGGGCAAATACACCATTAAGCGAAAACGTCCTGATGGCACATCACGCAATTCTTTCCCTTCAGGTCATTCTGCCACAGCATTTATGACAGCAGCCTTTCTCTCTAAGGAATACGGCCATATCAGTCCATGGATAACGGTAGGTTCCTACACATGCGCCACAGTCACAGGCATCACTCGTGTATGCAACAACCGCCATTGGATGTCCGACATTTTTGCTGGAGCTGGCATAGGCATACTATCAGCAGAATTAGGCTACTACATAGCCGACAAGATTTTCAAAACCCACACCTCACCTCTCACCTCTAATCTCTCGCCTCTAACCTCTAACCCTTCCTACATTGCCTTGCAATTAAGCGGTATAGTTCCACTTACAAGAAAAATTTCTGAAAATATTTCTCTAAAGCCTGGTGCAGCAGTAAGTATTGATGGGGCATATTTCTTTTCACCATACATTGGTATAGGAGCCACACTAACATCAAGCAGCTATCAGATTAGTGGATTGGGAGATTGGGAAATTAGTCGTTTAGAACCACCCATCACCCCTCAACCCTCACCCCTCAACCCTCAACCCTCAACCGACCAGTCCTCCACCTCTTGGTCAATGACAGGAGGCATCAACCTCTCCTACCCCATTTCAAATCGTTTTTTTATCGGAGGAAAAATACATGCTGGCTGTAACACGACATTGAAAGATGAAGAAAACAATCTACCTGAAACAACAGGTATCATCTATACAGCTGGTATTCGCACAACCTACAGAGCATACAAGAAACTTAATTTCAGTCTGAATTGCGACTATAATCTTCTCCCAGAATCAGGCAGCATCACAAATTCCGCCCTCCATTCACTTAATATTGGACTCGCAGCTCAAATTCCGTTATTGAAATAGACTTCAAAATCATCGCAGAAAGCCTGGACTGATGGATACACTATGTCGGCTCCTTCGGCCTTCAGCATACTGTCGGGCAATGGACCAGTATTGACGGCTACTGTAAAGATGCCTGCTGCCTTGCCTGCTCTGACTCCAAGTGGGGCATTCTCCACCACTACGGCTTCACTGGCTTTTACACCTGCTTTCTGTAATCCCATGAGATATGGGTCGGGTGCAGGCTTTCCTCTTTCAACATCAAAGCATGTTATTATTAGTTCTGGAACAACCAATCCCTCATAGTCGTTACAGATTCGGTCTAAGACGGTTTTCTGTCCGCTGCCAGTAACTACTACTATTTTTGCTCCTGAAGCTTTTATTTTCTGCATCAGTTGCTTTGTACCAGGCATCATCTCTGGTGGTGGGAACTTGGCAAATTCCCGACATTTGTCTTCATACATAAGACTGACTTCCTCGTCGGACAGATGTCTGTTGCAGCGTTCAAAGGCAAGTTCCTTGATGGTTTCCACTCCTCTCATTCCCTCATGTGCATAACAATCGGATTCGCTCATAGGAATGCCAAACTTTGCCATAGAGGTGTGCCAGGCTTTTGCATGATATTTCATGGAGTCGTAAATGACTCCGTCCATATCAAAGAGGAATGCGTTCTTGGATGGCTTTTGATTCGGCTTCATATCCTGGTTTGTTGAGCAGGGCAAACATATTCTTCTTGTATGCCTCAACTCCTGGTTGATTGAATGCATTTATGCCAAGTACATTTCCGCTAATGCCACAGCCTATCTCAAAGAAATAAATCAGCTGACCAAGATAATACTCATTGAGTTCAGGTATTGAGATACGTAGGTTTGGCACTCCCCCATCAACATGTGCCAACTGCGTTCCCAACTCTGCCATCTTGTTTACTTCATCAACTCGCTTGCCAGCAAGGAAATTCAGTCCGTCAAGGTTTTCTTCATCTGTAGGGAAAAGCAACTTTGAGTTAGTCTCTTCTACACTGAGCACTGTCTCAAAGATTGTGCGTTCGCCATCTTGAATCCATTGTCCCATGGAGTGAAGGTCGGTGGTGAAATCTACTGATGCTGGGAATATTGCTTTATTCTCTTTGCCTTCACTTTCGCCATAAAGTTGTTTCCACCATTCACTCATGAAATGGAGTTTTGGCTGATAGTTTACCAGTATTTCTATTTTCTTGCCACTCTGATAGAGAAGGTTTCTCACAGCAGCATACTGTGCGGCAGGATTTTCGCTTAATGGAACATTGTTTCCACATGCTTTTTCCATTTCAGCAGCACCAGCCACAAGTTTGGCAATATCGAAACCAGCACATGCTATTGGCAACAAGCCAACTGGAGTGAGAACAGAGAATCGTCCGCCAACATTATCAGGAATAACGAATGTCTTATAGCCTTCTTTTGTAGCAGCGGCACGTGCAGCACCTTTCACGGCATCGGTTACTGCTACGATAACTTTTCTTGCTTCTTCCTTGCCTCGCTGATCTTCACATTGCTTCTTCATCAAACGGAATGTGAGGGCTGTCTCGGTGGTGGTGCCAGACTTTGAAATGTTGATTACTCCGAATTTCTTGTCGTGCAGGTATTCTGAAAGTTCTGACAGATAGTCTTCGCTTATATTGTTGCCTGCAAAGATGATGGCTGGTTTCTGATTTTTCAACCATGCAAACGAATTGCTTAAGGCTTCTATCACAGCACGTGCTCCGAGGTAGCTTCCGCCTATTCCTGCCACAACTATCACTTCACAATTGTTGCGAAGAATATCGGCAGTTTGCTGTATTTCAGTAATAAACTCTGGTGTTATTGATGATGGCAGGTGAAGCCAGCCCAAAAAATCGTTTCCAGGACAAGTTCCCTGTTCCAGTGCATCTTGTGCAGCCTTGATTTTCGGTGCTATGGTGTTGATAGATTCTGTGCATAGAAACTGTAAGGCTTTTGCGGTGTTTAAACTAATATTTTTCATGTTCTATCTGAATGAGTTCGTTAATAACTTTATTTCAATCTGTGGTGATACTCGGTTATACAATATGTTATATACTGCATCTAATAATGGCATGTTCACATGTACTCTGTCGTTGATTTCTTTCATGCACTTAGTACCGAAATAACCTTCGGCTATCATTTCCATTTCTATCTGTGCACTCTTTACGCTGTAGCCTTTGCCTATCATGGTGCCGAAAGTACGGTTGCGTGAGAATTTGGAATACGATGTAACAAGCAAATCACCCATATACACTGAGTCAACCATATTTCTCTCCATAGGACTTACGGCATTAAGGAAACGCTGCATTTCTTCTACTGCGTTCGATATAAGCACAGACTGGAAGTTATCGCCATATTTCAGTCCACTGCATATTCCTGTTGCTATTGCATATACATTTTTCAATACAGAAGAATATTCGATTCCCAAAACATCTTCCGAGATTTTAGTCTTAACAAACTCATTGTCCATAACATCAGCAAAAGCCTGAGCTTTATTCCTGTCAGTACAGCCTATTGTGAGATAGGTAAGACGTTCCATTGCCACTTCTTCTGCATGCGATGGTCCACCGATGCAGGCAAGATTGCTATATGGCACATCGAACACCTGATGGAAATATTCACTGCATATCAAGTTTTCGTCTGGCACGATGCCTTTTATGGCTGTAATGATAAATTTGTTGTTCAGGCGGACTTTGAGTTTTCTGAGATGATTTTTCAGATATGGTGATGGCGTGACGAATACTATCGTGTCATAGTCTTGCACAATCTTGTTTATGTCGGACGACATTTCAATCTCTTTCATATTGAAATGCACACTTTCCAAGTATGCAGGATTATGCCCGAGCCGTTTGAAATCATCTATTCTGTCATCTCGTCTGATATACCAGCCGAGTTGATGTGTGTGAGCCACGACAATCTTTGCTATAGCCGTAGCCCAGCTGCCGCCTCCAATTATTGCTATTTTACCACAATCCATTGTGATTAATTTAGGTGGGTTCTATAAATTATATTGAGATGATTTCAGAATTATTTTTGAGCAGATTTCTTTGGTTAAAGCAAGCGCATAGTTTACTATGCAATTGATTTAAGCAGAGGAAGATGCCAAAAATAAACTGAAAGCATCCAACAC